>JACCYQ010000035.1 GCA_013696395.1 Chitinophagaceae bacterium
TTATAGCCACGAAGTTTGCAGTGCAGGCTTCTGGCCGGGGAATGCCGCACTACCTTTTGCCGCTTATTATGCCTACATCTATCCCGAACCATCCGGGTTTAATGAAGTAGTGATCCATCCGGGAGAAGCTTATTATGATCAGCAATTAAGAGAGTTCCTGTTGCCTTATGAAGCGGTGAGGCAATCAGCAGATCCCGCAAAAATGTTGGTGGAGTTTTTGGAAAGCAGTTATGCAGCCGCGGCCAACCTGGCTGGCTGGGACCGCAAAGAGCTGGAAAGATGAGCGGGTATGATTTGCAAACGGGGGACAAAAAAATTCATGATCCTGTAAAAAACGGAAGGCACTTTACGCAGCCTCCCCTTGTTCTTACACTGCAATAACCGGTCATCCAGATTTAATTTTATGCTGCAAAGCAGATCATTATTTTACCAAAAAATACAAATATGAAACGTTTGCAATTAGCATTGATGATGGTTTGCCTGCTGGCTATTCAACAGATTTCAACAGCACAGCAAGCTCCCATACAAAAAGAAAAATTTCACTTTGGCGGCGTGGAACAGGATTCGGCTTCCGGTTATGCGCAGGCGATCAAAGTGGATAATGTAATTTACATTTCGGGTACGGTGGCCCTGGATATAACGCCTGCCGGCATCAAAAATCTGTACACCACCCTGCAAAAAACCCTTGCTCATTATGGCGCAGGATTTCAACATGTTGTAAAAGAGAACCTTTATACCACTGATATTGAAGCCATGAAAAGCCATAACGAAATCCGGAAAGTGTTTTATAAAAATGATTTTCCGGCCGCAACCTGGATACAGATCAGCCGGCTATTTATGCCCTACGCCAAACTGGAAATAGAACTTATTGCACATTTGCCGAAATAACCATGCAGCTTTCTTTGAATGGAATGGAGTGGGGATAACCATCCGGGATATTTTTGCTGGATAATGGTTTCTTTAAAAAAATATCCCGGGCCAAATACCAGTTTCTTTACCAAAACGTTAATTCATTCCGGCATAATATTTTATCTGTTTAATCCTATGTAGCTTGCGTGGCTTCTACTCACTTTTATGTTCTACATTTTATTATTTACTTTTTTATTGAGTATTTCACCACTGGGGGAGGCCCGCGTTGGAATTCCCTACGCTATTTTGAATGATGTGCCTTTTTTATGGGCATTTATTGTGGGATTGGGAGCGAATCTAATGATATACCCTTTACTGATGTTGCTGATCGATACTTTTAACGCTCGTTTTTGGCCAAACCGCCACTACAAAAAGGGGGTTATCCGCATTTCAAGGATCGCTAAAAAGCGGACCGGCAATAGCATAGAAAAATATGGTTTTTGGGGATTAATGCTTTTTGTGATGATCCCTTTACCCGGAACCGGCGCTTATGTGGGTACCATTGCGGCCGCCATATTTAAGATTAACCGGCAGAAAGCATTTTGGGCCGTTAGCCTGGGTGTGATCATCTCCTGCATCATCATGGCCATTGCATCTCATTATGGAAATATTGGGTTAGATAAGTTTTAAAATCCTAGAACTTTTTCATCACCACTCAAAATAAATTAATCACTTTTTTCCGCATGCGAGGATGTCCTGATGGGCTCACCTATATAGTTGCTCAAAACCTTTGTGAAAGCCGCGCCAAAATAAAAGATCAATGCTGAATAAAATACAAAGAGCAATAATAATACTACGGAAGCCGAGGCTCCATACAATGAATCCAGGTTGCCATTGGACAGCAGGAACCTGATAATCCATTTTCCCAGGTTAAAGAAAATGCTGGTAAACAAACCCCCGATAATTGCCACTTTCCAGGTAGGATGTCCATCCGGGAGAAACCGGAATAAAATAATAAACCAGCCACTTACTATAACCACCGAAATAAATATATTCGAAACCAATAATAAGACAGGCATCAATTGAGGTAAATACTCTCTCAATGAATTACCCAGGAATAACTGCAGGCTGTCAACCATTAAGCCAATAATAAATAATAAACCAGCCACCAATATTACCAGCAGGGATCGTATCCGGATCCTCAGGCGGAAGCCCAATTTTGGATGAGACAGTAACCGCACACCCCATAACTGGTTTAAGGAACCTTTGATAACCACAAATAAGGTGGTGGCAACAAAAATTAAAAAAAGAAATCCGCCAATAGTAATGAACCAGTTATCAGCGAGTTGGGTAAATCCACTTAAAGTTTCAGTAACCTGTTGCCCTGTTTGTTTACCAACTATAGAACTTATCTTCTCTAAAAGATTATCGCTGATTTGCTCCCGCTTAAATACCAGGCCTAATACCTGGATCAGGATAACCAGGATAGCTGGTAACGCAAAAGTTGTAAAAAAGGCTGTGGCGCCCGCCAATCTCAACGGATCGTTTTTTTGCAGCAACCTCATGGAATCCTTTAATAACCGCGGTATGTTTAGTAAGGTTTTTAATTTCATGCATACCCTTTAAAATGCCTTAACAATAAAGATAGAAACAGAATGCCGGGGCACGATATTAATATTATTTATAAGTGGTAAAAAAACCGTGCACAAAAGGTAGTACATTCAGCTTACCCGTGTGCGCATTATATTTAAACCATCCATATTCAGGAACTAGATCAAATTAAATGATAGACAAACACAAATAATATATTATGAAAAAATTTTTTTTATTAATTATTATATCTGCTGGCCTTGATGCCGCTGCCCAACGGGTGGTTGATCTTAGTAAACCGGAAAACATAAACATCATCCGGCAGAATTTTTATATAGTTGGCAATGAACCTTTTTCAAACCTGCAATATGTAAAAGTTATTGAAGGCACACCCTTTTACTCAGACAACTGGATGAAGGGAACCGTTTATTTTGACGATGGAACCGGCTATACCGGCCTGTACCTGAAAATTGATATGCTGAAAGGCGATATTCACTTCAGGGCTGAAGATGATAAAGCAATGATCATACAGGCAAAACTGAAAGGAGTGGTACTAACGGACACGGTTACGGGAAATAGTCATCATTTTGTGAACAGTGCTTTCTGGGAAAACAATGATATTAACAATGGATGGTACCAGTTGATAGTGAAGGGAAATGCTTCATTATATAAACTGAACCGGAAAATTATGAGAGAGAATAAGCTTTATGGATCCAGCACAACGGAACAGCAAATTGAAACCAAACCACAATACCTGTTGGTTTATAAGCAAGCTGCTTTCCCGGTAAAAAAATGGAAAGAAATTCCGGAGATATTACAGGACAAAAAAATCGAAATTGCTGATTTCATAAAACGGCGCGATATGGAAGGAAAAACTGATGCTGATTATGTGAATGTGGTGGAATATTACAATGGATTATAAATTCAACTTCCCGATAAAAATAATTTAACCATCCATTTACATGCTTAAAGAACTCCGGCCGGATAAAATGTTGAAATCGCTGATACAGCCCATCTTCGGTTCCCAGCGAACCAAGGAGATCCTGCACATTAATCCTACGATAATTCCTACAAGAGAAGAGGCTACTGAAGTACAGATCTATGTTTATGATTATAATCAAAAGGAACTTGCTGAAAAAGAACTGTCAAACGTAAGTGAAGCGCTCCCATATGTAAACAATAACCGCATCAGCTGGATCAATATTAATGGATTAAGAAAAACGGATACGGAACTTATTGCCGGACATTTTGGAATACATCCATTGGTTGTGGAGGATATTTTAAGTATACATCAGCGGCCCAAAATGGATGAAGTGGAAGGCATTATGTTTTGCCTGTTGAATATGCTTTATTTCAATTCGGAAAGGAGATCAGTTGAAGTAGAACAGATCAGCATTGTCCTTGGAAAAGATTTCGTGATCTCTTTCCAGGAGGATGCCTCCCGTGATGTTTTTAATCCTTTGAGACACCGGTTAAAAATGCCCGGGAGCAAGATCCGGGAAAGAGGTGCTGACTACCTTTTATACAACCTGTTGGATCTTATCGTTGATAATTATTTTGTGGTGATGGAAAAAATTGGGGACCAGATCGAGGACCTGGAAGAAGAAGTTATCCGCCGTCATTCAAAGAGATCGCTGGCACGCATAAACCAGGTTCGTAAGGAATTGATCGTTTTAAAAAGAAATCTGGCCCCCGTCCGGGAGCTGACGAATGGATTTATCAGGAGTGAAAATGAATTGCTGGAGGAACGTACCAATAAATATTTCAAAGATGTTTACGATCATATTGTGCAGGCTTATGACCTGAGTGAGAACTATCGAGATGTGATGATGAGCATGCAGGATCTTTATATCAATAATGTTAACCTCAGGATGAACGAAGTGATGAAAGTAATGGCAATCGTGACCGTCTTACTGGCACCCCCAACCGTAATTGGTGGAATCTTCGGGATGAATTTTGACAGGATCCCTTTTTCCCATCAACCGCTTGCATTTTATTCTACCGTTGCAGCCATGTTATTGATCCCTATATTAATGTTAATCGTTTTTAAAAAAAGGGGTTGGTTTTAATCAGGAATAATAATATCCGGCATTTTGCGACGTAAAAAGCCTTCTCTGCTGATGGATGTATCCATTTCTTTTCCTTCCATTGTATACAACTGCATGCTTTTACGATTCAGATCTATGATCCAGTACACCGGGGTTTTTTCTTCTGTACCAGCAACAATTACTTTATTGCTGTCTATCCACTGCGCATCCCAAAAAGAAAGCATGGGACCACTAAAAAAAAGGCGTTGAGATGTCTTTTCTTCCAGGTTCACCAGGTTTATCTGCGCATCCGGACCACCATTGATATATACCCGTTGACCTCCTTTTTCGCTGATTACAGAGCTGTAACTATAAATATCTATAGCTTTGGTACTGTCTGTATTGTATGCCATGTACGGCTTAAAGAAGTTAAATTCATTTTCATTGACCGGGTAAGGCTGAAAGGTTTCTAACGGTACCGTATAAGTGGCATTGAACTGATCTTCAGTAAATTCAGGAAACTGTTGTTCCATATAATTTTGCCATAAAGGAAGCCGGTCAACATCTGAAATTTTTTCAACAGGTTCGGGAACCACTTGCTCTTCGGGCTGCACATCTTCTGCCGGTTGATCACTGTTTGTACAACCACTAATAAATAGTAAAGTAGTTGCCAATACTACCAGTGTAAAATTCTTTATCATTAATTGCAATTATGTTAAGTTCATTTTAAACGTAATAAGCGGTTGTTTAAATGGCAGAAGCAGGGTTATAAAAAATTGTAATAAGTCAAAAACAAGGCCAGTAATTTTTTACCCTTTTCAAATTGATTTAACAGGTGATTGCTTAAAAATAGGAACAGTACTGCAAGGTTCCCCATACATAATACTTTTAACCTGTGGCCTGAGTATTTTGGTTATTTCCGCGTAAGCAAAATCATCTATCGGGGTTTCGCCACAGCCTTTTATAACCACGCGTTTATCTTTATATTCACCAGGATTAATAGCAGACAGGTTTTTTTGAAATAAATAACGGTGTAATTGTATTTCATCACCCATTATAAAATCCGCGGCATAAGGTTGTATGTAGGAAGCTACCAGCATATAAGCCCATACAGGTATAATGGCATCCGCAGTACAGGTAATGGCTACATTTTTGGCGCTATATATTCCCCAATCAATCTTTTTAAGGGATTCTCTGAAATCTTTTTCTTTCAAAATCATACCCATAAATAAATAGTCCTTCAGGTCAAATACCAATTTTTCACCTTGCGGAAAAAATTTTTCCAGGTTTAAAGTTATTAAACCACTCTCCGCCACTTTATTTACTATGGGATCGCTCATAAAATAATCTTTACAAAAATAACAAAATCGCTAAGAGCATTGTTTTTAAACCACGTTATAAAAAAAGGCTGCAAGAATATTTCAGGCAGCCTTTAACACATTTTTTAAAATAATCAATAAAATTTAGCCCGGTTATCCTCAATATCGGCTGCCTTCTTTAGTACATCTGCCGGGTTATTCCGATACATCATCTGCTGTCGCATTTGCATTTCCAGGTTACGGCGCTGTGCATCAATATCTGCCGATTGAACAGGAGTTGCACTAACATTATCTACCCGTACAATATATACTCCCGACTGCCCTTCAATAGCCTCAGGAATTACTTTGCCTTTATTAGCCGGGTTAAATGCCGCGCCTATAACTTTCATTTCAAATCCCAGGGCCGGATTCTGTGCATTATTTAATCTCAGGCTGTCTGCCGTTTGGATCGGTTGTCCTGATGCTGTTGAAGCAGCTTCAAGCGTACTGATGGCTCCGATTTTTTTCTTTATTAATTCGGCTTTCTTTTGATTTACAAGTACAGGCTCTACACGGGATCTTGCACTGGATGGGCTGGCTAAGCCTTCTTCATTCACTTCTGTAATGGCAGCAACTATATATTTATCGTCTACCCGTATAGGTTGTAAAACATCGCCTTTATCGGCTTTATAAATTTCCTTTACCAGTTCCCGCGAAGTACCAATGCCTTCAATCGTAAAGGCATTCGGTTCAATATTGCTGGCCAGTATTTTATTAGTGCCTTTGCCTTTTAATTGCTTATCAAAATTAGCATTAAAGGAAGCCAGGTTGCGGCTGTCACCGGCAAATTGTATGGCAGCATTACTCACCGCATTTTCAGTTTCATTGCTGGGTACTATAGGTTTGGCAAAATAAGCCACCTTATAATATGGCTGTGAACCTTTATGACCCAGCACTTCCACTATATGATAACCAAACTCTGTTTTTACTACACCGCTTGTTCCTACAGGATTTTCAAATGAAAAATCGTTGAATGTTTTTACCATTTGTCCCTGCGGAAAAAATTCATACACACCCCCCTTCTCCACGCTACCCTGGTCATTAGAATATTGCAATACCAATTGTTCAAAATTGGCACCTGATCTTATGGCTGTATGAATACTGTCTGCTCTTTTTGACGCTGTGCTATCATCCAGCAACATAGTTCCCGATTGCGGATCCATGGTTTGAATAAGGATATGACGAACTCTGGCTGAATCGGGCAAGGTTTTAATGTCAATCATTTTTGCCAGTACATGAGAATTACCGTCAACATATGGACCGTAAACTTCACCCCTGTTTAAATTAAGAATACTGTCTTTATAGGGCATGCTCATTTGCTGGTTAGCCGTTTGCATTTGTGTACGCCCGGTAAACCCATCATTATATTTTATTGCGCTTCCGTATCGGTTTAGAAAAACAGCCGCATCCTCACTGGTAGTAAATTCTTCTTTTAAACCTGTTAGTTCCTGGAAAATAATGCCACTGTCTGCGCTGGTAGCTGAAGCATCAAACATTACATAAGATATACTGCGGTTTTCTTTTTGCTGATAATCTTCTTTATGCTTGCTGATATAATCTTTAATCTCGGCATCCGTAACTTTAACAGCAGTATCCATAATGGAAGAATAAGGTATGGCTACATAGGATATGTTGGCTATTTGAGCATCATCTGCATTCTGCTTTTCCAATAGCCATTTTGGAAAATGTATGGAGTTTCCTAATAAGCTGGAATATTTTTCCATTTTGCGGGTAAATTCCAGTCCGGCAAGGTATTGATTCAACTGGTCTATCTCCTGTTGGTTCCGGCTGTTTTTTACCTGGTTAATTAATTGCTGCGCCTGGGCTGCATCATAAATCCCGGTATTGGGATCCGTAAACCGCTGGGCAAGGTCCTGTGGAGGATTTTTTCCAAACAACATATCCGTCAGTTCACCTTTACCTATTTCAAATCCTAATTTTTCAAATTCTGATTCTAATAATATCTGGTTGATCTCCTGGTTCCAGGTACTTTCTAATAACTGTTGGCGGTTTGCGGATCCAACCGGATAACCCTGCTGTTGCTGATAAGCTTCCTGTTGCCTTAGTTTTTGTTCAAACGCGAGATAATCAATATCGTTTCCATCCACACTACCAATGGTAGTAGCGTTATCTCCAAAAAGGTTACTTCTACCGGAAAACGCATCCATCATAATAAATCCCAAAAGGGCCAATGCGATGGCGACTACGGATATCCTGGCATATTTATCCCGGATACTTTGAATTACTGACATAATTATATAAAGGGTTTAAAAAAGGATGGCAAAAATAGGGTAATTACACAACAACCCCAAACGCTTAAACAAGCATGAGGATTGATTTTCAGCCCCTAAAGCGAGACTATTTAGCCGTTTTTGCCTTCGGTTGATTTTTTTTAGGGTGAACAAGATTCATTTCTTTTACCAAATGGCCAGCTCCACCCAACTTATCAATCACAAATAAGATGAAACGGGCATCAACCATAATATTTCTGCAAATAGAGGCATCATAGCTATAATCACTCATGGTACCTTCCCAAACACGGTCAAAATTTAATCCCACCAGGTTACCATAGGCATCCAAAGCCGGGCTGCCAGAGTTGCCACCTGTGGTATGATTTGATCCAATGAAACAAACAGGCATTTTCCCGTTTTTACCGTACACGCCATAATCCTTAGCCTCGTGTAATTCGATCAGCCTGGCAGGAACATCAAATTCATAATCCCCCGGAATATATTTTGCCATCAATCCATCCAGGTCCGTATACAATTCATATTTCACGGCATCCCTGGGTTCATAACTATTCGCCTTACCATAAGTTAATCTTAATGTACTGTTGGCATCCGGGTAAAACCTTTTGTCTTTAAAAACATCAAGCTGGGCCTGCATATATATACGCTGCAGATTATTGATGGATGACTGCAGTTCATTTAATTTTCCGGTTATGGTTTCGCTGTATTTGGCAATCAGGCTATTGGCAAACTGAAGGGCCTCATCCTGGCTCAATTGTTCAATAGCGTTATCAGCAGGCATTTCCAGCAATGTTTTAATTTTGGATTCATCAGTCAGGCGGGTTTTGCTATAAATATAATCAGCCAGCTTTTCGCCAGATTCATCCTGCTTATTCCAGGTGGCCAGGGCTTCGTCTCCAATAAATTGAGCCGGCACATTCTTAAAATAGGTATCCATTAACACACCAAAAACAGCTTCATCAACCTTTTCATTATAATCAGCATAAAAACCTTTTAACCTGTTCAGGATTTTTTCTTTTTCAGTCGTGTACCCCGCAATTCCATTATTATTATAGGTTCTGTGAAGCGTATTCATCAGCCCAACAACCGTAAATAACTCCGTATTACGGGTAACTTCAGTAAAATTGTCTCTCACCAGGGCAAATGGTTCCATCTCCGCATATAGCTTATTCAACTCCGGCAATACGTTGCCATATTTTTGTTTGAAGGCTGGATTAGCATCCACTCTTTTTTGAAATTCTTTTTCATAGGCCAGTTTCCTTTCAATGCCACCGGTCCTTTCCAATCCCTGGCTTTCACCGATCCATTTCTTCCAGTAATTGGCGGTGCTCGCAAATTTGGATGCATATTGAATTTTAATTTTTGGATCATTGCGCATAAAACCATCTATTTGTTTTAATGCCTGATCGCGGATATTAATTTTTACCGGGTTTAAAACTTCGGCCTGTTGTTTTACAGCACTGGCTGGCAGGTATTGATAAGTACGACCCGGAAAACCAAATACCATCGTAAAATCTCCTTCCTCCACACCATCCAAAGAAATAGATAATGATTTTTTGGGTTTGAGTGGAACGTTTGATGCACTATATTCCGCAGGGCGATTATTTTTATCAGCATAAATTCTAAATACAGAAAAATCTCCGGTATGTCTAGGCCACATCCAGTTATCCGTATCTGCACCAAACTTACCGATTGAAGATGGGGGTGCTCCAACTAACCGTACATCGCGATAGGTTTCCGTAATAAACAGGTAATATTTATTGCCTTCATAAAATGGACGGATCATCACATCTTCCCAATCATTCTTTTTAGCAGCAGCCCTGATCTGTGCCAGGTTTTTATCAATCACAGACTGACGGGTTTTTTCATCCATATTTTCTGTAACCCCTTTTAATGCGGCGTTACTCACATCTTCCATACGTACAATAAATGTGGCGAATAACCCCGCATTGGGTAATTCCTGTCCATGGTTCATAGCCCAGAAACCGGTTTCTAGAAAATTATGTTCAACCGTGGAATGACTTTGAATAGCGCTATAACCACAATGGTGATTGGTAAGAATCAAACCCTTTTCCGAAATCACTTCACCGGTGCAGAATCCTCCGAAACTTACAATAGCATCTTTTAAACTACCATTATTTATATTATAGATATCCTTAGCACTTATTTTCATTCCCATACTCTTCATCTCTTTTTCATTCATACTTTCCAAAAGCAGGGGTAACCACATGCCTTCGTTGGCAAACAGAAAAGAGAATGGGCTAAAAGCAATAACAAGCAATAACCATTTTAATTTTTTCATATTTGGTTTCTTTTAGTGAGAATCGTAAAATTATAGCTTTTTATTTTTGAGGATTGAATGGTTTATAAGAGTTAACCTGTATGGCTTTATTCTACATCTCATTAATTTTTCCCACATAGCTGTGTCAATGGGTTTAAAACATTGTGGGTAACCCTGCGTGGAACGTTGACATCCAGGTTAACCATTAGCTGTTAAGTTTAATCACCTGCCAGATTTATTTTTTCCTTGTTAGTTAACTCCATATTATGCGGAAACAATTAACATTATCTTTTCTGTAATCTTTAAAGACTTTTTGTTAATGGATTGTACACACCATGGTGAAAAGTTATTCAAAATTCAATAATGACGGGGAAATGGATTGTTAATTAGTTCTATTTATGTGTGGATAAAGAACTGTATTTAACTTTGCCAAATAAAAACAGGATAATTATCCACCAATTCACAGCCGTAATAATAATATGCTTTTTCTTATAAAAATATATTAGGGTTATTATATAGGCCGGTATCATTGAAGAAAAAAAAATTAAAATTGTTGCCTGGAAAGAAAATACATTGCACACCCTCTCAAAAAGTTTTAGCAACATGAACACAGAGACATCTCCGGAAGTTTTTCAAAATGCCAAAAGCCAGATTGAGGCTATTGGTTTCATGGACCTTGATATTGATCCCACGCTGGATCTTTTTACCGCAATTGAAAGATTGAAAAAGGAAAAAAACGCGGTGATACTGGCGCACTATTACCAGGAACCGGATATCCAGGATGTGGCGGATTATATTGGCGATAGCCTGGGTCTGGCACAACAGGCTGAGCAAACGAATGCGGACATGATCGTTTTTGCCGGCGTTCACTTCATGGCCGAAACTGCAAAAATTTTAAACCCCACAAAAAAAGTGGTTATACCGGATTTGAAAGCAGGCTGTTCTTTGAGTGATTCCTGTCCACCGCCATTGTTTAAAAAATTCAGGGAACAGCACCCCGATCATGTGGTGGTTTCATATATCAATTGCAGTGCCGGTATCAAGGCTTTGAGTGATGTTATCTGCACCAGCAGTAATGCAAAATTGATTGTTGAAAGTTTTCCTGAAACCCAACCTATTATTTTTGCCCCGGATAAAAACCTTGGAGCGTACATCAATAAGGTAACGGGAAGGGATATGCTATTATGGAATGGGGCCTGTATGGTGCATGAAATTTTTAGTTTGGAAAAAATTTCTAAATTAAAAGTGCGTCATCCTGATGCTAAACTTATTGCACATCCAGAGTGCGAAGAACCTATTCTCCGCATGGCAGATTATATCGGGTCAACAACCGGATTATTAAAATATACACAGAAGGATGATACCAGGGAGTTTATTGTGGCCACTGAGGCTGGCATCCTCCACCAGATGATGAAGCAATCACCCCAAAAAACATTTATACCTGCACCTCCCGATAACAGTTGTGCCTGTAATGATTGTCCGCACATGAAAAGAAATACACTGGAAAAAATTTATCTCTGTATGGAATATGAACTACCTGATATAAATATGGATGAAGATTTAAGAAAGGCAGCTCTAAAACCAATACAACGCATGATGGAGATTAGTGCTGCAGGCGGTTTATAATATTAATTTACCCTGATTAAGAGAAGTTCATTTAATTTATCCTTTCTTGTACGTGGGTTAATGAAACTCATTTTCAATCTTGTTATTTCATAATCAGGGTGGGCAGTAATTTCATATACCGGTAATCCACTTTTTGTAAATTTTTCCAGGTTTGTTCGATGAATCATGATCCAGGCTGGTGAAGGCAGCCTGGTCCTGGTTGAATCGTATTCTTTTCTTAATTCAGCAGAATAAAAATCATAGGAAGAACTGTAAACGCCCGGCCAGTAAAACACGTTTGATGCATTTATTTTTTTATTAGTTAAAACGGCAAGTTCATTACCTGCCTGGTATTTTAATAAGGCAGGATAAAAATTCAGATTGAACAGGTAAAAGATCATAAAAAACCCCAGTACTGAAACAGTAATTAATTTTTGTAAGGGTTGTTTTTGGTGGATTATAATATATATGGACAATAGCAACAGTAAAATAAAACCCGCAGTAACCCAGTAATTAACGGGTGTAAAAGCCCAAAAATTAATAAAGATTAGCAATACTAACGCTAAAGCGCATACGATATATTGAGTAATCAATAAATATTTCATCCAGGGGCGTTGACTGTTATTTATCAGGAATGCTGCCACTAATAATGATGATACAGGCAGGATCACATTCAGGTAATGAGGAAGTTTAAAACCAGCAAAAGTTATCAGGATTGAAAATAATAAAATGGTTCCTGCAGTTACCCATTCATATTTTTTGTGGCGTATATTTTTTAAACGTGTAAAAAGGGCTATATAAGCTATAATGCTCCATGGCGCAAAAGCCCATAAGTAAGTGTGAAAGAAAAATAACCGGTCCCCTGAAGCCTTACTGCTGAATTTTTCTCCTGAAAGTCTTTCAATATTTTGGTTCCATAAAATAAATGCAACTCCTGAACGACCCGATTCACCCCTGATAACCTTTTCAGGGTGTAAGTCAAATTGTAAGTAATAAGAATAAAGAACAGGTGATATAAATATGAGAAAGGCCACACAGAATATAAGGATATGCCAATGATAAAATGTTGGCCAATTTTTTTTATACAGGATGTATAGAAAAATGCTCAGTGCGGGAACAAACAAGGCTATATGGCCCTTGGTGCAAAAGCCCAGGGCGGCTCCCAAAGCCAGTAACAGGATACTGCTTAAATTTTTCTTGTTGACCCAGGCAATTCCCTGCCAGGTTGTAAAAATGATGCAGGCCGTGAGTATGGCATCCATACGTACATCATTCATAGCCAGGAAAAATGAAAAGGAAGTAACTAAAATCAGGGCTGCCAGTTTTCCTGTTTGTTGATTATACAATAAACTCCCCAGCTTGTAGGTGGAGTAAACACCTAAGATGCTAAATAATAAAGATGGGAGTTTATAGGCAAATTCATTTGCACCAAATAAATGATAGCTACCGGCTGCCAACCAAAAATGTAAATGTGGTTTATCCAGGTAATCTCCTGCATGGTCAGCAAGTGTAACATAATCACCGGTCAGATACATCCTTAATGCTATATTGGCATGATGAGCGGCATCATTATCCATCAGGGGCACAAACAATCCGGAAATTGCAAGCAGGATGGCAAGTAATATATAGAGATTGTAAAATTTATCCGGAATGATCAAGGCTTTTTGAAAAGCAAAATACTTTATTTCATTCGGTTACTACCTTTTATAAATGTTGAATTCGATAAATAATATGTCTGTGTTCTCAGATTCCGCTTCACGCATATTGTTCTTATGCCATTCAGTTATCATTTGCCTGCGTTAATAATTTTTGCATTACAATGGCTGACGCGGGACATGTGCTGCTAAATTCTGTAATTGCCTTAATTGATTGAGGTATATCCTTTCTTTCATTTTGTAATAAAGCCCTGCTTACTGAAAAATCCTTCAGCAGTAGTGGTGAGCAAATAGAGACATTGAATGTTGTGAGTTACTGCAATTTTTTCCAGATCATAAATATAAATTTTTTCCTAACCCCTGGCCCTGTAGTGATTTTTGCATACTAACACTCCTAACCAAAGCGCAGCTGTCAAAAATTTCCAACCCAGCCGTTCCCATTAATGACTCATTATCCATAAATCCAAACAAAAGAGTATTTTCCCCGAGGTCATCAGCAGGCAAATTATTATCGCGCAACATTTGTAAAACCGATTCCTTTTCCCTGCTGTTATTTATTTGAACAAGTTTCATGACAAAACGTTTTAGCAACAGCCACTGGCTGGTTCGCAACAATTACGATCATCCTTTGATGGTTTTTTGGCAAACACGGTGATACTGTAAATACCTGTTTTTTGATTTACCAGTTTTACATCTTCAGGTGAAAGAAATTGTGACAGTATCTCTTCCGGAATATGGATCTTTTTTTCCTTTTGAATTTTAATATCTTCAAATCCAGCTTCTTTAATAATATCCAGGTAATTCTTTTTTTGTATAGCTCCTGAAACACATCCCGCATACATTTCTGCAGCTTGCTTCAGATCATTTGGTAATTCGCCATCCAAAACAATGTCTGAAATGGAGAAATGAGCCCCCGGCTTTAACACCCGGTAAATTTCACTGAACACTTTATGTTTATTCGGTACCAGGTTTAATACGCAATTGCTTAAGATAACATCTGCTTTGTTTGAAGTTACCGGCATGTTTTCAATATCGCCCTGGCGGAATTCAACATTATTAAAACCGGTTTTTTCTGCATTCTCCCTTGCTTTATGGATCATACTTTCTGTAAAGTCGATTCCGATTACTTTGCCAGCCTCTCCTACAAAACGACGGGCGACAAATGCATCATTACCAGCACCACTCCCCAGATCAATGACCGTATCACCTTCCTTCATAAATGCAAACTCTGTGGGAATACCACATCCTAGTCCGAGATCAGCATCGGGATTATAGCCTTCAAGTTTTGAATAATCATCTGCCATAATACTGTACATATCATCGCCGCAGCTGGTAGCACCACAACAGGAACTTAAATTTTGTTGTAGTGATTGGTTGGCTATTTCACCATATTTTTCTTTCACTATTTCTTTTAATTGATTTTCGTTTTGCATAATTCTATTTTTTAGTATTTTTTGATTATGGGTTAGCAGCAGGCTTTTTCATTTTTTATTTTAAGGGAATCAAAAAGACTGTTCATTCCGGCATTGAATTTTTCAAAGGCTTTCCAATTAATACAATAACATGACCGGGGTCCGTCAATAGTACCACTGATTAAACCTGCATTTTTTAATTCCTTCAGGTGTTGTGAAACGGTTGATTGCGCTAAAGGCAGCTCATTAACGATATCGCCACAAATGCATTCATTTCTTTGGGCTAATATCTTTAAAATAGCAATTCTTGCAGGGTGGCTCATTGCTTTGGCAAAATCTGCCAGCTCTTGTTCTTTGATATTAAACGATTCTTTCTTATTAAATGCCATAGTATATAAAACGTATATCGCAAATATACGATTAAAGTAATTCCAAATTAATTTTATAATAGTATTTTCCGGAAGCTTTAATTCTGGGGCCAAAGATTCAAAGGATTTATTTGAGACTTAAAGCTGCATTAATTTTTCAACAGCTTTTTTTAAGGTTTCTTCTTTTTTTGCAAAACAAAAACGGATCACTTTATGATCTTCCCCTGATTGATAAAATGCGGAGACAGGAATGGTGGCCACGCCATATTCGCGGGTAAGTCTTTTTGCAAATTCATGGTCCGGTTCATTGCTGATCAACCGGTAATCATATATTTGAAAATAACTTCCAAAACTAGGGAGCGCTTTGAATTTGGTTTCTTTCATGAGGTCGGAAAAGAAATCCCTTTTTTCCTGTAGAAATGCGTTTAGCGTCATATAATGTTCGGGCTTCTTTAAATAATGCGCCAGGGCAACCTGTGTGGGCGTATGCGTAGTAAATGCATTAAACTGGTGAACCTTTCTAAATTCATTCATTAGTTGCGGAGCGGAAATGCAATATCCCGTTTTCCATCCTGTACAATGATAAACTTTGCCAAAGGAAAAACATATAAAGCTGCGCGATAAGAGTTCAGGGTAACGCAGCATGCTCAAATGTTTTTTATCATCAAATATAACATGCTCATACACTTCATCACTTAAAATAATGATGTCAGTATCCTTTACCAGTTCTTTCAACCGGATGATATCCTCTTCATTCAACACGGCTCCTGTAGGATTGTGTGGTGAATTCAGAATGATCATTTTTGTTTTTGCATTAACCCTGTTACGAACCTCATCCCAATTGATTGAATAGTCCGGAAATTGTAATCCTATTAAAACAGGAACGGCTCCATTTAATTTTATCGTAGGGAGGTAACAATCATATGCCGGCTCAAACATGATCACCTCATCGCCCGGTTGCAGTGTGGCAGTTAAAGCGGTATAGATAGCATATGTCCCCCCGGGAGTTATTGTTATCTGTGTTTCTGGATCTATAGAGGTTTCATATAGCAGTTTTATTTTTTCTGCAAGCATATCTCTGAGTAGCGGATAACCATACATATGCGTATACTGGTTATAGTTATTTTGCATAGCGGCATTTACCAAACTGATCAGTTCTTCACTCATAGCAAAATCCGGGAATCCCTGGCCCAGGTTTACAGCATCATATTTAGCGGCCAGGCTACTCATCACCGTAAAAATTGTAGTACCGGCATCTGGTAATTTAGATTGGAAGCTGGGTTGCATATAAAGAAATTATGCAGGTAAAATTCAGGATAATTTTTCAGACAATGGTGTATTCCTGAAAAAGAGAACAGGATGCAGTGCCAGTCATTATGCAGGCATTGATTTCAATGCAGCTGATAATGCTTTTTCATTGGTGAGATCGAGACGTAAAGGAGTGATAGAAACAAAATCATGTTCCACTGCCCAACGATCTGTTCCTTCTTCTGCGGGTTCAAGGGGTGTTACTGTATACCAATAATGTTTGCGACCCATCGGATCAATACCAGGAACTATTTTTCCATCATACAATCTTACAGACTGTCGGGTCCATTTGATACCACGGGGATTCATGGGGAGATTCACATTGTATAATGCCAGGGCATCATTTTCAAGTAGCAGTTCAAGAGTTTTTTCCACATAAGATGCAAGACTTTCAAAATCTGGTTCATCTTTTCCTACAGGTGTACTGAATGCAATACCTTTTATTCCCAGTAATACCGCTTGTTTGGCGGCCGCCAGTGTACCTGAGTGCCACATTGAATTTCCAAGATTTGGGCCCATGTTGATGCCAGATAGAACTACATCTGTTTTAGCCCATAAATGAGTTCCCAATGCCACACAATCAGCAGGCGTTCCGTTAACCCGGAAGGCGTGGATGCCTTCAAAATGAATAGGGGATTTTTTATAGGACAAAGGTCGGGAGGCAGTAATAGCGTGTCCCATGGAGGATTGTTCAACATCCGGGGCTACCACGCGGACTTCTCCAAATTTTGTTGCGACCCTTGCCAGCGCAGCAATACCCGGGCTGTAAATGCCGTCATCATTTGTTATCAGTATTCTCATAATCAAACTTTCCACATTATCATGCCAGCAGTTAAAGTTTGGTACATTTTTATATCTATATTTCCTTTTACTTAAACATAAGAAATGAAAATAGCCAAGCTGTTTCACAACCCCGGTGCCGGTGATGAGGAACATGATAAAAAGAATTTGACCTCAATGATCAATAACGAAGGATATGAATGTAGATATTCATCCACAAAGAAAAAGGATTGGTTTGATGTTGAACCTGAAACTGATTTTATAATAGTAGCTGGTGGTGATGGAACAGTGAGGGATATTGCAGAAAGGTTGCTTTCCCGTAAAAGAATTGAAAAACACTGGCCAATTGCAGTACTGCCTTTAGGAACCGCTAATAATATTGCCAAAACACTCGGTGTTACCGGGGAAACCAAAGAAATCATAAGCTCCTGGAAAAAAACGCGGATTAAAAAATTTGATGTGGGTCGATTAACAGGTGGCGATAAAACCATGTTTTTTTTGGAGTCTTTCGGTTACGGCATTTTCCCTTACCTGATGATGGAAATGAAAAAGCAAAACAAAGAAGAAGAAATTGAGGACCCGGCAAAAAAATTAAAATTCGCTTTGAAGCTTATGCATCGGTTAATCCTTTCCTACAAACCGCGTTACTGTCATCTTGAAATTGATGGAAAAGATCATTCCGGTAAATTTCTATTGGCGGAGGTTATGAATACCCGGACTATGGGCCCTAATTTATGCCTTTCGCCGGATGCCGATCCCGGGGATGGAGAGCTGGAAGTTGTAATTGTCCTGGAATCGGAAAAAGATAAGTTTGCAGATTATATATTGGAAGTGATTAATGGTCATAATGAAAGTTTTAGATTTCAAACCATCAAAGCAAAATCTGTTTCTATTAGTTGGGATGGTACACATGTACATGTGGACGATGAAATATTAAAAATAGAAAAGGAAGCGCCGATGAAAATTGAATTACTGAAAGAGGCTTTGGAGTTTATACTTCCGGCTAAGTAAATTATATCATGATTCATCCACAACTGCGGTGGCTTCAATTTCGATTATGCATTGAGGTGAGATTAGCCTGCTGATTTCTATCATACTGGTGCAAGGCCTTATGATTTTGAAGAATTCATTATGCGCTCTTCCATACTCCTGCCATTGCGAGATGTCCGTTACAAACATTCTTGTCCGGATAACCGAATCTAATCCGGCACCAGCTTCAATTAATATTCTTTCAATTTTCTGAAGAATAAATCGCGTTTGCTCGTAAGCGTTATTTTCGCCGACAATTTCTCCATTATCATTCACTGCAACTGTTCCGGTTACTTCGATCAGAGAGCCAACCTTAACTGCGCGACTGTAGCCGACTAGGGCCTCCCACTTAACTCCGGAGCTATAATTAGTACGGGCCATAATATTTAATCTTTAATACCCACATTTTCCTGGTGAATCAAACTTTCCTGGTTTAATTTCAGGTATACCTGGGCTACGGTTATTACATCTTTCTGACAATAAACAACAATGCGTTGCAGGTTTTTATCTTTCCAGTAAGTTTTCCCAACCATGCTTCCGTCAATATCATCTTTCGGAGTTGAAATTCCCAAAGTATGAGCCAGCAAGGCCAGGCTCGTAAAATTTTTATAATCGCCAAACTTCCACATTTCCATCGTATCAAGGTGTGGAACCTCCCAGGGTTTTTTCCCGGACAATTGCAGTATACCGGGTATGGGTAAGTTATTTATGATCAGCCTTCGGCATAAATAAGGATAATCAAATTCTTTTCCGTTATGAGCGCATAGGAATTTACCTGTATCGCAGGCCCACCTGCCCAACATTTCTGAAAAACGGATTAACAAATCATTTTCATCATCCCCATAAAAAGATTTTAAACTGATTTTTTTTTCAGTTCCTATGCCCTGGATAATTCCGCAACTGATACAAATAATTTTTCCGAATTCTGCATATATGCCCGCCTTTTCATAAATAGCGGAGGCGTCATTGAATTCATTATTCCTGGACAGGAACTGACTTTTATGATCCCATAATTGTTTCCATTCCGGCGACATTTGATCGTAAGCCGGATGCTGGGAAACCGTTTCAATATCGATGAACAGTATATTCTGCAAGGCTATCGGTGAGGCCATACAATTGATGTTTTTTATTCAATTTAACCAATGATGCGTTACAGTAGATGATATCCAGTAAATAACCCGGTATTAACAGGATTATTATTATAAAAACTTATCGCCTTTATTTCTTTTTATTTCGGCTACAAATTCTTTGATATCCTGTTCTTTTTCTTTTTTACAAACCAGTAAAACATCTGGTGTATCGGAAACTATAAAATCATCGAGGCCCTGTAGTACAACCATTTTTTTGTCAGGAACATGCACAACAGAGCGGTTGGTATCCATCAATAATACATGTTTGCCTGCCACCGCATTTCCCTGGTTGTCTTTTTCCATACTGTCCCATGCGCTGTTCCATGTTCCAAGATCACTCCATCCAAAAGATGCGGGAATTACATAGACGTTGTCGGCCTTTTCCATAATTCCAAAATCAATAGAGATACTTGCGCATTGGGGGTAGATTTGTTCTATCGCTGCCTTTTCTTCAGAAGTATTAAACTTGTCTTTATCTGCTGAAAATGCTTCATACATTTCTGGTAAAAATTTCTCGAATGCTGCAAGAACATTTTTCACCTTCCAGATAAATATGCCGGCATTCCATAAAAAATCACCGCTCTCTATAAAGGTTTTTGCCAGCTCCAGGTTTGGCTTTTCAGTAAACGTTTTTACTTTAAAGACGCCCGAAGCTGCTTCAAGGGAATCGTGTTGTATATAACCATAACCGGTATTGGGATAGGTGGGCTTCATGCCCAGCGTAACTAAGGAATTGATATGACATACAAAATCGAATCCCTTATCAACCATTTTCACAAATTCCACATTGTCCATCACAAGGTTATCTGACGGCGCCACAACCATACAGGCTTCAGGATCTTTTTGGGATAGCTTGAATGAAATATATGCAATGCAGGGCGCAGTATTTTTTCGAAAAGGTTCGCCAATAATATTTTCATGGGGAATTGCCGGCAATTGTTCTTTAACAATCGGAATATATTCTTCCGAGGTGATAACAAAAATATTTTCCGCGTCAACCACTTTACTATAGCGGTCAAATGTTTGTTGAATCAAGGTTCTGCCTGTTCCCAGGATATCCAGGAATTGCTTGGGAAATTTTGTGCGGCTCATTGGCCAGAAACGGCTTCCAATACCGCCGGCCATAATTGCCACATATTTTGAACCTTTCTTTTTTGCTGTTGACATGTTCTTTTTTTTATATCAGACCTTCTCTTATCAAATCATGCAGGTGTATAATCCCTTCGTATTGATTATTTTTTACCACCACTAATTGGGTGATCTCAAAATTACGCATAGCTTCCAGCGCAGATACAGCCAGTTGTTCGGCTTCTATCGTTTTGGGGTGGTGATTCATGATTTCACTTGCATGCATTTCGGTCAGGGAAAAATCTTTTTCCATCATGCGCCGGATATCTCCGTCTGTAATTATGCCAATCACTTTGTTTTCCGGGTCAATAACTGCCGTTACACCCAACCTTTTTTGTGATATTTCAATAATCACTTCTTTCAGTTTTTGGTTTGCATATACAGCAGGCTTTTCATTTTGGGTATACAAATCATAAACCCTCATGTAAAGTTTTTTCCCCAGCGTACCACCCGGATGAAATTTAGCAAAATCATCACTGCTGAAACCCTTTAATTCCATCAAACAGATTGAAATGGCGTCGCCCATTACCAATTGGGCGGTAGTGCTGCAAGTGGGAGCCAAATTATGGGGGCAGGCTTCCTGGCTTACTGTTGTGTTTAGTACATAATCTGCCCTTGATGCAAGGTAGGAGGTTTTATTGCCAACGATCGCAATAAGGGGGTTGCCAAAATTTTTAACCAAAGGAACCAATACTTTTATTTCAGGACTTTCCCCGCTTTTACTAATGATGATCACAACATCTTCCTGCCTTACTACGCCAAGATCTCCATGAATAGCGTCTGCGGCATGCATAAAAATTGCGGGCGTACCTGTACTGTTTAATGTAGCCACGATTTTTTGAGCAATAATGGCGCTTTTACCAATTCCACTGATTACAACTCTTCCTTTACAAGATGAAATAACCTCTATGGCCTTTTCAAAATCAATATCAATATATTCCAATAGCTGCCGAATGGAATCTGCTTCTTGTAAAATAGTTTGCCTGGCAATCTGCTGTATGTTCATTCCGTGTTTCAAAGCGGCAAAATTAGGGTTTAATTTCAAAGCAAATTTGGGGGATAAATTTAACCTTTTCAAACCTTCTGATTAAGCTGCCCGTTTCGTAAATTCGCAACCCAGAACAGGAACCGGTTAAGGCTTATCACATCTAAGGCGAAACGATTAAGAGAAATGAATCTTTCACCACCCAAATAGTAGCAATTATATTTTAATTGATAAGGCTTAACTCCAAAAAGAAAAAATTATATGGACACTAAAATGCAAGCGTGCAAGGAAAATTTTTGAGAAAATGGCAATAACTACAACTCCAACTCCAAAAAGGGCCAAAACAACACCTAAAAAAGCAGGAACTGCAAAAGACAACGGTCCTTTTAAAAACAAATTAGACCTGCATCAATTAGTCCAGGAACATTTCGGTTTTAATAAATTTAAAGACAGCCAGGAAAAAATCATTGAAGCTGTTTTAATGGGAAAAGACACTTTTGTGATTATGCCGACAGGCGGAGGTAAAAGTCTTTGTTACCAATTACCGGCTTTAGTAAGCGAGGGAGTTGCCATTGTGGTTTCTCCATTGATTGCACTAATGAAAAACCAGGTTGACCTGATAAGAGTGTATAGCAGTAAAGACCATATAGCCCATTTCCTTAATTCAACATTGAACAAAAAGGAAACCAAAGCGGTGCATGATGACCTGCTTAGCGGGAAAACTAAATTACTGTATGTGGCTCCCGAAACGTTAACTAAACAGGAAAACCTGGATTTTTTCAAGGATTTGAAGCTTTCTTTTTTTGCTGTGGATGAAGCACATTGTATTTCTGAATGGGGACATGATTTTCGTCCTGAATACCGCCGTTTGCGGGAAATGATGGATAAAATAAATACAAAAATTCCTGTAATAGCTTTAACGGCAACAGCTACTCCAAAAGTTCAAAGTGATATTGTCAGAAATTTGGGGTTGAGATCGCCTGAAATTTACATGTCATCATTTAACAGACCCAACCTTTATTACGAAGTATTACCTAAAATAAAAAAAGATCAGACAGAAGAGAGTATAGTCCGTTTCATAAAAGGGATGAAGAACAACAGCGGTATCATTTATACTTTGAACCGGAAAACCACCGAGGAGTTGGCTATGACTTTAATGGCTAATGGAATTAAGGCAGTGGCTTATCATGCAGGGTTAGACAGCAAGTTGCGTTCTAAAAGACAGGATCAGTTTCTGAATGAAGAGGTGCAGGTAATAGTTGCGACCATTGCTTTTGGAATGGGGATCGATAAGCCGGATATCCGTTTTGTTATTCATTATAATATTCCCAAATCGATTGAGAACTTTTACCAGGAAACCGGGCGTGCAGGTCGTGATGGGTTAGAAGGGAAATGCCTGTTATATTATTCTCATAAAGATGTTTCTAAATTGGAACACCTGATGCGGGATAAGCCATTGAGTGAACGAGAAGTGGGAGCACAGTTGATCAATGAAACCGTAGGATATGCTGAAACCGGTGTTTGCAGGAGAAAGGTGCTGATGAGTTATTTTGGGGAAGAATATGAGCAGCAGAATTGTGGCAGTTGTGATAATTGTAAAAACCCCAAAGAAAAAGTAGAGGCCAAAGCAGAAGTCGTCTTAGCGCTAAAGGCAATAAAAGCACTAAAGGAAGGATTTGTTACAGAATATACCGTTCAAGTTTTAGTAGGAAAACTTACGCCACAGATAAAAATGTACAGGCATGAAACCTTACCTGTATTTGGATCGGGTAAAGCTAAAGACGAACATTTCTGGAATTCGCTGATCAGGCAATTAATGTTAGAAGGATTGATTAAAAAAGATATTGAAGAGTATGGCGTGTTGAAATTCACCAAAAAGGGAAATGAGTTTCTAAAAAAACCGAAACCATTTACGATCATTTTAAACAACCTGTATAAAGAAGCAAACCTGGATGATGAAGAAAATGCTGAATCAGCCGCGCCAACAGTAGCATTGGATGAGCCATTGTTTGAGATGCTAAAAGATCTCAGGCAAAAAGAAGCAAAGAAAAAAACATTGCCTCCATTTGTATTATTCCTGGAAAGCTCATTACAGGATATGGCCACTATGTATCCTACAACAACTGACGAGCTGGAAAAATGCCAGGGTGTAAGTAAAGGTAAGGCCATGCGTTATGGCAAACCCTTTGTAGAGTTGATAGCCCGTTATGTAGCGGACAATAAGATTGAAAAGCCGGATGATTTTGTGATGAAGAGCGTGGTGAATAAAAGTGGTTTAAAGGTTTTCATCATTCAGCAAACCGATAAAAAGATGCCATTAGAAAACATTGCAAAAAGCAAGGATATGCGGCTGGATGCATTGTTGGAAGAAATAGAAACAATAACAGCAAGTGGCACCAGATTAAACCTGGATTATGCTATTGAGGAAATGCTGGAGGAATATGAACAGGAAGATATTTTAGATTATTTTAAAAGTTGTGAAACATCTTCTCTGCAGGTTGCACAAAAAGAATTGGCTGATGGAGAATTCAGTTGGGAACAATTAAAGATTATGCGCATCAAGTTTTTAAATGTTTATGGTAACTGATTTCCCGGTTTTTTTAAAGCCATTTAGATTTTAGATTTAAAACAGAAACGCCTATTTTTGCTGCCCCGAATATAAAAAGGATGGTGCGGTAGCTCAGTCGGTAGAGCAAAGGACTGAAAATCCTTGTGTCGCCGGTTCGATCCCGGCCCACACCACGTAACAACCTCAGCACAAAATGTTGGGGTTTTTTGTTTTAGGTCAAACCTGCAGCAATATTCAATATGTCACAATAACTTTTAATTATTAAAATAACCATATCGATTTATTGGAAGCAACTATAATTATTCCTTTTTAAACTATTGTTAGTTGATGCATTTGAATACTATTGGATTATACGGAGGATGGTTGTCGTAATTTCAATGGCAGAGATATTGAATACATTCCTTGTTGGCATAACCCATCATGGTTACGATTATTAAAAAATTACGTAGGGTAATTTTTATAAGGAAAATCATCTCCGGAAAACTTAAATAATATTGAATGGATATTAATATTTACCCTGGAAGCCCTTATCCTCTTGGTGCAACCTGGGATGGACAGGGAGTTAATTTTGCCATTTTTTCAGAAAACGCAGAGAGTATTGATCTCTGTTTATTTACAGAAGAAAAGGATTCATCTGAAACGGTAAAAATTCCCATTAAAGAAAGAGATCACCATGTATGGCATGTATATGTTCCGGGTTTAAAACCAGGGCAGTTATATGGTTACCGGGTTCATGGGCCATTTGATCCAAGAAACGGATTTCGTTTTAATCCAAATAAACTATTAATTGATCCCTATGCAAAAGCCATATCCGGAACCATCTCCTGGCATGATTCACTTTTTGGATACGAATTGGGAAATGAATTGGGTGACTTAAGTTTTAGCAAGAAAGACAGTGCCCATTTTATACCCAAATCAATAATTATAGATCCAAACTATGATTGGGAGGGAGTAAAAGCACCTAAAATTCCCTACCACAAATACATTATTTATGAAGCCCATGTAAAAGGCCTTACACAAATGCATCCGGAAATTCCTGAAGAAATTCGTGGAACGTATGAGGCGATAGCACACCCGGTGATGATTGAATATTTTCAAAAACTTGGCGTAAATGCCATAGAATTAATGCCGGTACATCATTTTGCGGTAGACCGTCATTTAAAAGATTCCGGCTTAACTAATTACTGGGGATATAATACTATTGGATTTTTTGCACCCGATGTACGTTATGCAAAAAACAATGGAGGCGCACAGGTTTCTGAATTCAAGCATATGGTGAAAGAATTGCACAGGGCAGGAATTGAGGTGATCCTTGATGTTGTTTATAATCATACCGCTGAAGGCAATCAACTGGGTCCAACTCTTTCATTCCGGGGCATTGATAATTCAACGTATTACCGGCTGTCCAGGAATAAACAATATTATATGGATTATACCGGAACAGGAAATACTTTAAATGCGATGAGCCCTAATGTACTGCGGCTGATCATGGATAGTCTAAGGTATTGGATCCAGGAAATGCATGTGGATGGATTTCGTTTTGATCTTGCGTCTGCACTTGCCCGTGAGTTACATGCTGTGGACCGGCTGGGATCTTTTTTTGATATTATTCACCAGGATCCGGTTATCTCACAGGTTAAACTGATTGCTGAACCCTGGGATATTGGTGAAGGTGGTTACCAGGTTGGTAAATTTCCCCCTGGCTGGGCTGAATGGAATGGAAAATATCGTGATTGTATTCGTGATTACTGGCGGGGAGCACATAGTATGCTGGGTGAGTTTGCAGAAAGGTTTACGGGCAGTTCTGATCTTTACCGAAACGATTACCGGCAACCAACAGCAAGTATAAATTTCGTAACCGCTCATGATGGCTTTACGCTTCACGACCTGGTTTCATACAATGAAAAACATAATGAAGCCAATGGTGAGAATAATAAAGATGGCGAATCTCATAACCGTTCCTGGAATTGTGGTGAGGAAGGTCCGACGGAAAGTAAGGTGATAAACGAACTCAGAAACCGGCAGAAAAGAAATTTTTTAACCACCCTGTTTTTATCGCAGGGAGTTCCTATGCTGGTGGCAGGTGATGAATTAGGTAGAACGCAACAGGGGAATAACAATGCGTATTGCCAGGATAATGAGATAAGCTGGATCAATTGGGAGAATGCAGACAAGGCTTTACTAGCTTTTACACAAAAGATGATTCATTTTACCAGAAATCATCCGGTATTTAACCGGCGCGGGTGGTTCATGGGTCAGCCCATTAAAGGAATAGGGGTTGAGGATATAGCATGGTTTGTACCCGAAGGAAAAGAAATGCCCGATGAGAGCTGGGATCATGATTATGCAAAATCATTAGGCGTATTCTTAAATGGACATGGAATACATACTGTCGGTCCACTAGGCGAAAAGATCATAGATAACAGTTTTTATATCATGTTTAATGCGCATAATGAAGAACTTAATTTTAAGATTCCCCGGGCCAGGTATGGCCGGCACTGGCAGGAGGTTATCAATACGGCTAAAGACCTTGTTGTTGAACAAGGAATACAATACCGTGCAAATGCCAATATTAAATTGCCAGGCCACTCCATTATTGTTTTACAATTGTTGAACTGAGATTTCAAATATTTAGATGGATTTAAATGTAGATTATGAAGCCGCAAGTTTTTGATCCACTGGTAACTTACCGGGTGCAGTTACATAAAGGTTTTGGATTTAAAGCGCTGAAGAAGATCATTCCATATTTATCCGGAATGGGGATAAAAACGATTTATGCTTCACCGATATTTTCGGCTGGTCCGGGCAGTGAACATGGTTACGATGGAATAGATCCCTTATCCATCAACCCGGAAGTTGGCACCCTTCAGGAATTATACGATATATCTGGATTGTTGAAAAAAAAGGGTATGGGATGGATCCAGGATTTTGTACCGAATCACATGGCCTACCATACTGGCAACAAATGGTTGATGGATGTATTAGAGAAAGGACAGCATTCCAGTTATTCCAATTATTTTGATATACAATGGGATAATCCGGAAACGCAAGGAAAGATTATGGTTCCCTTTTTGAGTGATCATTTGGAAAACACTATACAGAATGGGGAGTTACACCTAAAGCTGGCAGACCATAAATTTTTTTTAGATTATTTGGGAAATGCATGGCCATTAAATTTGTTTTCTTATCCACTTATTTTAAATGCAAATAGTTCCCCACCCGCATTGAAAGATTGGATTGATTCACTGAAGGATTTTGAGCTTACTCCATTTTCCCATGAAAAGTACGAAGAAAAATTAGCAGCTTTAAAATCCTTAATGAGTGATCAGGATATAAAAAATTTCATTACACAATCCATTGAAGTCGGTAATACAGATAAAAAGAAAATTCAATCCATATCAGATAGGCAATATTATTTACCCTGTCATTGGCAACTAACGGATACCAGGATTTCATACCGGAGATTTTTTACAGTGAATAGTTTGATCTGTATGAATATGCAGGATGAAAATGTTTTTACAGCTTATCATGCATTATTAAAAAAACTCTGCGATGATGATGTAATTGATGGTGTTAGGGTTGATCATATTGACGGCTTGTTTGATCCGGGTAAATACCTGGACAGTTTAGCTACACATATTGGAAAGCATAAGTACCTGGTTGTAGAAAAGATATTGGAGGCAGAAGAAGAACTTGAAAATTGGTCCATTGCCGGCACTACAGGTTATGAATTTTTAGCTACCGTTAATAAATTATTCACCAGTCAATCCAACGAAAAGGAGTTTAATGATTTTTATAAATCATTCACCGGGTTATCATCTGTAGTAGGTAAGCAGGTTTATGAGAAAAAAACGCTGATCCTTGAAAAACATATGCAGGGCGAATTAGATAATCTTGTACGATTATTTTCAGCATTTGGATTGACGGGGACAAAATCTTATGATCAAACAAGAATCAAAAATGCATTGTCAGCCCTGTTAATTCATTGCCCGGTTTATCGTTTCTATTTCAAAACTTTTCCTTTAAAGGATAAAGAACAGGAGATATTGAAACAAACTTTTAAAGACGTATTGAAACACGATCCTGGTTTAAAGAAAGAAGTCGCATTACTTAGTCATGTATTTATAGATCTTCCAGAAAAAGGTGATGATGAACTAAACAAGGCCATATCTCATTTCTTTACAAGAGCTATGCAATTTTCAGGGCCATTAATGGCCAAAGGTGTGGAAGACACATTGATGTATACATACAATCGTTTTATAGTGCATAACGAAGTGGGTGATGCTCCATCAGCATTTGGCATTCCTGTTTCGGGATTTCATGATCAAATGAAGAAAAGGCATCAACAGTGGCCCGCTGCCATGAATGCAACGGCAACTCATGATACTAAACGTGGCGAAGATGCCAGGGCCAGGTTAAATGTAATCAGTGATATTCCTGAAAAATGGTTTTCAAAAGTGAAGGAATGGCATTTGATGAATGAACATTTCAAACAGCAGTCATGGCCTGATAATAATGTTGAATATTTTATTTATCAATCTGTATTAGCACATTTCCCTTTAGTAGAAAGTGATATCGATTCTTTTCCCGGGCGATTAACAGCCTACCTGGAAAAGGCAGGCAGAGAAGGTAAGATGCATTCAGATTGGGCAGATCCGAATGTGGAATATGAAGCGGCGATTACAGGTTTTACAAATGCCATTTTAAATAAAGAAACTGAATATTATAAAAGCTTCAGATCATTTCTACATGAAATCATTGATCATGGCCTTTTGAATTCCATCAGTCAATTAATTTTAAAGTTTACCTGCCCGGGTATACCTGATATTTACCAGGGTTGTGAGAATTGGGATTTTAGTTTTGTGGATCCGGATAACCGGCGACCGGTAGCATATGATCTATTGGAGGCATCATTAAATAAAATGAAAGCAATAAATGGTGAAGGGGGATTGAAGGAGTTGTGGGATAATAGGAAGAATGGAAATATAAAAGCCTGGTTTGTGAAACAGCTGGCTGAAACACGAAAACAGGACCCGGATCTTTTCAGTCGTGGTATATACTTACCTGTGGAAGTTGAAGGTCGGTTGAAAGATCATGTTATGGCCTTTGTGCGGGAATATAAAAGGGATTGGATCCTGGTGGTGGTTCCATTACACACAGCCAGCATGGAATATAAGCTTTCGTTTTCCGATATTGATTGGAGTGATACTTATATTACGATGCCTGTTTTTGCTTCATCAGCTTTCAGCGTCTTGAGTAATGAAAAGATCAGGGTAGATGATGAAATCCCGCTTAATAAATTATTTAATCAACTACCCTTTGCCATTTTAAAAGGGAAATCGCATAGTGGTAACCGTAAGTCCGGTTTATTGTTGCACATTTCAAGTCTTCCTTCTGAATTTGGTATCGGGGACCTGGGGCCGGAGGCATATAGATTTGCGGATTTTTTATATCGGTCCAATCAACGAATCTGGCAAATGCTGCCTATTAATCCAGTAGAAGAAGGGCAAGGGTTTTCGCCCTATAGTTCCATCAGTAGCCGGGCAGGAAATACTTTATTTATCAGCCCTGAACGATTGGTGCAAGAAGGATTAGTGCCAGGTGAATTATTACAATCATTAAAGTCGGCATCTTTACCTGTAGTCGATTACTCCCGGGTTGTGTCTGACAAAAAGAAATTATTGGATGAGGCCTGGAAAAATTACCGGCAGCAGTTAAATGGCACATCACAAAATGAATATGAGTTCTTTTGCAATGAACAACGGGAATGGCTACCGGATTTTGCTTTGTATTCTGTTCTTCGAAATCATCATGGAAATAAACCATGGTATGAGTGGCCGGATGAATTCAAATACCGGAACCAGGAACCATTAAATGATTTTGCAACAAACTATCAGCAGGAAATAATCAGGGTTAAATGGGAGCAATTCATTTTTGATAAGCAATGGCATGCTCTAAAAGTTTATTGCAATAATCTCGATATTGAATTGTTTGGAGATCTTCCTTTTTATGTGAGTCATGATTCCGCAGATGTATGGGCTAACCTGGATATTTTTAATTTGGATGAAAAGGGAAGACCCATAAGCGTTGCTGGAGTACCGCCAGATTTTTTTAGTGCTGATGGGCAATTATGGGGGATGCCTGTTTTTCGGTGGAATATTTTACGTGCTAATGGATTTAGCTGGTGGGCCGAACGATTAAACAGGAATATCCAATTGTTTGACCTGGTTAGGCTGGATCATTTTCGGGCATTTTCTGCTTATTGGGAAGTGCCGGCATCAGAGAAAACCGCAATTAATGGAAAATGGAAAAAAATAAATGGTGATTATTTTTTCATAGAAATGGAGAAGCGTTTAGGAAGGCTTCCATTTGTTGCAGAAGACTTAGGAGATATTGATGCACCCGTTTATAAATTGCGGGATAAGTTTAATTTTCCAGGGATGAAGGTTTTGCAATTTGCATTTGGTGAAACGATGCCAACATCGATTTTTATCCCACATAATTATGAGACAAATTTTATAGCCTATACCGGCACGCATGATAACAATACATTGATTGGTTGGTTTAATGAAGCTGATGAAGAAACCAAATTACAGGTATCACATTATGTGGGACAAACAGTAAATGCCGAAAATATATTTAATGTGCTTGGCCGAAGCTTATACGCGTCAGTTGCAGATTCGGTTATTTTCCCACTTCAGGATGTTTTGAAACTGGATGCCAATGCTAGAATGAATTCACCTTCGATTGCGCAGGGTAATTGGAATTGGTGTTTATCACCGGGCCAACTCACAAAAAAGGAAGAAGCGCTGTTGCGCGAATGGACATTGCTGTATAACAGGTAGGTATAGCCGAAAATAATTATCTTCCCATATACACCATTAAAATTTGCACATCACTCGGATTGATACCTGAAATACGACTGGCTTGTCCCAAAGTAGCAGGCCTGATGCGGGTTAATTTTTCCCTGGCTTCATTACCCAATGAAACCAATTTCCGGTAGTCAAAACTATCTGGTATCTGGAGTTCTTCCATTTGCGACATTTTCTCAACCAGGTCTTTTTCTTTCTGAATATAGGTGCTGTATTTGATTTGAATTGAAGCCTGTTCCTTAGATTCAACAGGGTAGGTCTCCAACTTTTCACGGATCCTTAAAACATTAGATACCAGGTCTTTTAGTTCGATGGATGGTCTTAGCAATATCTTTTCCGCTTTTTGTTTTTCAGTAATAGGGGATGATGAAATCTGTTGCAGGAAGTCATTTATTTCCCCTGGTTCAATAGAAAGTTCACTCAGTGTTTGTTTGATAGCAGTGACCTCCTTTTGCTTTTGTTCCACTTTACGCATCCTTTCTTTTTTGGCTAATCCAAGTTGAAAGCTTTTAGGTGTCAGCCTTATATCGGCATTATCCTGTCTCAGCAAGGTTCTGAACTCAGCCCTTGATGTAAACATGCGATATGGTTCATCCGTTCCTTTATTGATCAGGTCGTCTATTAAAACACCGATATATGCTTCACTTCTTTTAAGAACAAATGGGGCTTTTTCATTGATTTTTAAATGCGCATTAATACCTGCCATTAATCCCTGGCAGGCGGCTTCTTCATAACCAGTGGTTCCATTTATTTGTCCGGCGAAAAATAAATTTTGTATCAGCTTGGTTTCCAATGAAAAACGTAATTGAGTTGGTGGGAAATAATCATATTCGATAGCATATCCGGGCCGAAACATCTTTACTTTTTCAAAACCCGGCACCATTCTCAGCGCTTCGTATTGAACTTCTTCCGGCAAAGAAGTGGAAAAGCCATTAACATAAATTTCTACCGTATTCCAACCTTCAGGTTCAATAAATAGCTGGTGACGATCGCGTTCAGCAAACCGGTTGATCTTGTCTTCAATACTTGGGCAATATCGGGGCCCCGTTCCTTCAATTCTACCGGCAAACATAGGGCTACGATCAAAACCTGTTTTCAAAATATCATGTACGGTACTGTTTGTATAGCTGATCCAGCAACTTCTTTGTTTTTTAGGTAATGGTTGATCTAAATAGGAAAACCCGGTAATTTCTATATCGCCCTTTTGTTCTTCCATTTTTGAATAATCCAGGCTTCGACCATCTATCCTGGGAGGGGTGCCCGTTTTCAGGCGGTCACTTTCAAATCCAAGGGAAACTAACTGTTCGGTTATACCTGTTGCAGCTTTTTCTGCGACTCTACCACCGCCAAAACGTTTTTC
>JACCYQ010000051.1 GCA_013696395.1 Chitinophagaceae bacterium
ATGCCATCATCTGTTATTTTAAAAAACAGCAGTTCATTTCTCTGGCTCACTTCAATATCCAGATGCCCTTTTTCATCTTTATGCATTAATCCATGCCAGATGGCATTTTCTACATATGGTTGTATAATTAATGGTGGAACTTTTAGCATTTCAGTCTCTATATCACTGGATAATTTCACTTTATAAGTAAAATGATTATCAAATCGTAAAGCTTCAAGATCCAGGTATAGTTCCAGGGATCCCAGTTCGCTTTCCAATGTAATCAATGATGCCTGTGAGTTTTGCAGGATCATGCGAACTAATTTAGAAAACTTGGTTAGATATTCTGCAGCTTGATCCTTGTTGTTTTGTAGAATAAACCTGTTGATTGAATTAAGGGAATTAAATATAAAATGAGGGTTCATCTGTGCTCTCAATGCCTGCATTTCAAGTTCGGTGGCTTGCTTTTGTAATTCTGCTTTTGATGTTTCATATTCCAGTTTTTGTAACTGCAATTCGTTTTCTGCATGTTTACGTTTATTGATTTCATAGCGCCGTTTAAGTAAAATATTCCTGAACACAACAATACTTATTAATGCAAGGCCGGTCAATCCCAGAAAAAGGAGTTGCTTCTGTTGCTGCTGAATTTCTTTCTCTTTGCTTAATAATGTAATTCTTGATTCTTTCAGTCCATTTTCTACTTTCATTTCTGCCACAGCCATGTTTCTTAATTGTACATCCCGGGCAAGGGAATCATTCATTGCTGTGTAAAGAAGATGGTATTTGTAGGCACTATCTGTTTTTCCCTGCTGATCATATAGTCTCCAATGCAATTCAAACACGTCACGGATATATTGCCTGGACCCTGCAGCTTGAGCTACATCCAGCAACTTCTTTGCATATTGAAAGGATTCAGTAATTTTTTTTTGACCTTCATATATCCTGGCAACATCATTCAATACTTTCAATGTTAAGAAATTGGCAGGAAAAGAAAATCGAAACGGTTTTATAAAATATTCAAGCGCCTTATCATATTTTTTTTGTGCGAGGTAAGTTTCTCCAATATTTATGTCAGGATCCGAAAGAAAAACTTTTCTGATTGCAGTATCTACCAACCTCAGTGTAATAAAATAATGGGCAAGTTCATAATAGTACCTTGCAGAATCATAATTATGTAGCAAAACATATATGTCGCCCATCCTGGAATTATAAACATCCGGTAGTTCATTTTCTTTTGCTCTTTGTGCACTCATGCGGTAATATGCTAAAGCCGTATTTTCATCACCAGCATGTTTATATAAACTACCCATATAAAAATTACTCCCCATGAATAGTGATCGTCGTGAGCCATTCTCCGTTATTTTCCCGCTAATCTCCAGGTCTTTTCGAAAGTATTCAAAAGCTTTTTCATAATAACCTTGATCGTCATAAGTTTTTCCAATTACCCTGTATGTGTAAGCCAGACCTTCTTCATCGGCCGCACCTTTGTAGTAAGCCAAATTTTTTTCAAACAAAGCTCTTGCTTCATCAAACCTGAGTTGCAGTAGGAGATTATAGCCAAGTGTTCTAATTGCTTTGTTATATTCCTCTAAAGCATGAATTTTTTTATAAAAATCGGGGACTTGCCTGAAGTATTTTTCTGCACCACTTACATCAATTCGTTCCTGTGTTATTTGTCCAAGATTATGTAAAGCCTCTGCCATGCCTTTCGTGAAGTTTATTTTCACAGCTAAGGTGTAAGCTTCTGATGCACAGTTCCAGGCCGTATCAGTATTGAATAAATAATACTCAGGGCTTAACCGGTTCAGGCAAGTTACTTTTGTTCTATCTGTCGCAGTAAGTAATATTTTTTGCAAGCTGTCAATTCTTGCTCTTTGTAATTGATGTTGACGATAAATTTGTTGTTCCTGTTGCTGTAAGGTTCCCTGGGCCTGGCAAAATAAAGTCAGGGAAGCCTGGGAAAGAATTAATAATATGTATTTGCAAGGCTTCATTTTTGAAAGATCAATTGGTCATTAATATTGGGTGCAGACCTGGTTTTGATATCCGGTTAGGGCAACCGATGTCAAGCAGTTTGAAACAGTTTCCTGCTTAGAATATTAATATAAAGGTAAATATCTGCTTAATATTAAAACGTTCTGGCTTTCTCAAATTTCCTATAAACTCCTGAATTTTTGAGATGGATTGAGTACACTGCTGTTTTGAATGGTAATTGGCATAAATCACTGGGTATTTTTCGATATAGTTCACTGTCTTTTGGTTGAAAGGCATTAATTTCCAATGTTTAAAACATACTTTATGATAAGACTTGTATTGGCCCTTTGTCTATTATACTTTTCGAATAACATATTTGCCCAGGATCTGAATTATTATCTTCCGCAAAACATAAACTATAATCAATCTATACCCAAACC
>JACCYQ010000060.1 GCA_013696395.1 Chitinophagaceae bacterium
GTGTAATCACTACTCCATTAGCTTTACCTGAGCTGGCGTGAATAAATTCCAATAAACCATTTTTATTAGAAACCACCAGCCCCATATGACCAACAACACGAATACTGCTGTCTGTGCCGGTAAATAAAATCAAATCCCCAGGTTTTGCATGCTGCAATTCAACTATTCTTCCAACATTGGTAAAACCCACCGAAGAACGTGGCACCGCAATATTAAAATGATTAAAAATGTATGTAATGAACCCTGAACAGTCAAACCCTTCGGCAGGCTTGGCAGATGCATATTTATAAGGAACATGCGTCCATTTCCTGGCAAAATTTATCAATTCTTCAGGCCTGGTATTGCCTGTATAAATGGAATCTGAAAGCAAGTGGGGCAAAATTTCATTTTCATCTATAATTCCTGCATCACCAATAAAACTTATCTCTCCTGCTTTTAATGAGTCCTGGCCTTTGTTGGATGCCTGGTCATTTTCCTTGTCATTGGTGCAGTTTACATGCATCATTATCATCCAGCAAAATAAAAAAATCGAGGTAAGCCTTTTCATAACGGGCATTATACATCATTTGGGTTAATTTTACAGTTTTAAATAATCATGCCTTCATTATGAACTATAGAATAGAAAAAGATACTATGGGTGAAGTAAAAGTCCCTTCCGAAGCATTATATGGTGCCCAAACCCAAAGGAGCATAGAAAATTTTAAGATTGCGCAGGATATCAACCGAATGCCAAAGGAAATTATAGAAGCATTCGCTTATTTAAAGAAAGCTGCAGCTATAACCAATTATGAAGCCGGTATTTTATCCAAAGAAAAAACGAATATGATCGGACTGGTTTGTGATGAAATTTTAGAAGGACAGCATCTTGAATTTTTTCCGCTTGTAGTTTGGCAAACAGGTAGCGGTACACAAAGTAATATGAATATGAATGAAGTGGTGGCCTATCGAGGTCATGTACTGCAAGGCGGCCAGTTAACGGATAAAGAAAAATTTTTGCATCCCAATGATGATGTCAATAAATCCCAGTCATCGAACGATACCTTTCCAACCGCGATGCATATCGCCGCCTATAAAATGCTGGTGGCAAACACCATTCCTGCCATTGAAAAACTTCGGGACACCCTGGCCGCCAAAAGCAAGGAATTCATGCACATTGTGAAGATTGGTCGCACACATTTTATGGATGCTACACCGCTTACTCTCGGGCAGGAATTCAGCGGGTATGTAAGCCAGTTAAATCATGGATTGAAAGCCATTAAAAATACACTGGAACATTTATCAGAACTGGCACTTGGTGGAACTGCTGTTGGCACGGGTATCAATACGCCTGAAAATTATGCAGAAGAGGTGGCCGGCCAAATTGCTGCATTGACTGGGCTTCCATTTGTTACAGCCGAAAATAAATTTGAAGCCCTTGCTGCGCATGATGCCATTGTTGAAGCACACGGCGCATTAAAAACAGTGGCCGTCAGTTTAATGAAGATCGCCAATGATATCCGCATGCTCTCTTCCGGGCCACGGTCAGGCATAGGCGAAATTTATATTCCCGATAATGAACCCGGGTCATCCATTATGCCGGGAAAAGTAAATCCTACCCAATGCGAGGCTTTAACAATGATCGCCGCGCAGGTAATGGGTAATGATGTGTCCATAAATATAGGTGGCGCCTCCGGTCACTTTGAATTGAATGTATTTAAACCGATGATGATTTACAATTTTTTGCACAGTGCCAGGTTAATTGGTGATGGTTGTGTAAGCTTCAATGATAAATGCGCCATTGGTATTAAGGCTATTGAGGCAAACATCAAAAAACATGTAGATAATTCACTGATGCTGGTAACGGCATTAAATACACGAATTGGCTATTATAAAGCTGCCGAAATAGCCCAGAGGGCTCATAAGGAAGGAACAACATTAAAAGAAATGGCTGTAAAAACAGGTTACCTGACCGCAGAAGAATTTGACGAATGGGTAGTACCTGAACAAATGGTAGGCAAAACGGGAAAATAATTCAAGGATAAATTTTCATTACCAGCTGACGTAAGGGACTATTCTAACAAATGGCCATCTGTTCCTGTACAGCCTTAGTAAAAAACTTTCACATAGCCAACAAATGCTATCGCAGGCCATCCACATTCCTATCAGAGCAGACAAATGGAGGAGGAATAATCAAAAAAATCTACCAAGGCCCGGTAAACAAAAGTGTTTTTTACAGGAAAAACTTCATCTTCCTGGTTATAATAACGCATAAATAAGCCATAATTAACGTTTATGCAATAACCGTTGCCTTATCTAAACCATCAAAGGCCTATGAAAAACAATATAAGCCCCCAATTTCAATTCAGCGCTTACCCATTGAGTGTAATCGGTGAAAGTTCTTCATCTAAATTAAAAGTTACCAGATCCGCACCTGGTGTAAGCCTGAAAATTTTACCGGCAATAGATATATTACCAACAAGAATAAAACCAATACTCAAGGAGCCTGATACCGTATCACAGGCATTCCAATGGGATATTCATTGGTTTAATAATTACGAATAAAAGATCAGGATACCTGCATCTTATCAGATACTTCCGTATTGGTTTCAACAGGTTTGGGAGTGGGATCTGCTTCTTCCTTATGAAAAAATCTCTTTTGAAAAAGCAATAGCGTAATAACACCAACGGAAATAGAAAAATCTGCGATATTAAATATGGGACTGAAGAATATAAAATCATTTCCTCCCACAACCGGCACCCAGGATGGATATTGAGATTCTATAATCGGGAAATATAGCATATCCACTACTTTACCATGAAGGAAACCTGCATATCCCTGTTCAGGAAACATCGTGGCAACTGTATTATAATCCGTTTCTGAAAAGATCAAACCATAAAACATACTATCAATCAAATTTCCTAATGCTCCGGCATATATCAGGGCAGCGCAAATAATAAATCCACGATGATATTTTTGACTAACAATCCTGCCCAAATACCAGGTACCGAAAATAACGGCAGCTAACCGGAATAAAGTAAGGATCATCTTGCCCCATTCGCCACCAATCTTCCAACCCCAGGCCATCCCTTCATTTTCAATAAAATATAACTGGAACCATTGAAGCCCCATAACATTCATAACCGGGCCAAAAGGATACCCTGTTTTTATCCAAACCTTAAATGCCTGATCCACTATAATGATCAATAATATGATAAGAAATACGTTTCTAAGTTTCACAAGTACAATTTTTGGTTAGCAAATATAGGCAGAACCACTTAGAGATTATGGCAGTAAAATCATAAAAGAAAGGAACTTATTCTTCAAAATAAACTCTTTGAACCCGTTCAGAAATCCCCGTCATCAACTCATATGGAATGGTTTGTGCCCAAAGCGCCAATTGTTGAACCGTCAAATCTTTTCCAAAAATAATTACTTCATCACCTTCTTTTACACCGGGAATATGACTGATATCGATCATTGTCATATCCATGCAAACAATGCCTATGACAGGTGCCAATTGCCCCTTTACCAACATGCTTCCAGCCCCATTTCCCAAAGTACGGGGAAAGCCATCTGCATACCCTATACGAACCGTTGCAATAAGCGTTTCTTCACTAACTTTTCCTTTGCGATTGTATCCGACTGTTTCTCCCGGTTTTATTTTTTTAATCTGGGCAATAGTGGATTTCAGTGTTGCCACCGTCTCCAATTCTATTGCAATGTCATTAGTTGGATTTATTCCATACATACCAATCCCCAGTCTGACCATATCCATTTGTAAGTGTGGATGCCGGATAACGGAAGCAGTATTAGATATATGTTGAAAGAATGGATAAGGAAGAATTGACTGAATGATATCTGCGGCAATTTTAAAAAGGGAATATTGATTATCTGTAAATGCATCATCTTTTGAATCCTCACTGGAGGCCAGGTGACTGAATATACTTTGCACTTTTACAAAAGGTTGTTGAAGATATATTGATAGCCCCGGTAATTCATCAATAGTAAAGCCCAGGCGATTCATGCCGGTTTCAATTTCCAGGTGAATGGGCCAGTCGTTAAGACCCTGCATATCCAGGTAATGATTAAACACCTGTAACAGAGGTGCTGAGAAAATTACCGGTTCCAGGTTTTGTGATATGATAGCATCGAAAGAATTTTCTTCTACATTCAATACTATGATAGGTAATTGAATGCCCGCCTGCCTTAGGGTTACACCTTCATCTGCGTAAGCTACACATAAATAATCCACTTTATGATATTGCAATACACTGGCAATTTCCACACCGCCGCTACCATAAGCAAAGGCTTTTACCATTGCCATAACCCTGGTTCCGGGTTTCAGCATTTGGCGAAACTGGTTTATGTTATTTGCCATTGCTCTAAGATCAATTTCCAAAACTGTCTGGTGCAGTTTTTTTTCAAGTAAGCGAACAATTTTTTCGAATTCAAAAATCCTTGCACCTTTGACCAGTATAGTTTCATCCTTAAATAAACTTTGCCTGAAATTTTCTTTGAAAGTATCAACACTTTCAAAAAATATAAGCATGGGTTCATTCTTTTTATTGAAAGCAGAAAACTCAAGATGCATTGAAATGGAAGGACCAATTCCAATAACCCGGTCCACCTGGTGATCATATAAATATCCTGCAACCTGCGCATACAGGTCAGCGTTTGCAAGGCCTGACTGTACCAGATCAGATAGAATAACCGTTTTTTTGCCACTACCTCCTTGCTGGTTTAAAAAATCCAGTGCCATATTCAATGAATTTGAATCTGCACTATAGCTATCATTTATTATTGTACAATTGTTGATTCCCTTTTTCAGCTCCAGCCTCATATTAACCACCAGCAATTCTTTCATCCTCTGATGAATAGTCGTTGCGGGAACTCCCAGGTACAGGCATACACACCAACAAGTAATACTGTTTTCAACTGATGCATCATCTGTAAAAGGAATTTCGATATCAATTGTTTGTTGTTGATATTGCGCTTTGATTAAAGTGGATGTTTTTGTTTTCTCAATACTGGTTATTTTTAGCGTATTTTTTTCACTCCTTCCCCAGCTGAACAAATCTCCATGAAACATTTTATCCTCATCATTCAAAATATTATCAATTGCATCGCATACCACCGGCTGATCGGCAGAGTAGATAATTACTTCGGAATCCTGAAAAAGGCTGATTTTTTCTATCGCTTTTTGAAGCTTATCCTGAAACCCCCTGCTATGGGCTTCACCTATATTAGTCATAATCCCAATGGTGGGTTGTATAATTTTTTTAATTTTCCCCATTTCTCCAGGTTCAGAAATACCTGCTTCAAAAATGGCGAGGTTGTGCTGCTCATTCATCTGCCAAACACTTAATGGGACACCTACCTGCGAATTATAACTTTTAGGACTTCTAACTATTTTTAAATCTGTTGACAATACCTGCCAGATCCATTCTTTTACAATTGTTTTCCCATTACTTCCGGTAATTCCAATAACCGGGTAATGAAATTTCTTGCGATGATGTGCCGAGATCTTTTGTAAGGCATCCAGTGTATCTGTTACCTGCATAAATAAAGCACCTGGAAAAAGAGTGACATCCAATATTTCACTAACTACAAAATACCGAACACCTTTATCATATAAAACAGGGATATAATCATGACCATTATGACGAGGACCTTTTAATGCAAAAAAAAGAGATTTTGCGGCAGCATTGACTTTGCGGCTATCCGTAAGTATTTGGGTTATTTCTACATTACTCCCTTCAGCATTGGCCCCGATAACATTGGCGATATTTTTGAGGGATTCGTTCAATTTACTGCAGGTAAATTTTTAGGATACGCTTTCGTCCACAACATCCTCCGGTACTCCTTTTTTCTTCATAAAAATAGAATAGAAAATGGAACCTCCCAGGCAAAATACGATTACAGCCAGCGAAATAAAAACCTGGTCAGTCTTGTTAAGCCATTGGTTTATCCAGTTTTCACCCAGCATCTTTATTCCAATAAATACCAGCACAATGGCAATACCCTGTGGAAGGTAATCGAATTTAGTAACCGCTCCTCTTAATAAAAAAAATAAGGGTCTCAGGCCGAGTATGGCAAAAATATTGGATGTATAGATAACCAGTTTATCCCGGGAAATACCCATAACGGCCGGAATTGAATCAACTGCAAAAACAATATCAATGGCAGCTAACATAATTACCACAACAAATAATGTTGTATATGCCGGACGTCCATTTTCACTGACCTGATATTTTCCGTTACCATCATGAGGTACGAGTGGAAGAAATCTTTTAAGGAAAAGATATACTTTACTTTTTTTAGGATTGAATTCCTCTTCTTCCGTGGCTTTAAAAATTTTGATGCCTGTATAAACAAGAAAAATACCGAAAATGTAAAGCACCCAATGAAACCGGTCGACTAAAGCAACGCCAACTGTTATAAATACAATCCTGAATACTATAGCCATCAGGATACCCATGAATAATACCCGGCCAAAATATTTTTCTTTAACGGAAAAAGAAGAGAAGATAATAATGAATACGAAAATATTGTCAATGCTCAGGCTTTTTTCCATTAAGTAAGCACTGAAATATTCAAGACCTGTAGCCGGACCTTTTTCAAACCAGACAAAAATTCCAAAAGCAAGTCCAAGTGCGATCCAGAATAAACTTGTCCAAAGTGCATCTTTAATACTTACTTTTTTATCCTTTTTGGTAAATAAGCCAAGATCGATTACGATAGCTATCAATAAAACAATACCAAAAACCAAATACGTAATCTGCGTAGTATTCATCCATTCATTTTAATGGTCAAAGATACTTGCCTCCACGATCAATCACTTAAATCTGCGAGACAATTTAAGTTGTATAATGTCTGCGACGAATTTGCTGGTAAACCCAACCCGCAAAAATGACAAGCAATACAGGTAATCCGATATTTAAAAATTGCCACAGATTTCGTTGTGATTTTACTTTTTCTGTATCCAGCAATCTTAACACCATATCCTTATTACGCACAGCGATAATTTCCGGTTTATTGGTAAGATATTCCAGGCAATTCATTAAAAATTCGCGGTTGGCAAACTGGTATTCATACTGAGAACCAATATTGAACAAATTTATTCCCATTGGGAGCGGACCATCTTTTGTTGATACATCATTGAGAACCAGGTCCGCATCGCCGGCAATAATCATTTTAGCTGGGAGCGATGAATCCCTAAATGGAACACCCATCATTGCAAGACTGTCAATAATTGATTTTCCCGCCCTGCTACGGTATAATGATTTAAATGAACCTTCTAACAAAACCGCAGCAGGAATATTTGCTTTATTGAAAAGAGCATCTTCAGGTGTGTTTCTATTTTCATTCAGGCTAATAAGTGCAGGTGTTGTAATGGTTCGGGAATTGGCTGATGAAGAAAGTAAAATTGTTTTATCAATACCTGCTGCCTGCACGGTATCAATTGAATTCACAAATCGGCCCGCAACCGGTCCAATATTTTTATTGATCAAATGATT
>JACCYQ010000067.1 GCA_013696395.1 Chitinophagaceae bacterium
AGGAGAACAGGATATCCGGTAGTATTTAATCCACTGGATGGAAGCATGGCTCCCGGAGGCAGGGTACAACCACCCATCAATGGAGATCCGGTAAACCCAGGTGCACAGCCTTCTGTACCCGTTCAACAAAGTCGATCATTCCCACTTACACTGCCCTGGTTCCAGGGTGAGTTGGAAACCAATCCAAATGCGCCACCACAGAAACAAGATCTTTCATCATACAAAGTTTTCTGGATACCATAAATGATTTGTGAAGGTTATAATGACATAAACCCATAAAAATATAAAAATGAAAAAAGCAGTTAATTATCTCTTCATATTATGTCTGTTGATTACACTCTTTCATTCCTGCCGGAAAGAAGATAATCCCATACTTCCTGAACTGGTCAGAGTGCCAACGCCATTGATCTTAAAAGATGCAACCACCGACCAGGTTATTGATGCTGTAGACCCAGCCACTTTCAGCGGGACTTTTACGGTGGATCTTTTTTTTGATAATGATCCTAATCCCGATAAGTTTGATATTGTGGTGATAAAAAATGGTGATAAATCATCGGCAAAACTGATTGAGTCCGTCAGTACTTTTCCTGCTACCATTTCTATTACTGGTACAGAGTTGGAAACACTTTTTAATGAGCCAATTGTACTGGGAGATTTTTTCGATATTGGAGCTAACATTTTAATGAATGGAACTACTTACCTGGCATTTCCCGTTGTTGGCGTACCGCACGGATCAGGAGTGGCAGCTCAACCTGGATCTAGTACATTTATTCGATACGGAGCAGTATGCGCATATGATCCGGAACTGTACCAGGGAAATTTTGCAGTTGTTGAAGATGAATGGGCTGATTATGGCCCGGGTGATATTGTTGCTGTTACCAATATTGATGCAACCAGATTTTCATTTAATTTTTTAGCAGATGATGCAGACCCGATTATAGTTACAGTTAACCCTTTAGATAATTCTGTAACCGTGCCCAAACAGGTTTATGGAGCAGGTTATGGAGGCGCATCCTGGCCATATGGTCCTATATCTGCTGAATCTATTCCGAGTGTTGACAATTTTGTAGCTCCCTGCGAGGGTGTTGTAAGTGTGGTTTTAAAACATACCGTAGGGGCAGGTAGTTTTGGAACTTTTAAAATTGTTCTCCGCAAAATATAATGAACTTATAAAAAATCAACCCGTATTAATAAAAAAGGTCGTCTTTGATAGATGGCCTTTTTTTATACTTATTTAGCCCGTATTAACCTGAATAAAAAAATAAATAAAAGTCAATTGCTTTATAAATAAGATCAACTCCATATGATATGGTGCTAATATTATTTAAATTTAATACTTCAATTCCACTATATAATCTGGTTACCCTGAAATAAAGTTCAGCATCCTGCTTATTTATTAATATAAAAAGATGGAAAGATGGAGAAAATCAATTTAGATGATGTTTCATTAAATATGGACGCCATCGAATTTCAGCATGCCGGTCATTTGCTGGTGGATTATATCACCACATTTTTGCAAGAACTGCCGGGTAAAAAAGTTACTACAGGTGCAAAACCTAAAGATATCCAAAAAATATTGGGAAATAATTCATTACCGCAGACAGGTGGTAATACAATTGATCTCCTTGAAGAAACTTCTAAAATGCTTTTTGATCATTCATTATTTAATGGCCATCCAAAATTCTGGGGGTATATCACATCGTCAGGTGCACCTATCGGTGCATTGGCTGATTTCCTTGCTGCTTCCGTTAATGCCAATGTAGGCGCATTTGCTTTGTCACCCATGGCTACAGAAATTGAAAAGCAAACCATTCAATGGCTGGCTGAATTAATTGGATATAATAAGGACTGTGGTGGCTTATTTGTGAGTGGCGGCAATATGGCTAATTTCCTGGGCTTTTTGGCAGGCAGAAGAAATAAAATAGATGGTGATATCAGAAAAAATGGATTGCCGGAAATTACCATTGATCCATCCCAAAATTCTACCGGCTATAAAGAAAAAAGACGTTACACCATTTATTGTGCAAAAGGAACTCATACCTGGATTCATAAAGCCACTGATTTGTTCGGACATGGTACAGATTCTATTCGTTGGATTGATTGTTTGCCAGATCAGCAAATGAACATCAGTCATTTAAAACAAATCATTAAAGAAGATAAACAGTTTGGACATAAACCATTTTTAGTAATTGGTAATGCAGGTTCTGTTTCAACAGGAATAATTGATCCGCTTACTGAAATTGCTGCTTTCTGTAAATCGGAAAATCTTTGGTTTCATGTTGATGGTGCATATGGTGCACCGGCAGCTTGTTTACCCGAACTGGCCGAAAATTTTAAAGGACTTTCGTTGGCAGATTCAATTGCACTCGATCCGCATAAATGGTTATATAGTCCGTTGGAAGCTGGTTGTATCCTGGTTCGGGATCCCCGTCATTTACATGATGCATTTAGTTTTACACCGGAGTATTATAATTTCGGTGGAAATGGAAAGGATGCGCCAATGAATTTTCATGAATACGGTATGCAGAATTCAAGAGGATTCCGGGCATTGAAAGTTTGGATGTCATTGAAACAGGTGGGAAGAAATGGATTAACGCAAATGATCAGGAAAAATATTGAACTGGCTAAATTGTTGTTTCAACTGGCAGAGGACAATGATCGGTTGGAAGCCATTTCTCAAAATTTAAGCATCACCACTTTCCGTTATGTCCCCAAAAATGAAACCAATCAGGATTTAAATCAGTTGAATGAAACATTGTTGAACCGATTGCAGGCCGGCGGGGAAGTTTTTCTAAGTAATGCCATTATCAATGGTAATTATTGTTTAAGGGTATGTATCGTAAATTTCCGGACATCTGATTCCGACATCCGGGAACTGGTACAAATTGTTTTACGTGAAGGGGAAAAACTTTATAACGAAATGGTTTTGACCACCGGTGAAAAACATCCTTAATATTTTCTTAGACAAGATTATAATTATAAATCATTCCGGTATTCTGATTCTTAATATGGAATCATCATTCACTGATGTATTTAGTGAATGTAATGTAGAAATCTAATCTTTTTCCAATTTAAATCCTCTTCCTATATATTCTGTCTTCCATAACTTTCAGCAGCGCATATCTTTCTTTTTCTATTTCCTTTCTTGTGCGTATTCCAATTTTCCTGAATAATGGCCAGGATTTATCAAGAATTTTGTTTCAATTCATTTATAGCTTTGGTTAAAAGTTTTATTTCGGTTTTCATTTCCTGAATCGCGTGATGGCCTGCCAGCGGGGCATCTTTTTCTTCAGCATCCCGACCAATAAAAAAAGATGCAAGTGTTGCAGTAACATACCCGAAAATAGCATAGCCAAATATGGCTAATAAAAATGCAAGGCCGCGACCTTCAGTCGTCAGAGGCCAAAATTCACTTCCTGCTGTAATAATTCGCATAGCGGTCCACCACAATGCCATACCATAATTTTCAAAACCGGGATTATTTTGTTCGATGGCATACATGCCAGCTGCCCCTGCAAATGTTACCACTAAAGCGAGTAATGAAACATATCCAAAAGCCCTTCTTTTCATAGTGGCTCCCAGGCTTTTCATGCTCCTGTTCAACGATGAAACCAGCCGTACTAAGCGGATGCCTCTTAAACTTCTCAATATCCTGACGAACCGGAAGACACGAAAAACTCTTAGTGCTGGAATTAATAATGAAACTGCAGTAAGCCAATTTTTTTTAAAAAAGCGGCTCTTGGAAGGCGCTAAAATAAATTTGATTATAAAATCAATTATAAATATGACCCAAATAGTCAGGCTTGTATATAGCAGCGTTTTTGAAAGTCCCCAGATCAATTCGATGGTCAGGAGGATAAGCCATATGAATCCCAGAAATATCATAGGGCCTTCTAATAATTTTTCAATAGAATAAAGTAGTTTGTTGCGCTCCCGGGATAACTGCTGTTTCATTAAATTAAATTGAGATGAACTAAAAGTTACAGGTATATTGGCAAATGGAATGCAAGGACCATTCCATCGTCGGGTGTGTCATTAAGGTCAAATAAAAATGCTGAAAGTTCTATATTTGAAATTTATTAAAGTTTAATGAATAAAAATGATGAAAATTAAAAACATTCTTTTCTTCCTTCTTTTTTCAGGATCGTCTGTAATTATTAATGCGCAATCCATAACCAGGCTTGATAAGTCCAGGGCATCTTTCGAATTTTTAGACCTGACCATACATTCATTGATGAAAAAGGCCCATGTTCACGGAATGGCCATCAGCATTTTTAATAACAATATCCCGGTTTACACTAAGACCTTTGGATATAAAAAATTGGACACAAAAGATTCCCTTGAAACCAATACAAACATTTATGGCGCATCTTTAAGTAAATCATTATTTGCCACTTTAGTTATGATGCTGGTTGAAGATGGCATAATTGATCTTGATAAACCATTGCAGGAATATTTACCCAGGCCTGTATATGAATATACTCCAGAAACCAAATGGCATGATGATTTTAGTTCATTGAAAAATGATTCTAATTATCATAAAATTACTGCTAGAATGTGCCTTGCGCATACAGCAGGATTTCCAAACTGGAGATGGTTTGAAGAGGATCAGAAATTGAAAGTTAAATTTCCACCAGGCACTAAATATAATTATTCGGGAGAAGGCATGGTTTACCTTCAGGTTGTTTTGGAAAAGATGCTTGGCCGTTCATTGGAAGATTTAATGAAAGAAAAAATATTCGATCCCCTGGGGATGAAAAATTCTTCTTACACCTGGCAACCGGCCTTTGAAAATAATTTTAGTTATGGACATACTATAAACGGTGAATTATATAAGAAAGACAAGGATAACGAAGCAAGATCGGCGAGTACACTTGAAACAACGCTTGATGATTATACTCTTTTCCTGAAAGCGATTTTAAATTTTGAGTTACTTAATCCAACAACAACGAGTGAGATGTTCAGACCACAGGTAAGGATTAATACCATTCAACAGTTTGGTCCGTTAAGTTTAAAGAATTCTACCACAAATGATAATATTCAGTTGAGTTATGGATTAGGCTGGGGTTTATTACAATCTCCATATGGAAAAGGTGCATTTAAAGAAGGTCATGGTGATGGGTTTCAACATTATTCCATAATTTTCCCGGATACAGGAATTGGGATATTAATAATGAGTAACAGTGATAATGCAGAAAGTATATTCAAATATCTATTGGAAGAAACTATCGGAGATGTTTATACGCCCTGGTATTGGGAAAATTATATTCCTTTTGATCACTCCTCTGATTAATCTGGCGTGATATGGAAGGCTATTTTTTAAAGACTGAAAAATCTATTCAGGCTTATTAAAGTGGAAACTCCTATAACTTTGAAAACAATATTTTACCAGGATAAATCTGTATTTTAAAAATTCATAAAAATTTTGCTGCATGAATATAAGGTTAACAAGTGTGTTGGTTGAAGACCAGGAAAAAGCTTTTAAATTTTATACACAGATATTGGGATTCGTTTTAAAAACTGACGTTCCTGTAGGGGAATATAAATGGCTAACCATTGTTTCAGAAGATGACCCTGGCGGAACAGAATTGTTACTTGAACCCACCGGTATTGCACCGGCAAAAGTTTATCAGAAAGCACTATTTGAGGCCGGCATACCATTAACAGCATTTCATGTAAATGACATTGATATGGAATACGAACGGCTATCAGACCTCGGTGTAAAATTCAGCATGAAACCAAATCGAATGGGTCCGGTTAAATTGGCCGTGTTCGATGACACCTGTGGAAATAATATTCAATTAATACAGGTTATGGATAATGATTAAAAGCCGGACTTTGACGCCCTAGGTGGTTATTGAAAAGCTAACGGTTAGCATTATACTTTTTCATAAAATCTTTTTTGGAATCATGATACGACGATACGGCACCTAATTTATGCATGCACCAGATATAAACCCATGCAAGATCCAATTGATAAGGTAAAAAGCCTGCTCTTGCACTGGCTGGATATAAATGATGATTATTATGCCACTCACCAGAAAACAAACCTGGCCTGGTTTGATTGATGGAAAGGTTACTCCTGTCGAAATCAATGCCGTCTTTATGTTTTGTTTCCCCTTTTCCATGCCCGGTATAATTAAAGGCCCTTACCAAAATCATCCAGAACATAGCCGCACTAAACAATGCACAGGATAATCCATGGCCACCTATAAAATAAAAAACAGTATACCAAAATCCCCAGTTTAATAACCAAAGAGTAATGATGTAATACGGACTGACAATGGATCCCCATTTTAAATAACTGCTGTAGGAATTGATTTTAATACCGGAATGCCTGACGAAATGCGCAGCTTTATTATAATCTGTTTCTGATAACTCTTTATTAATGGCCTGGTGATTCACATCAGCAAGCATGCAGTATAAAAGACCTCCTTTCGGATTATATGGATCACCTGGTAAATCGGATTTGGCATGATGTACATGGTGTGAGACAACATATGTTTCTTCCGGAAATGACCTGATAACGAGATTTTGGGTAATAAAACGCCAGAAATTGTTTTTGAATTTATAGGACTTATGTGTGCAAAACCGGTGAAACCATATGGTTCCATGTGTACTCATAATGATCAGGCTATATAAAAGAAAAGCTCCCAGTAATTTTAAAGAGAAATATTTTATAAGGAATAAAATAAAAAAGGGTAGCATGCAAAAAATCATGAACCAACTGATTAATGAAATCCAGTTCTTTCGGGATTTAAAAATATTTATTCGTGAAAAAAATTCTATAATAATTTGTTTTTTGGTAGGGATTATCAATTCATTTTTTTCATTTTCCCAACCATAAGAAGGCGTTTGAAGTACCCGGTCTATAAATGCCATAAAAAATTGGATTTAAATGCAAAAAATAATGTTCATACATTATTAGTTGTCATTATCATTTTGTTTAAATGAATATAAGCAGGGGTGTAATCGATTGTAATAAATATTATTGTTACATAATATTTTCCAAATCGATCCTGATAAAGTTATGAAATTATCAGAAAAGTTTAGCGTATTTTTTTATCACCCAACTATATGTTAATACTAAGGAACTAGCAATTATATTTTTAAAAGATGCATAATTTTGAAATATGAAACAATGTATGTTATTGACTGCGGCTTTTATATTTGTAATAGGTTTATCTGCCCAGGAAAAACCAGAAGGTTTATTTATAAATTCAAAAGCACCTGATTTTAAAGCAACTGATCAAAATGGTAACAGCATTCGATTAAAAGAAATGGTAAAAAAAGGAAACGTAATTCTCTTTTTTTACCGTGGTAACTGGTGCCCCTATTGCAGCAGGCAATTAAAGCAAATGCAGGATTCGTTGGAATTATTAACTGCAAAAGGCGTTCAGGTGCTGGCGATTACTCCGGAAAAAATCGATGGTATTTCAAAAACAATAGAAAAAAGCAGTGCATCATTTCCGATTATACATGATGAAGAAGGTAAGATTATGAAAGCATATGATGTGCATTTTGCAGTAGATGAAAAATTGGTGAACCGCTATAAAATGTCGGGTATTGACCTTGAAGCTATAAACGGAAAAAATGGAACCAATCTACCCATACCTGCAGTATATATCATCAACAAAGAAAACACTATTGTATACCGTTATTTTAATGAAGATTATAAAAAGCGGGTATCCGTTAAGGAATTGCTTTTACAATTATAAATGGTATGCCAGGATTTATTTCAAAACCAGTTTTCCAATTTTCCCGTTAGCACCAGCCAGGAACATGGTTAATCCTCCTTTGGCGAAACGTACTACATGAAAACTCTCATCACTGATCGGGGACCAATTACGACCACCATCATGCGAATAATCGACTCCTGTTAAACCACAGGCCACTACATCCTTTTTGCTAAAAAATTCAACACAACTCCTGTAACCGTTGGGCGGTGTATCCGGAATATGCCATGTGCGTCCGCGATTATTGGAATAAAAACAATTATTTGTGGTCAGCGTATCATTTGCAAAATCACCACCCACAACAATTATCTGGTTACCTCCATTGCGACGGTAATTATCCCAAACTGCTATTGAATTAGCACCAGTAGTTTCTTTCCCCTGTAAAATAGGCAGATCAATAGGGTCGCCTTTCCAAAACATCCTGGACTTTGTTCCACCAGTAACAAAAACAGCTTCATCACGATCCAGCGCCCGGATATTAGTGCCGCTTGCTGCAAAACATGCTTCACCTTCTACGGCAGCAGGCAGATATTTATCGGGTACTTTTTCCCAGGTTGAACCACCATCGAATGTTCGGGCAATAAAAAATTTTCCATTTACAGGATCGCCGAGTACAATGCCGGCCTTCTCATTCCAGAATTCAATGGCATCGAGAAACATGCCGGGTGTTTTATCTTCAAAAACAACTTTCCAGTTTTCTCCGCCATTTACTGTTCTTAAAATATATGCTGGTTCACCAACCGCCATAATCACAGCAGTTGTAGCATCAAAAGCTTCGATATCCCTGAAATCATTTTTTTCAAACCCTTTTACGGTTGTCCATTTCCAGTTTTTACCACCATTCAGGGATTTCCCAATGGTGCCATTACTCCCACTTACCCAAATGACGTGGTCATTAACCACACTTAATCCACGTAGACTGCTGTTAGTGCCTGAAGTTAGAATTTCAACTCCAAGTTGGGCATAAGCCAGGGATGTAAGAATTAATAATGCAATAATAACACTGAAACCAGCTTTCATAGATAAATGATTTGAATGCTTAAGATAATGGATTGATTTTATAATTTATATATCAGTAATCCATTTTTTTCAGGAGAAGATCTTTTACCAATTCCGGGCGGTTGGAGAGAATCGTGTGCCCTTCATCTTCCAGCATAATAAATTCTGGTTTGCGGGCATTAACCAGCATATTTTGAAGGTAAGTAAAATTGGAAGGATGGGCGAGCCAATCATCTGTTCCCATTAAAACATAAGTCTTGCTACGTATTCTTTTAAGATGGGGCTTCAGTTTCCTCATTTCACGCCGGTGTGCAGATTTTTCATCACTGGTGACTGTTAAACTCCGGGGAAGCCAGAAATTTATCAGGCTCAGTTTCGCCATATATGAGAACCAGAACATTTTTTCTGTTGACGGATCAATTACAGGGGAAACCATATATAGTTCATTGACAAGAAAAGGATTTTGAGTAGCAAATGATGCTACTATTGGCGCTCCATAGGAAGATCCAACCATGTAAACGGGTTGATCAGTATGATTATATTCCTTTACAATTTTTTCCAGGTATCGCACATGTTTGTCAATCGATGGTACTGCATGGCCATAGTTGGATTTTCCAAACCCTACACGGTCAACGGATATCATTCTGAAGTTTTTCTGAAGGGTGGAATCATCGAGCAAGGCTAGGCTACTGTACCAATTTCCTGGAGCTCCATGAACAAATATCAGCAGTGGCTTTTCTGAATTTCCCGCAATAGCGTGGTAGATGTGGTAATTATTATAACTTATGTACTTAAGCTGGGGTTTTGTCTTTTTATCTTTATAATGCTTTTTAATGTCTTCGTCAGTAAGTACATAAACAAGCTGTTTACAGGAAAATGCAAACATACAAGTACTAATCAAAAGCATAAATCTCAGGCTCATAATCCCTTAGCATTTACAAATATTATACCTTAAAAGGATAAGGCAAATACTGAACCCCCATATTTATCCGTTATAGGTTAGTCCCCGCAATTTTTTAAAATAAATTGTAGTTTAGCCTAAATTATAATCTGTAATATGAAGCGTAATCTTATCCTCTTTCTTGGTTTTATTACCATTTTTGGTTTTATTTCTTGCCAGAAAGAATATAGTGCGGAAATAAACGATACTCCTGCCAATGGATCCCTGCAGAGTGATCTTAACAAAGAATGCCTTCCCAAAACTATTGGAGGAACTTTTATAGCTTCTAAGATGCTGGATAACAATAATTATATTGACGTTCAGATTAATGTAACTAATCCAGGAGCCTTTACTATTGCTACAGATACGCTGAATGGTTATGCCTTTAAAACATCCGGAGTTTTTACTGATGCTGGATTAAAAACCGTACGATTATTAGGAAGTGGAACTCCATTATCAGCCGGCAATAATTTGTTCGTCGTAAGTTTTGATACCAGTTTTTGCCTGGTGCAGATTGTTGTATTACCGGCAGGTGCTGGTGGGCCAGCTAATTTCACACTGCAAAGTTCAGGTGCTGACTGTTTGAATTATTCTGTGGCTGGCAATTATATAAAGGATGTTACGCTGACACCTGCTAACACCGTATCTATTGGTGTTAACGTTACTACTATCGGAACTTATAACATATCTGCAGCACCGGTAAATGGAATGACCTTTTCAGGTTCAGGCACATTAAGTAGTACAGGTCCTCAAACTATCATACTAACTGCTTCTGGTAAACCTATTTCAGAAGAGACTTCCACAATTACAATAACAGCCGGCAGTAGTACCTGCTCCTTTAATGTTGTAGTAACAGCCACTTCAATTGCAGCTGATTATTACCCCCGAACTGCTAACAGTAACTGGAGTTATGAATTTGATGGAAATGCGAACGATTCAATTTTGAGATTAGTAACTCCGCTGACACACAGTGCTTTTGGAAATTCCTGGAATATTTTTGCGGAAACCCCGGATGCAACTTTAGGTCTTGATTCTTCAGGATATTATCGCCGGGATGGTAATGATTATTTGGAATTCATTGATTTCGGAAGTTTTTTTAGCCTTGATGATGAATACTGGACAGAATATATATTCTTAAAAGATAACCAGGCTGTTGGTTCAAACTGGACATCGCCATCTATTACCGGAACTTCGAATAGTGTTTCGGTAACTGTAAGGATAAAGGCGACTGTACTTCAAAAAGATGCGGCTATTACTGTTAAAGGAACATCTTATCCTAATACTATTGTTATTGAAGAACGGGTTGAACAATTTGCAGCTAATACCTGGACCGATATATCCTCATTCGTAGGTTATTTCAAAACCTATTATTCCCGGAATATAGGAATGATTAAAAAGGAATATATGGGGACCACGGGCCAAACGGAAAGCTCAATGGAATTGCGTCGTCATCAGGTTTTTTAACCGGAATTAATCGTTTTATCAGAAGGCTTTCTTTTCACCAGATTTAAGGGGTGGTAAAACAAAATCGTCCAGCGCACTTATTTGAGCAATCATCTTTTCAATATCTTCAATTTTCCTGGGAGAATAAATGGAAAGCAATTCATAATCGTTTTTCCGGATTAACACATCATCTTCAATTCTAACAGCAATACCCCACCATTTTTTATCACAATCGCTATCTGAGGGTATATAAATGCCTGGTTCAATGGTAATCACCATTCCTTGCTTCATTGTTTTGGAGAAATTCCGGTCATGCACATCAAGCCCGATATGATGTAACAGACCATGGGGATAGTATTTGCTAACATCTTCCTTATTCTTAATGATATTTAATTTCAATAATCCATCAGCTATCACTTCTTTTGCTGCATCGCTGGCCTCGGAAAAGCTTGCCCCATCTTTAAGAATTTCAAATGCAGCTTCCTGTGCATTATAGACTAATTGATAAATTGCTCTTTCCTCAGCTGAAAATGTTCCATTAGCAGGGATGGTTCTGGTTACATCTGCTGTATATCCATGGTATTGTGCGCCCACATCCATCAGGATCAAGTCATTCCCAACCCGGGTTCTTGTATTTTCCATATAATGCAGGATACAGCCATTTTCTCCGGAACCTACAATAGATCCATAACCCACTGCTTCAGCACCATATTTTTTATGGACAAATTCATGCAACCCCTGTATTTCCAATTCAGACATTCCGGGCTTTACAGCTTTCATCACTTCATTTTGCCCCATGCAACTTATCTCTACCGCTTTGCGGATCAGAACCAGTTCCTCCGGTGTTTTTATTTCTCTTAATTGCCCTGTTAAATGGAAAAACAAATTTTTATCAAATTGCTTATGATCCGTTTCTTTATAGTTCGATTTAGTTTTAAATTGTTGGATGAGGTCAAAGAGGTCGGCTTTATCCCAACGGGAATCAGCCACATCATCAGGAAATCCAGGAGTTACTACTTTCTTTATAGCTGAAAAATTAATGGGGAAATCTGCAAATTCCTCTCCTGTATAAACGTTTTGTATACCCAATTGTTTTCTTACTCCTTCAGCACCTAATCTTCTGCCCGTCCATCTTTCAGCCTGTTCATTTCTTTCCTGTACAAAAAACAATTCTTTATAGTTATCACCGGTAGTTGAAGTTTGACTTTCTTTAAAAATTAATAAAACTGCATGTGGTTCCCTATACCCTGTAAAATAATACATGTCCGGATTAGCATGATAAATATAGTCCACATCATTACTGAATTTTCTGACAGGGTAGGAAAAAATTACGGCTACAGATTGTTCAGGCAAAAGTTCCCTTAAGGCTTGCCGCCGGCTTTCATGAAACGCAGGACTTAAATAATCGGTAGGTAAGTCTGTCTGTGCAGTAATGTATTGGAAAACGCATAAAAAAAACAGCAGCAAAGAAAAGGTTTGTCTTTTCATAAAAAAATGGTTGAAGTATTTTAAAAATAAAACATTTCAACCATCCATTAATTAAAAATTATAAGCGGCGCACTTATTTACTCTTCATCCTCTTCATAATAAGCATCCTCACTGTTATATTGTTTTTCCCAAGCCCTAACTGCATCATCTGTCAGGCATTCAACAATATCTATAATGCCATCCGTTTTTTTCTTCCATTCACTTGCAAGAGTATCCTCATACCGAAGTATATACATACAATGGTCCGATTCCGTAGCAACTTTAATTAAAGTAAGTGGAGAATCTTTTTTTTCCTGCACCAGGTAATAACAGCCAATTTCAAGTAACCCATACGAAAACATACGTCCTCCTTTTTTGGTGGTTTAAAAGATAAATCAGAATTTAATGAGCCGCAATTGGCCGGGTATTGAAGAATTTAATGAAGCACCCTTAAAGGAATGGTTAGTAGATCTTCAAGGGTGGGTTAGAATTCAAAATTAAGGATATTCACAGCAGGGAAGAAACCTTTTGAATAATTAATGAAAAATTTAGTGTTTACTATTGAAAATCAAGTAATTATGTAGATAAAGGCATTTTATGCTTAAGATTAAATAATCTGAATCAAGGGGAATTCAATTATTACCTATTAGATCTTAAGTTCAATCAATGACTCGATTTAATAAAATTCATAAAAAAAAGCTGCCCGTGGGACAGCTTTTAGTAGCCGATTTTACTAGCTGTAATAGCATTGTTTTTTTTTAGTTGCCTTCTTCATTTCTTTCTGTTCCTTTTCAATCTTGATTTCTTTTTTCTCTTTTTTCGTTTCTGTATTTCTCAAACTAGCAAATGCAACTGCTGCCACACAGGCAATGAGTACCATGAAAATCAGTAACTTTTTCATACGCAACGATTTTATAATCAAAAGTTACATTGATTTTTTTATTGGTAGAAATAAAAATGACAAATGGTAATTTTAATCTGTTAGGTATTAATTTTCCACAGAGGTGAACAATTCAATCTCTTGAGGGCATGAGGCCTTTTGTTATATTTGCCCGGTTTGTATAATAAAAGAATTTGTAGCAAAAACCTATATAAATACATGGAGACCCTGTAGATGGCAAAAGAAAAAGAACCGAGCATTTTTGAGTATAACGAAGCAAGTATAAAAAGCCTGGACTGGCGGGAACATATCCGCCTTCGGCCTGGGATGTATATAGGTAAATTAGGCGATGGCAGTAGCCCCGATGATGGTATATATGTGTTGGTTAAAGAAGTGCTTGACAACTGTATTGATGAATATACAATGGGTTACGGAAAAACTATCGAGATAACAATTAAAGAAAAAATCGTTGAAATAAGAGATTATGGGCGTGGAATTCCATTAGGCAAAGTGGTAGATGTAGTAAGCAAAATTAATACAGGAGCCAAGTACGATAGTAAAGCTTTTCAAAAAAGCGTTGGATTAAATGGTGTGGGAACCAAAGCAGTTAATGCATTAAGTAATTTCTTCAAGGTAACTGCATTTCGGGATGGGAAAGAAAAATCAGCTGAGTTTACTAAAGGTATATTGGTTAAAGAGTACAAGGAATCCAAAACTGGAGAAGGTAATGGCACTCATGTAACTTTTATTCCAGATGAAGGTGTTTTCAAAAATTTTCATTTTATTCCCGAATACCTGGAAAACCAGATCTGGAATTATTGTTTTCTGAATGCCGGTTTAAAAATTGTGTATAATGGAAAAAGTTTTATTAGCCGCAATGGGCTTTTAGATCTCATGCAGCGTAAAACCAATGAGGATGAGATCCGGTATCCGATCATTCATTTAAAAGGAGATGATATTGAGATTGCGCTTACTCACACTAACGATTACGGTGAAGATATTTATAGTTTTGTAAATGGTCAGCATACAACGCAAGGGGGCACACACCAGCAGGCATTCAGGGAAGCATATGTAAAAACCATTCGTGAATATTTTAAGAAAGATTATGATGCATCTGATGTTCGTGCCAGTTTAGCAGCAGCCGTATCGGTAAGAGTGGTTGAACCTGTTTTTGAAAGCCAGACTAAAACCAAACTGGGATCCCAGTTTGTTGAAGAAGGCGGCAAAAGTGTGCGGCAGTTTATTGGAGATTTTTTGACAAAAGAACTCAATAATTACCTGCATAAAAATCCTGCTACGGCAGATGCATTAAAAAAACGTATTGAACAAAGTGAAAGAGAGCGTAAAGATTTGGCAGGTATAAAAAAGCTGGCCAATGAACGAGCCAAAAAAGCAAATCTTCATAACAAGAAATTAAGAGACTGCAGGATACATTTTAATGAAGAACCCCCTGCTAAGAATAAAGAGGAATTTTTTACCAAACAAAAGGAAAGCACCATTTTTATTACTGAAGGTGATTCGGCTAGTGGATCTATCACAAAGGCCAGGAATGTGGAAACCCAGGCCGTTTTTAGCTTGCGTGGTAAACCATTGAATAGTTTTGGATTGACCAAAAAGGTGGTGTATGAAAATGAAGAATTTAATCTGCTGCAGCATGCATTGAATATTGAAGATGGATTGGAAGGTCTGCGATATAACAATATTGTAGTGGCAACTGATGCGGATGTGGATGGCATGCATATCCGCTTATTGTTGATGACATTCTTCCTGCAATTTTTTCCGGACCTTGTGAAGAACGGACACGTTTACATTTTGGAAACGCCCTTGTTTCGGATCCGCAATAAACAAGAAACGATTTATACATATAGTGCAGAAGAAAGGCTGGCTGCCATTAAAAAATTAGGCGCCAAACCGGAAATTACCCGGTTTAAAGGTTTAGGAGAAATCAGCCCGGATGAATTTGCACAATTCATAGGAGATGATATGCGTAAACAACCTGTGATAATGGAACAGCATACGCATATTCAGCAATTGCTGGAATATTATATGGGTAAGAATTCAATGGAAAGACAGGAATTTATAATCAGCAATCTGAAAGTAGAAAGCGATGAACCAATCAATGAAATAAGCGGCCAGAAAATAGCTGATGTTTAATTTATAAAGAAGGTTTATAAAACATTTAGAAACATTAAATGAAAATCGAAAATCAGATTCCGGAAGTGATACAAAAAGAAGCTTCAGTAAAAGATCTCATTCACATAATTTTCCAGGAGGCGGATAAAGCGGTCTTAAACACTGCAATGGAAATGGATGAAACCTTAATGGGTGAAGTTATATTGATCAGGGATGATTTTGCGGTAGGTCCGTTATCAGGCCTTGATGAAGATGAAGGTTGGCAACAAAGAGTAGAGTGGTGGAGAGGTTTGCTTGAAGGTTCACCATATGGAACCCAACTCGCTGGTAGTTTTGATGATCGCAATACCATTAAAGAATTCCGGGAAAAGTTAGATGCCAATGCTGATAAGGAAGCTTGGATCTGGATGGGACAAAACCAACATGATGTGTGTGGATATTTTTGGTTGATGCGCCAGTTAAGTTCTTACCAAGGCCGGATCTTGGTTTTATACCTCAATAATCTTCCATTCCTGAATGAGAAAGGCCAGTTGTATTATCCATCAACTATACATGACATTTTACCCAAAGAAATTCTGAAGGCCAAAAAATTATCACGCCCCATTACCTTGAGTGAATTTGAAGTGGACCCTGATGAATGGAAAAGACTGGTAGAAGAAAATGGAGGTGTAAGGATTTTGGAAGGAGGAAAAAAGATTGCCAGTGAAAATGAATATTATTACGACAAAGAATTATTGAAGAATGCCGGTACCGAATGGCAGAAAGCCGGGAGATTGTTAACGAACACCCTTAACCGTATGAAAATTAAAACAGGTGATGTTTATATGATGTGGCGAATGAAAACCCTGGTATATAATGGACAGCTTGCAGCGATAGGAGATATTAATAAAAACTGGAAGGATTTTGATGTAAAATTAGCCGGTGCTCTTGATAAAACAGAAACGGAATCTTCCGCTTCCGAAGAAAGTAATTGAAACTAAAATGAAAAGCATACTTAAACTTGAAGAACTGGCGCTGTTTTGTATTAGTATATATGCACTTTATTATTACGATGCAGCCTGGTGGTATTATTTATTATTGTTTCTGGGACCTGATATCAGTATGATTGGCTATGCATTTGGAAAAAAGGTAGGAGCTGCCTTATATAATTTGTTTCATCATAAAGCCCTGGCGGTTTTCTTTTTTTTATGGGGATTTATAACAGGCATGCCTGCATTCATTTTAATGGGCATTATCATTTTTGGCCATGCCAGTATGGATAGGATTTTTGGTTACGGTTTAAAGTATGAAAAGGGGTTTCAATTTACTCACCTGGGTGTTATCAATAAAAAAATGTAATGAAAAAGTATACTGTTTTTTTCTTCTTCTTGCTTGTATTTACCCTTCAACTTTCGGCACAGGATTTCCTGGTAAAAGCAGACGAATATTTAAATGCATTAGCCAATCAGAAGAAATTTAATGGAGCAGTGTTAGTGGCAAAGGATAATAAAGTGCTATTTAAAAAAGGTTATGGTTATCGGGATTTCGACAAAAGGATAAACCATGATGCATATTCGATCTTCCAGATTGGTTCCGTCACCAAGCAATTTACTTCAGCCATTATCATGCAATTGCAACAGGAAAAAAAATTAACCGTAAAAGATGAATTCGGAAAAGTAACCAGTTTGATATTACACCAGGGAGGACAAAAAATTCCAGGCAAAAAAATAAAATAAGCAGGATAAAGAATGGCAACATCCAAGACAAAATCATCAGATATATATAATAATGATTCAGGCGTTCATGGACAATATAAAACCTGGTTTCTGGATTATGCATCTTATGTTATTCTTGAAAGAGCGGTACCCGCTATTGAAGACGGTTTAAAACCTGTACAAAGACGTATTCTTCATGCTATGAAAGAAATGGATGATGGCCGTTTTAACAAAGTGGCAAACATCATCGGTCAGTCCATGCAATATCACCCGCATGGTGATGCCAGTATTGGCGATGCTATTGTTAATATGGGGCAGAAAGATCTTCTTATTGAAACACAGGGAAATTGGGGAGATGTAAGAACCGGTGACGATGCTGCTGCTGCCCGTTACATCGAAGCTCGTTTGAGCAAATTTGCGTTAGACGTTGCATTCAATGCAAAGACAACGGAGTGGCAATTGAGTTATGATGGTCGAAAAAATGAGCCAGTAACCCTGCCCATGAAATTTCCTTTATTACTGGCGCAAGGTGCAGAAGGAATTGCAGTTGGACTGTCAACCAAAATATTGCCCCATAATTTTTGCGAGATTATTGAAGCTTCAATTAAATATTTAAGGGGGAAGAAGTTTGATCTATATCCTGATTTTTTAACGGGTGCCATGGTTGATGTAACTGATTACAACCAGGGTAAGCGTGGTGGCAAAATTAAAGTAAGAGCGCATATAGAGGAATTGGATAAGAAAACCTTATTGGTTAAAAGTGTTCCGTATGGAGTTACTACCACGCAATTGATGGACTCTATAGTAAAAGCCAATGACAATGGGAAAATCAAGATCAGGAAAGTTATTGACAATACCGCCGCAGAAGTTGAAATACAGATTGACCTGGCAACGGGCATTTCATCAGATATAACTATTGATGCATTATATAAATTTACTGATTGCGAAGTTTCTATTTCACCTAATGCATGCGTTATCGTAAATAACAAGCCGCAGTTTTTAGGCATACAGGACCTGTTGAAAATTTCCGTAGATCATACTAAAGATTTACTCCAAAAGGAACTGGAAATCAAATTGAGTGAACTGCTGGAAAAATGGCATTACACTTCACTTGAGAAAATATTTTTCGAGGAAAAAATATATAAAGAACTGGAGAAAAAGCATGCTACTTGGGATAAGGTAATTTTGGCCATTGACAAAGCATTTGTTCCATATAAAAAGAAATTAAAAAGAGATATTACCCGGGAAGACATTATCAAACTAACGGAGAAACCGGTACGAAGAATTTACAGACTGGATATAGATGAATTAAACGCCCAGATAAAAAACCTGGAAGCGGATATGAAACAAGTTAAGCATGACTTAGCAAATCTGACAGATTTCGCTGTAGTCTATTTTGAAAACCTTTTGAAAAAATATGGTAAGGGCAGGGAAAGAAAAACTACGCTTAGTGTTTTTGAAATGATAGAAGCCAAGCAGGTCGCCATTGCCAACACACGACTTTATATGAACCGTGAGGAAGGTTTTATTGGTACAAGCCTTAAAAAAGATGAATTTGTTTTTGAATGCTCTGACCTTGATGATATCATTGTTATCACCCGCCGGGGTATCATGAAAGTGGTGAAAGTAACCGACAAATTATTTGTTGGAAAAAATATTGAGCATATCGCCATCTTTCAAAAAAATGATGAACGCACCACGTACAACGTAATTTATACAGATGGTAAAACTGGTGTAAGTTATGCAAAGCGTTTCAATGTAACTGGTATAACCAGGGATAAAGATTATGACCTTTCAAAAGGATCTGATAAAAGCAAGCTTAATTATTTGTCTGTGAATCCCAATGGTGAAGCGGAAGTGGTTAAGATTGTACTGAGTCCGAATTGTTCCGCACGTATCAAAGAATTTGATTTTTATTTTGAAGAACTGGCTATCAAAGGCAGAAGCAGCATGGGTAATCAGGTTACTAAATATTCAATCCGTTCCGTAAAATTTAAAGAAGCTGGCAGAGCAACTCTGAGTGGAAGGAAATTATGGTTCGATGATAAGTTTGGTCGTTTAAATGCGGATGAAAAGGGCGTTTTGTTGGGCGGCTTTGAACCTGATGATCGTATCCTGGTAATTTATTCGGATGGAAACTATGAGATCACTGACCAGGAAATGACGCAGCGTTTTGATAAGGAAAATATTTTATTGATTGAAAAATTTGATCCGGAAAAAACGGTAACAGCTATTTACCTGGATAATGAAAAAATGCAATACAATGTAAAAAGATTCAGGATTGAAACCACCAGTATCAGAAATAAATTTTTCTTTATTAAGGAAGGGAAGAATAACAGGATTGAAGCTGTTACAACTGAAGAACAACCCATTTTGGCAGTGCAATCCGGCAAAGGATCTCAAATAAGAAGGGCAAAATTCAAAATTGAAAAAATGGTTGAAGTTATGGGATGGAAAGCAGTTGGAGCCAAATTAGTTGATTATTCTAAATCCGTGGAAATGCAATGGGAACCCAAAAAAACCAACCAACAACAGGAACTTTTTTAATATTATGGTTTGTTTTTCTTGCGCCGGATATAAATAGTGGCATTTTTTTCAAAATTGCTGGAAAGCCTTATCTCAAACCTGTTCTTTCCATCGCTAACGATCATTAAAGCGGTGTTCGGTGGAATGCTTCCAAGGTTATCAGCAAACATGGATACTTCGTTAATCTCTTTCAAAGTGTCAAGTGTAATATCAAAATGCACAGCGCTGGTGCTGATAATGCGATTATAAGCTAATAGTTCCTGGTTAACAAAAACAGAAATTGAATCGCCATCCACTTCGCCATTATCATAAAAATCCAGGGTGATATTATCTGATTCTACCTCAATTTCCTGCACTACATCAAGTTCTCTTTTTCTGAATTCATTATTAACAACATAATTAATCACTTTGCGCTGAATGATATTTACATCTTTAAGTGTATCAGCTGCACCTGGTTTCCAGACCTGGTGTGTTTCTTTATAATTTCTTAATGCCTGGAAAACAGAGTCAATATTTGCCGCTTCAGAATTTAATACCAGGTTGAAATTTAAATCAATGCATGTATATTTAAAACCTTCTTTACCTGTAAAATATCCTACCAGGCTGCTTTCTGTTTTCGATTTTCTGAAAGTGGCTACCAGATCCATAGTACAATCAACTTCCATATTCATAAATGAACCGAAATAAGTAACAGGAATATCATACAATGTTACATAACGTGTTTTAGAATTATACTTCCCTTTAACCGGAACACTTCTGAAACTGTTTTTAAAATAATAATTCAATGCACCCTGCAGGTTTCCATTATTGTCTTTTAAAATCAATTCAACCAGGTAATTGCTGGCTGAATTTGTTGTTTGCGCATATGCAGGACCGTAATAATACCCGGCAATTGACTGTGCATCACTCAAACTTGCCAACAGCAATGAACAGGCAAGTAATATTATTTTCATCATAGTGTTTCTATAGCGGTAAACAAAAAAGTATTTGAAAGGTAAGGTAACCAATAATCATGCAGAAGTTTTGCATCTGCATAAAATGTTAAAGACAAATGCGTTAACAAAAAATTAGCTACGTTTCTTAACCAGTGGTAACTTTTTAAAAGTCTGAAATTTATGCAGGATGTACAAACCCCTGTTACCAACAATATGAAATCAAAAATTATACTCCTGGGAACTCTTATGTTTTTTTCTTTTATCACTTTACAGGCGCAGGTTAATTTCGGTATCAAGGCCGGACCAACATTTACAACCTGGCGTGGTGATGCTACCGGTTCAATGAACGAGATGATTGATGCTACTAATGGCATTTTAAAAACACAAGGCAAAACTGGATTTTTTGCAGGATTATCAGCAACAATTCCCTTAGGTGGAATAGTAAGTATTGAACCCGCTGTTTTGTACGCACAAAAAGGGTATCAACTATCCGGAGATTATAGTATAGATAAATTGGATTTTGTTGGTATCAACGCATCGGCAAAAGTAAACAGTCATTATATAGATATTCCTTTGTTACTAAAAGTGGAACCATCCAAAGGATTCCAGGTTTTTGCCGGCCCACAGGTTTCATTCCTGGTTCAATCAGATATGAAAGTGGATGCAGGTGCCCTGGGTTTTTCTTTCTTCAAAAGAACAATGGATATTTCGGATCAAATGAATAGTATAGATGTAGGTTTAACTGGTGGACTTGGTTACCAGTTTACCAATGGCTTTTCAGTTTCGGCATCTTATGATCATGGATTAAACAGGTTGGATAAAAATGAAAATTTTAAAGCTTATAACCAGGCGTTTAAAGTAGGCGTAGGTTTTAACTTTTAAAATCTTTTTTTAGTTAAAAAATAAAAGCGGCTAATGGCCGCTTTTATAATTTATATCTTTTCAATTCCCGCTCGGCATCTTTTTGTTTAATGCTTTCACGCTTGTCGTATAATTTTTTTCCTTTTCCTAAACCTATTTCCAGTTTGGCAATATTTTTTTCATTAAAATATAAACGTAAAGGAATAAGCGTATAACCCTTTTCCTTTAATTGATTGATGATCTTTTTTAATTCTTTTTTTTGTAACAATAATTTTCGCTGGCGAAGCGGTTCATGATTATTCACTGTACCATGAGAGTACTCGGCAATGTGAAAAGATTTAATCCATGCCTCACCTTTATCAATGATGCAGTAGCTATCATTAAAACTTGCACGACCTGCACGTAATGATTTTACCTCCGTCCCGGTAAGGACCATACCAGCAGTAAATTTATCCTCAATAAAAAACTCGTAGAATGCAGCCCTGTTTTTAATCTCCATTTATTTTCCTGGTTCAGGATGTTGTTGTTGAAAAACCGGAACATCCTGGAAAATATTTTACCAGGAACCGATCTGATGAATATTTTTAATTTTTAAAAAGGGTAAGCACGGTGCCTAACTTTTCTTTCAGTTCTTTTCGGGGAACAATGAAATCCAGGAAACCATGCTCCATGATAAATTCACTGCGTTGAAAACCTTCAGGCAAATCCTTCTTGATGGTTTCTTTAATTACCCGGGGTCCGGCAAAACCAATAAGAGCACCAGGTTCGGCAATATTCAAATCGCCCAGCATACCAAACGAAGCGGAAATGCCACCGAAAGTTGGGTCTGTTAATAGGGAGATATAGGGTAAACCTGCATCCGATAATTGGGATAATTTACCACTGGTTTTAGCTAATTGCATTAGGGAAAATGCACTTTCCATCATTCGAGCACCACCGCTTTTTGATATAACCATGTAAGGCATTCTATGTTTGATGCAATGATCCACAGCTCTTGAAAATTTTTCTCCCATTACACTTCCTAATGATCCGCCTATAAATTCAAAATCCATACAGGAGATAACAATATCATGTTCATTTACTTTTCCAACTGCAACCCGCATACTATCGGACAAATCGGTTTTCGTCCAGATCTCTTCCAGTCTCTTATGATAAGGCTTCAGATCAGTAAACCCTAAAAAATCCTTTGAGCGAATATTATCGAATAACTCTATAAATTCGCCATCATCAAATAATATTTGGTAATATTCTGTACTCCCTATGCGATGGTGGTAATTACATTTTGTATTTGGGCAAACAAAATCATTCTCCCTTAACTCATTCATTGTACATATCAGGTTGCACTCCGGGCATTTAGCCCACAAGCCTTCAGGGGTTTCTTTTTTCTCAGAGGTGCTGGTATGTATCCCTTTTTTTATTCTTTTAAACCAACTTGTTTTTGTTTCTTCTGTTTTTCCTTCTTCTCCTGCCAGGTTAGCATCAAAATCTTCAAAATGTTTGGCCATGACCTTTATTTGGTTGAAACACAAATATAGGGAAGGTGCAGCATTTGCTCATCCTCACTATAATGCCTGGTGAACCCAACGCGATTAACTATTTTTGCCGGTTGATTTTTTCTTAAGGTGATTTTCTTTTATTTCTTTTTCATTTTGAGTTATATCATCGCCCTTAAAATCCTGCTCTTCATTTTTACGGCTATCCAGGTCATCCCTGATATCTGGTTTATTGGGTGTATTTGGATTTTGGCGTGGATTATTAACCTGTTTGTTTCTGTTTTCTGAATGCCCCATAATATTTGTTTTATATTAAATCCAAAAAAAACTATACCAGCTCCATAAAAAAGGCCTTCCTGTAAATGGAAGGCCAGATAAGCAATTGGTTTTATTATTATGCAATGGTAATGTCGTTATCCAGGTAAACATCCTGAATTGTTTGTAACATGTCAACTCCTTCTTTAAATGGTCTTTGAAAAGCTTTGCGACCAAGTATCAGTCCCATGCCTCCTGCTCTTTTATTGATAACCGCAGTTGTTACCGCCTCCTGCATGTCAGACTGTCCCTTACTTTCTCCGCCTGAATTTATTAAACCAATTCGTCCATTATAACAATTCAATAATTGGTAACGACATAGATCAATAGGATGATCAGTAGTTAATTTTTCATACACCAATTTATGGGTCTTTCCATGCTTAGTGGCAAGGTATCCTCCATTATTCGTGGGTAATTTTTGTTTAATGATATCTGCCTGAAGGGTTACACCCAAATGATTAGCCTGGCCAGTAAGATCGGCTGATGTATGATAATCAACGTCATCCACTTTAAAGGCATTATTACGTGTATAGCACCATAAAATAGTAACCATTCCAAGTTCATGAGCATATTCAAAAGCTTCGGCAACTTCTTTTAACTGGCGGGCGCTTTCTGCAGATCCCCAGTATATAGTTGCACCTATTGCAATAGCTCCCATGTTCCAGGCACTTTTTATGGAGCCAAACATGGTTTGATCGTACTTGTTTGGATGTGATAAAAATTCATTGTGATTAATCTTAACAATAAAAGGTATGCGGTGTGCATATTTGCGACTAAGAATTCCCAATACGCCAAAAGTTGATGCTACTCCATTACAGCCACCTTCAATGGCTAATTGAATGATATTTTCAGGATCAAAATAAATGGGGTTAGGGGCGAAGGCAGAACCTGCACTATGTTCAATACCCTGGTCAACCGGGAAAATGCTGCAATAACCCGTATTAGCCAGGCGACCATGATCTAAAAGATTTTGCATATTGTTCAATACCTGGTTATTCCTGTTACTGTTGATCCATATTTCATCCACATGCCGGGGTGACGGCAGGAACAATGAAGACTTATCTATTGCGGTAGAATTATAACTTAATAAATTATCGGCTTCCTTGCCAAGTATCTCCTGAATTTTGTTATTCGCCATGAAGAAGTGATTTTAGTGGTGGCAAAGATAAGGTTTGCCATCTTTTTTTAAAACAGAACAAATTTACCTGCGACTATCCAGCTTCGGGATCAGTTTCAGGCTTCTCCTTAACATCTGTTTCATATGTATCCGTAACAATTCGCCAATTGTCTGGCATTTTAAGATGGCTGGTTTCTGGTGGTATTCTGCAAGCTCTTTAATAAGTTGTTCTGTTTTTTCCGGTGTGGACAAAGTATCTTTCTTCATGATGTCAAGCAATTGTTTCACTTTATATTTTGAGGTAGCCAGCCTGAATGCAATTAGTGTTCGTTCTTCGGTTTGATACTGTTCAATTGATTCTTTGTTCAGGTGTTTGAGGGAGAGTTCTACAAACTCATTATTTTCTTTGAAAAATTGCGGTAAATAAAGATTTTTTTTGCCTTCATAAGATTGCTGATCAAAATCTATGGCACGGATGCGGTATTGATAATCTTCAATATCAGGTGTAATATCAATTACAAAATTATAACTGCGCATATCGCCCAATAATCTTACAAAACATCTTTCATTGAATTTTACAAATTCCTTAGCCAGCCTTATTTTATTTACGGAGTGATCATTTTTCATTTGTTCTAAAAAAATATCACCGGGAATTCCCGGTATATGCTCTTCAACCAGCGTGTTATTGTAAGTAAAAAAAGTAATGCGGTTGGGAGAAAGGATATCTTCTAATTCAAGTCCATAAATACGGGATGCATCAGCTATTTTAATATAGTAATGATCGTAATTGTCATTAAACTTATTTACAATGCGGATTCTAAATGGATTTGAATTTCCAAATGTGCAATAGTCAACACGTGCAACATCCAGGTGTTTTACAAATGTAAGATCCCCCTCTGTTTTCAACATAGCATAAATCTCCACCAATCCTTCCCTGATAAAATTCCATTGGTGACTGTCATACATTACTTTTTCCCATAGCGAATCATTACCATGACGGTCTTTAAGTGACACTGAATAAGTAAAGTGTAAAAGATCTTTATAGGCAACCGGGATTTTCTTTTCCCGTCCATTTTGCTTCAAATAATGACGAAGTGCCGGGCTGATTGTAAACATCGTTTTTTTTCGACTCGGTTTATTCAACTCAATCATTTCTTCGTCCAGATCATTTGAAAATTTCATACGCTTTGTTGTGCCTTAAGTTAGTTATTATCCTTAATTAACTTTCTTAACTGGTTAAAATAATCAGGGGCCTTCAATAACCGGCTCCCATACCAACTGAATATTTCGCCATCTACGAGTAATACTTTGCAATCAGGCATATATTCATTTATCAAACTGATATGTTTCTCTTTGAAAGGGTAAGGCTCTGATGACAAGAATACAAACTGACAACCAGAGCTAATTATTTGATCCATATTTATTACCGGGTATCTCGATAAGTGGGCAAATACATTTTTGAATCCTGCTGCTGAAAGCATGCTGTTAATAAATGTATCCCCGCCTGCTGCCATAAATGGCTTTTTCCAAATCAGGTAGGCAACTTTTAATTCTGTAGATGGTGGAGTGATCAGTTCAAATTGCTTACGGATATTTTCAATCAATTTCTTGGCAACATTTTCTTTCCCAGTAATTGTGCCAATGCTTTTGATCATATAAAATGCAGATTCGAGGTCAGAAATGTCGCTGATCCAGGTTGGAAAATCCCTGGCCATTGTTTCTACCTGCCGCTGATCATTTTCTTCTTTATTGGCAATGATAAGATCGGGTTGAATTTGCCGAACCATTTTTATATGAACGTTCTTGGTTCCACCAATATGTGTTTTAGTTTTTGACCATGATGGGGGGTGGATGCAGAATTTTGTTATACCAGCAACTTCTGTGTCCAGTCCTAAATAAAATAATAATTCAGTTTGTGAAGGAACGAGGGAAATGATTTTTGCAGGAATACCCTGTAAATGAATAGACCTTCCACATTGATCAAAATACTGATGCATTCATTTTTAAGCAAAGGTAAGCAGGAGAAAAAAATGAGAAGGGAGAAAATCACCGTGGCCTGCTGCTAAAAAATTTTTCAGCAGCAGGGTAGTGGATCCTAATAAGTAATTCATCGGATTTGGAAAAACGGTGATCAAATGTTTAAAGTGGTTAGTTTTAAACTGGTTTTTTCAATGGACTGGATGTGGTTCTTCTTCGGGATTTTGGATTTGGTTGGTTTTTTGGATGTTGGATTCTGGTTGTTTGAATTTTAAGGAACTGGTTTTGGTTTTAAAAGGTTTGGAGTTCAGTTTTTCGCTGACATAAGCCAGTTTAGGATTTGGTTTAAATTGAATTTATTCAGGATTTGGTTATTTGGTTTTTCACAGAACGGATTAGGACGTAGGATTTGGATGTTGGTTTTCTTTGACTGATCAGGTCAAAACAGGATTGGATTTCTTTTTTTGGTTTTTCAGACCTGGTTAGGATCTTTTTAGGATACGGATCGAAATATAAGGACAATCAATAATAAACAAAAAAAGGAAGTTGACTGATATTGGATCTCGGTGGTTTTTCTAGGATTGGATCAACTATTTCTGGACGTTTGGACATTGGACAGATTGATATCGTATCAATCAACTTCTATCACAAAAGTAACGGGCTGTGAACTGCTGCACAACAGCATTATTGCTCTATTTTTGGTGTATGGTAATTACTGCAATTATAGTATGATGACGTATATAACTGCAAAGTATGAACGAATATATCCATCGTAGATCTACGAATTATAACGGGTTTTAAGAGAATACACTTATAAAGGATTACAATTAATACACTTATTAAAAAAAACACACACTTTCATTAAAAAAGCATGTGGCATAATATTTAGTAAAGGAATGTCTTGCTAAAATTGATGATTTATTTTCCCATTGCTTGTATAACATCGTATTTGGTAACGATATGAAAAGTTCCGGCTTCATCTTTTGCTAAAACTGCACCGTTTTCTCTATTAATTAATGTACTTAATTTCTCAACTGGTGTTTCAAAATCAACCAATGGAAATGGGGGTTCTAAAAGCTCTTGAACAGTTGCATTTTTAATATCCGGATTGGTAAAAATTTTCTTAAACAAACCACTTTCACTGATCGCTCCAACCGGGCCATTGCCATTCATTACTGGTATATGTTCAATGTCATATTTCTTCATCAGTTCAACGGTATCTGCTATTGTATCTGTAGGCTCCGCGGTGATTAATTTTGTTGCATTACCACGGCTGCTGACAATATCTTTAAATGTTTTTACATCCAGAAATCCGCGTTCAATCATCCATTGATCATTGTAAATTTTTCCAACATACCTGCTACCATGATCATGAAATATGCAAACAACCAGGTCATCTTTTTTCAACCGCTCTTTTAGTTGCATCAATCCCTGTACACAGCTGCCAGCACTATAACCGCAAAAAATTCCTTCTTCTTTTGCCAGTCTCCGTGCCATTACTGCACCATCTTTATCAGTTACCTGTTCAAAATGATCTATAACACTCATGTCATAGTTATCAGGAACAAAATCTTCCCCGAAACCTTCCGAAATATAAGGATGAACTTCTTTCATATCTACCTCTCCGGTGCGATAATATTTGGTAAGCAGTGAGCCATAAACATCAATGGCCCAAATTTGTATGTCGGGGTTTTTTTCTTTTAAATACATAGCTGTACCTGTTATCGTACCACCCGTACCTGCAGTTACTACCAGGTGTGTAATTTTTCCATCCGTTTGATTCCAAATTTCAGGACCTGTAGTTTCATAATGAGCAAGCCTGTTTGCCAGGTTATCATACTGGTTACAAAAAAAAGAGTTTGGTGTTTCTTTCTGCAAGCGGGCGGCAACTGAATAATAACTCGTCGGATCTTCAGGATCAACATTAGTTGGACATACGATTACTTCTGCTCCAACAGCTTTTAAAATATCCGCTTTTTCTTTGGATTGTTTATCTGTGGTGGCAAATATGCATTTGTAACCTTTTACTACGGCTGCAAGAGCTAAACCCATACCTGTATTACCCGAAGTACATTCAATGATGGTGCCGCCTGGTTTTAGCTTCCCTTCCTTTTCAGCTACTTCAATCATTTTTACAGCCATGCGGTCCTTGATTGAATTGCCAGGATTGAAATAGTCAACTTTGGCAGCTACTAAACAAGGCAAATTTTTAGTGATTTTATTTAATCTGATAAGTGGTGTATTCCCTATAGTTTCAAGGATGTTATTCTTTATATCCATATTATTATAATTATGCGCAAAGGTACATTTTTGCCATGAGCTGTATATACCTGATAAAGTAAAAATGAATGGGAGTTTTTAATGAAAAAACATTGTAAAAAAAAACGCAAAGATGGAATCAACCACTTTGCGTTCAATAAAAAATTATTGCTGATCAGGTTTGCGGATAAAGTTTCTTTCTTTTATTGGCCAGTACCCGGTCAATCAACATTAATCCAAGTACCACATTGATCATCATGAATACATTTATATAGGTATTGTTAAATAACGCACTGTAATCAACATTCCGGATATTAAAGGGTAATGAACTGGTGTTTGAACTGGTGGTCCAGTCTATTTGACCGAAACCATAGACCAGGAAACCAACGATAAGTACCATAAAGAAAATACCAATACCCCAAATAATCCGGTGATTAATATATGAACTTGCTGCAGGTGCTATATGTAAACGCCCTATTTCTTCCATCACATTTTTAGAAAAACGCATGGAAGGTTCTTCAAGCTCTGTGGTATGGATTAATTGATTTATTTCCAACAGCTCATTGTATTTTCTCCTCCACGTATGGTTTTCTTCAACGAGCTTTTTAATTACCGGGAGATCATCCTGATTACTAAACCCATCGATATACTCCCACAACCTTTCTTCCATGTGCTCATTGCTGAAATGTTCGGTATTCATGATTATTTATTTATTAGTAAATATCTTTTACTTCTTCACTAAAATGAATTTGCATTTTTTCTTTTAATCTCGCTCTTGCCCGGTGTAACCGGACCTTTACTGTGTTGGTTTCAAGTCCTAATATTTTGGCTATCTCTTCCAGGTTTTGTTCTGCTTTATAAAATAAGGTTATAACCTGCGCATCATCTGGTGATAATAGATTTATAGCCTTATTCACCATTGTAATTTTCGATTTCTGCTCAACCTGGTTTGCACTGAATCCTGATACCTGACTATCGGCTAACTCATAAGTTCTTTCATCATCTAATGAATGTACTTCCATCTTCTTTTTTCTTAAAAAGGTTATTGAAGTAGTATATACAACAGTATATAACCAGGTGCTGAACTTCGAAGTTCCTTTAAAATCGGCCAAAGAACGATAAACCTTTACAAATATATCCTGTGCCACTTCCTCAGCATCTTCACGGCTTTTAATAAAGCGTAAAGTCAATGTAAAAACATAATTCTTATACCGTTCCACCAGTTCTCCATAAGCTTGTTGCTCACCTTTTAAGACCCTGCTAATGATCTCCATATCTGTGGATCCTGTCGACATGCAATTAGTTAGACCGGTTTTTATTCATCCGGGTTACATACAAAGGAAATTAATTTCCGGATTTATTGTATATCTATCTTATATTTTATTATGATCCATGAACAAATCAGGATAAATAACAGACTATTAAAATAAAATGAATTTTCTGTAACCTGCCCATAAAGCCTGTAGTCTTAATTGTAATCACGGTTTGAAAGTTTTGAAAAATAACCTGGCTTATCCCAGATGTAAAACAATAAAACCTGAAATTCTTTTAAACATTTAAATATACTGTTATGAACGGCGCAGAATTATTAGTTCCCATCCTGGTTCCTTTAGGTGCATTTGCTATGATATTTGGAATCGTTTACCTCAGAACCCGGGAAAACATGGCAATGTTGGAAAGAGGGAAAGACCCACGCAGTCCTCGTCCTTACCGGAACCTGAAAAATGGCTTATTATTCATGGGTGCAGGTGTTGGGTTACTCTTTGCTTACTTAATTGATGTTTTTACGATTCCCGAAAGAATAGAACCAGCCCCACTTTATTTTGCATTGATTGGAATTGGCGGTGGCATCGGCTTATTGCTTTCTTACCAGATTGAAAAAAAGGAAGTATTTGAAAAAGATCGGGATGTTATGTAAATAAAGAAGTAAAATTATTAACCCTTTTAACCAAACCATTCTGGGCAATAGCGATAGCTATTGCTTTTTTATTTGGATAAAATATTTATGGCTTTCTGAATAGTAGGATCATTAGCATTTAATACTTCATAAAAGCCCTGGTTACGCCATCTAAACCTGGCCAGATATGCTTTTAAACGTTGTTCTATGGCAAACCTGTCAGCTACAGGAATATTATCCAGGTTAATAGAATCTTTTTTGGCAAACTGCACCAGTTCTTTCCAGGCATCATCGATATTATCAAATCTCCTGACAAAATCAGCAGGAGAAGTGTATTGAGCAAAAAAAGGCAGGCGTTGACTGTAATATTGGTAAACAAAATTATTGAAGGTTCCATCCAGGTAAAGTTTGGTTACGTTGGTTTGTAATCTGCTTGTATCTATAGGTACAAATAGATCTGGCATAATTCCCCCACCGCCATATACTTTTTTACCTTTTTTGGTAATATAAGTTTGACCCTGGATAAACCTGTTTGAATCTGGTGAAAGCATTTGCCCGCTTGAATACCTTTCGAAAAGTTCGTCCATATAAACTTCTTTACCATTTTGATAGGAACGTTGTATACTGCGACCCAGCGGCGTATAATAACGAGCCACTGTTAATCTTATGGCCGACCCATCACTTAAAGGATATTGTTCCTGCACAAGTCCTTTGCCAAAACTGCGGCGTCCCACAATAGTAGCCCGATCCCAATCCTGTAATGCGCCTGCCAATACCTCAGAAGCACTGGCAGCTAATTCGTCTATCAGCAAAACCAATTCTCCCTGTTCAAATAAACCATCCCGCCTTGCCTTATATTCCCGGCGTTTTACGTTTTCTCCTTCTGTGTAAACAATTAATTTATCCTCATCTAGAAAATCATCAGCAATATCGATTGCCTCAATCAATAATCCACCGCCGTTACCACGAAGATCCAGGATAAGCTTTTTTAAGCCTTTTGCTTGTAGTTCTTCTAAGGAACTACTAAACTCTTCATGCGTAGTTTCTGAAAATTTATTAAGTTTTATATAACCGGTTACCGCATCAATCATATAGGCAGCATCAAGAGATGGTAATGGAATGCGACCTCGGGTTATTGAAACATTTTTCAATTGGTTCTGCCGGGAGATAACAAGGTTGACTGAAGATCCATTATCACCCCGAATTAATTTTTTTACCTGATCGCTACCCAATTGGCGATTAGTTATCAGGGAATCACCCACTTTTAAAATCCGGTCACCCACTTGCAGCCCTGCCTTATCGCTGGGTCCATCGGGTACAACATACAATACGTTGACGGTGTCATGAAAAATATTGAATTCAATACCGATACCCTCAAAATTGCCAATAATGTCCTCATTGGCCTCACTCAGGTTCAAAGCCGGGATGTATACTGAATGTGGATCAAGCTCACTCATCATCTCCTGCATGGCGCCTGCCTGCAATGAATCTAAATGTACTTTGTCAACATATTTTAAATTTATGAGGTCAAGTGCTTCCTGCAAAGCTGTATTTCTTTCTTTTTTGAAAAAACTGGCCGGGGAGCCGGTTTGCTGATGTAACCGAAATCCATAAAACATACCCGCAATCATCACTAATGAAAATATCAATGGGAGCCAAACCTGTAATTTTCTGTTATTCATTAATTTTAAGTAGACTTTTTAGCTTTTAAGTTGCGGTTGTTTAACGTATAGCTTGGCATGTTCTTATATCTTCGCCAACATTTAAATACAACCAAACAAAAATCGGCTTTTGTTTTGTTAATTTAGTTGCAAAATAAACGTTTTGTAAAGATTGGAGTGAAAGCGACTTATAATACAACAATATTTTAATTTACTCATATTCGATTTGCATGTCAAAAATAAAACTGATCGCTGATAGTGGCGCTACAAAAGCTGAATGGTGTCTTGTCAATAAAAATAAAATACAAACCATTTTTACCCAGGGCATAAGCCCTTATTTTTTAAATACCCAACAAATAATAGAACTGTTGGAAAAAGAATTAATACCTAAAATTTCACCATTATCAATAAATGAAATTCATTATTATGGTACGGGATGTGCAAATCCTGCCAATGCCAAATCCATAAAAAAAGCATTAAAATGGATATTTAAAGACGCGTTGGTAATAGTGAATCATGATTTGATGGCAGCCGCCCGGTCTCTGTGCCAAAAGGAAAAAGGTATAGCATGCATTCTGGGAACAGGCTCCAACTCCTGCTATTACAATGGAACCCGGATTGTTAAGAATAGCCCCGGACTTGGGTATGTCCTTGGGGACGAAGCCAGTGGAGCTTACCTGGGTAAAAAGGTGATTCAGCATTATTTATACAAAACATTTGATGATGACCTTTTAGCCAGGTTTGATGCAAAATATGTTACCAATGCCGCAGAAATATTGGAAAATGTATACAAAAAGCCGTTACCCAACCGATACCTGGCATCCTTCACCATGTTTTTGGCCGATAACCGGGGTCATTATATGATTGAAAATATTATAGAAGATGGCTTAAATGATTTTTTCTTTACTCATTTGTGTAAATATAAAGAAGCATGGAATTTACCCATTAATTTTGTAGGCAGTGTAGCCTACGGATTTAAGGATGTTTTAAACCAGCTTTGCCATTCATACGAATTTGAATTAGGCATTGTTTTAAAAAATCCCATGCAGGGTTTAGTGGAATTTCACAGATAAATAAGGACTAAAATTACGCGATAAAGAACCGGAATATGTCATTTGAAAGAATTACGGAACAGGCCAGTCACTATCGGCATTTGGAAAAAATGCCGATAGAAGAATTACTCATTAACATAAACAAAGAAGATGCTTCAGTTCCTGCGGCAATAGCTAAGGTGATTCCCGAAATTGAAAAGCTGGTATCAGCTATCACAGATAAAATGCTAGCTGGGGGACGTTTATTTTATATAGGTGCGGGTACAAGTGGCCGCATTGGCGTGGTGGATGCAAGTGAATGCCCGCCAACTTACGGCGTTCCATATGGTTTAGTAATAGCTGTAATTGCCGGAGGTGAAAAAGCAATTACCCAGGCCGTTGAATTTGCAGAAGATAATAGGGTTGAAGGATGGAAAGATCTTCAGCTACACCATATTAACGACAAGGATGTGGTGATCGGGATTGCCGCCAGTGGTACTACACCTTATGTTATAGGTGCTTTGGAAGAATGCCGGAAACATGGCATAACTACTGGTTCTATAACCAATAATCCAGGTTCTACATTAACCCAGGTAGCTGATTTTCCCGTAGCCATTGAGGTGGGTCCTGAATTTGTAACGGGCAGTACCCGTATGAAGAGTGGCACTTCACAAAAGCTGGTGCTGAATATGATATCCACGGCAGTAATGATCCAGTTGGGAAGAGTGGAAGATAATAAAATGGTGAACATGCAATTGACAAACGAAAAGCTGGTTGACAGAGGTACCAAAATGGTAATGGAAAAAACAGGAATTGATGATTATGATAAGGCAAAAGAATTGCTTTTAAAGAATGGTAGCGTTAAAAAAGCTATTGATAATTTGAATGGTTAACAAAGAACAACCATAATTGGAACCATTTCAAATTTCAAGAAAATTTTTAAACATCAACCATGCACGAAATTGAACCCTTTTACAACTGGAGGCATATTTATATCAGTGAAGAAGATGACCGATCCCCATTTTACGGCCGCGACTATTCTGAGTTCGAATATACAAACCAGGTATACAACTACTTCATACATCCGCAGTGGGATGAGTTTGGTTCCCGCACCCTTTACCTGAAAGTTTTATTAGCCGATTATGAAGAGCAATATGCAATTATTGAAATGATAGGTGAGTGGAACGATGCTATAGAAAATGACATCATGTGGTTAAAAAGAGATGTGATAGATGTTTTTATGCAACAGAAAATATTCAAATTCATTCTCATTGGCGAAAATGTGCTGAATTATCACAGTGGTGATAAAGATTATTATGAAGAGTGGTACGAAGAAGTATCCGAAGAAAATGGTTGGATAGTAAGCATCAACATGCCAGAGCAAACGCAATACGATTTTAAATTAGCAAAATTAAATTACTATATAGAGTTGATGCAAATTGAAAATTGGCGGATTTATAAACCTTTTCATCTTTTTAAAAAAATTGATAACGAACTTCAGTCAAGACTAACGCTATAACCTTTTTACATATAACAGTAAGGTTCATTTTATTGTTATCAAAAAATTTCAAACTTATTTGCCTTTCCCGTGTTATTTTTGCGGAAATCTACTGGCTGCTTTATCCAAAAAAATGACAGGTCGCCTGCAGCCGTGACCGATTAATTGTTATCATATGAAGTGGTCCGAATTCTTTACATCTTCCATAGGCAAGAAATTAGTTATGGCTTTGACCGGTCTTTTTTTAATTAGTTTTTTGGTTATTCATGCCGGGTTAAATGCTACCATCTGGGCAAATGATGGTGGTGAAATGTTTAATTTCTCCGCCCATTTTATGGGTTCTATGATCGTTATCCGTATTATGGAAATAGTGCTGTTCATCTTTTTTATCATCCATATTATACAGGGTTATGTACTGGAATCAAAAAATCTTAGCCGCAGAGGAAAGGGTTATAAAATAAATCTGGCTAACAGGGGAAGTAAATGGTATAGTCGTACGATGGGTTTACTGGGAACTTTACTGCTGTTATTTTTAGTGATGCATCTTTATCATTTTTGGACACCCAGCCGTCTGGGTGGCATTGGAGATATTCAACCATTAAATGAAGTGGATTATGATGGTAAAGGTTATCATAATTTATTTGAGGAAATGGTGCGTATTTTTCAGAATCCTCTTGTAGTAATATTGTACGTTGTGGGTTGCATTTCATTGGCTTATCACTTAATGCATGGATTTCAAAGTACATTCAGAACATTGGGAGTACATAATAAAAGATATTTAAGTGGACTGATCATAGTTGGATATGCTTTCGCTATAATCATATCCGCTGTATTTGCCATGATGCCCATTTCTATGTATTTGGGTTGGGTAAAATAAAATTACCTGGATGTTGCCTGCAATTAAATATTAATCTTAGGGCTATAAGTGAAAAATAGTTTAGGGCGAAAATTTCTTTTCAATTTATACAATTCAAATATTCAAACTGAATATGCTCAATTCAAAAATTCCTGATGGCCGGTTAAGTCAAAAGTGGGAGGAGTATAAAGGTCATGTGCAATTGGTTAATCCTGCCAATAAAAGAAAATTGGAAATTATTGTTATAGGCACTGGCCTTGCAGGTGCTTCAGCAGCTGCTTCGCTGGGTGAAATGGGATACCAGGTTAAGGCATTCTGTTTCCAGGACTCTCCCCGCCGGGCACATTCTATAGCAGCCCAGGGAGGTATTAATGCTGCAAAAAATTACCAGAACGATGGTGATTCCGTGTTTCGATTATTTTATGATACCGTTAAAGGCGGTGATTACCGTGCCAGGGAAGCAAACGTGCATCGACTTGCCGAAGTTAGCGCCAGCATCATCGACCAATGTGTAGCCCAGGGAGTTCCGTTTGCACGGGAATATGGTGGCTTACTAAGTAATCGTTCATTTGGTGGAACACAGGTGCAACGCACTTTTTATGCAGCGGGTCAAACAGGTCAGCAATTACTGATCGGTGCCTACCAGGCCCTGGAAAGACAGGTTGCATTGGGCAGTGTTACCATGTACAGCCGCCACGAAATGCTTGACATTGTAAAAATTGACGGCAAAGCCCGCGGAATCATCGCCCGTAATTTAATAACAGGTAAACTAGAAAGATATTTCGGTCATGCGGTACTGTTATGCAGCGGTGGATATGGAAATGTTTTTTATTTAAGTACAAATGCCATGGGCAGCAATGTAACCGCAATCTGGAAAGCCCATAAACTAGGCGCTTACTTTGGTAATCCCTGTTTTACACAGATTCATCCAACCTGTATTCCGGTTTCGGGTGATCATCAGAGTAAGTTAACACTGATGTCTGAATCGCTAAGGAATGATGGCCGTATATGGGTTCCGAAAAAACAAAATGATACACGTCGTCCCAATGAAATACCCGAAGATGAAAGAGATTATTATTTGGAAAGAAGATATCCTGCTTTTGGTAACCTGGTTCCTCGTGATGTGGCTTCCCGGGCAGCCAAAGAAAGGTGTGATGCTGGCTTTGGCGTAGGCACCTCCCGACAAGCTGTTTATTTAGATTATGCAGCGGCCATTGAACGTTATGGAAAAATTGAATGCAATAAATTAGGAATTGATAATGTTTCAGCCGAAAATATTATGCACCACGGTAAAGAAGTAGTGAAAGAAAAGTACGGCAATCTTTTCGATATGTATGAAAAGATCACCGGAGAAAATCCATATGACATTCCTATGCGCATTTATCCCGCCGTGCATTACACTATGGGCGGACTTTGGGTTGATTATGACCTGATGACTACGGTGCCTGGCCTGTATGCATTGGGTGAAGCCAATTTCAGCGATCATGGCGCCAACAGGTTAGGTGCATCAGCACTCATGCAGGGATTAGCCGATGGTTATTTCGTGATCCCTTATACACTGGGAAGTTTCCTGGCAAATGAAATCAGGACAGCAGCCATTCCCACTGATCATCCTGCATTTATTGAAGCAGAAAAGCTTGTTAATGATCGCATCCACCAATTGAAAAATATCAATGGAAATCAAAGTGTTGAAAGCCTGCATAAAAAATTAGGCAAAATCATGTGGGATAAATGTGGAATGGAACGTAATGCAGAAGGATTAAAACAAGCCATAAATGAAATTCAACAATTGAAAAAGGAATTTTGGTCTGATGTAAGAATTCCCGGAGACATTGAAGAATTTAATCCTGAATTGGATAAGGCAAACCGGGTTGCAGATTTTATTGAATTAGGTGAATTAATGTGCATCGATGCACTACAGCGTAATGAAAGTTGCGGTGGTCATTTTCGAGAGGAAATGCAAACACCCGAAGGTGAAGCTTTACGGGACGATGCAAATTTTCAATATGTAGCCGCCTGGGAATTTAAAGGAGAACATGAATGGCAGGTACATAAAGAAGAACTGATTTTTGAAGTTGCCAAGCCGACACAGAGAAGCTATAAGTAGAAATAATTTGGAAATTTGAAAATGTGTTAATTTGAAAATCAAATTTTTTTAATTATGAGGGATGATAAAGAAAATGTAATTGTAGAAAAAACAATACAGTTTTCATTGGCTATTATAAAGTATTCTGAAGTTCTTGAACAAAATAAAAAATATGTAATAGCCAGGCAATTATTACGCTCTGCAACATCGATAGGAGCAAATGTTTTTGAAGCGCAAAATGCAGAAAGTAGAATTGATTTTATTCATAAAATGAAAATTGCATCAAAAGAAGCCAGTGAAACTCTTTATTGGTTGATTTTATGTGAAAAAAGTGAAGGATATCATTGTGAAAAGCAACTCAGAGAAGATCTTAATGAAATGCTGAAAATTTTATCAAAGATAATTTCTTCATCAAAAAGTAAAATTACTTAAGTGGCTGACTGGGTTGATTAATTTTCAAATTTTCAAATTAAAAATTATTCATTAGAATGGAACATTACTCAATGAATTTAACGCTCCAGATCTGGAGACAGAAAAACAGCCTGGATAAAGGTGACTTTGAGACTTATGAAATAAAAGATATTTCATCTGAAATGTCTTTTTTGGAAATGATCGATGTGCTGAATGAAAAGTTGATCAATGAAGGAAAAGATGCCATTGCATTTGATCATGATTGCAGGGAGGGTATTTGCGGTGCTTGTTCTATGCACATAAATGGCAGACCTCACGGTCCATGGCATGCAACTACAGTTTGCCAGTTGCACATGCGGGCATTTAAAAATGGTGAAACCATTGTTGTAGAACCCTGGCGATCTAAAGCATTTCCGGTTATTAAAGACCTCGTGGTTGATCGTAGTTCATTCGATCGCATTATACAGGCAGGTGGCTATATTTCTGTGAATACAGGCAATGCTGTTGATGCAAATGCTATTCCGATTAATAAGGATAACGCGGATGATTCTTTTGCCGCAGCTTCCTGTATTGGTTGTGGAGCATGTGTAGCAGCCTGTAAAAATTCATCTGCTATGTTATTCCTTGCAGCGAAAGTTTCCCATCTTGCTTTATTGCCGCAGGGTAAACCGGAAAGAAAAGCCCGTGCATTGAATATGGTTGCACAGATGGACAAGGAAGGCTTTGGTTCATGTACGTTTACGGGTGCCTGTGAGGCGGTTTGTCCGAAAGAAATTTCTATTACCAATATTTCCCGTTTAAATAAAGAATATTTCGGTGCAGGATTAAGTATTGATAAACAATAGTATAGTTGAAATTATGAAGCCCTGCGGGGCTTTTTTATTGATCCCATATGCCTAAATTCATAAACTTAATGACTATTATGAAATTTCATTATTACTATTCATCCCTAATTTTTTTGATCATGAGTTGCAACCAGGCAGAAAATAAAATAGCAGGAAGTTCTAAAAATTGGGGTCAGGGAATTCAACCCCCCGTAGCAGAGATCAAACCAAGAACATTTGTTTTACATGGAGATACCATCGTGGACAATTATTATTGGATGAATGACTTTTTTAAGAAAGGTCCCGATAGCGCAAGAGTGGTGAATTACCTGAAAAAGGAAAATGATTATATCGAAAAAGTGATGTCACCTACAAAAAAATTCCAGGATAGTCTTTTCCAAGAAATGAAGAATCGCATCAAAGAAAAAGATGAATCGGTTCCTGCATTTGAAAACGGATATTTTTATTATACACGTAGTGATGAAGGCAAACAATATTATAAATACTGCCGTAAAAAAGGCAGCCTGGATGCTCCGGAGGAGATTTTGCTGGATATTGATGAAATGGCTATAGGACATCCTTATTATTCTGCAGCTGGGTTTAGTGTAAGCCCTGATAATAAGTTATTGGCATATGGTGTTGATACGGTCAGCCGCCGGGAATATATCATCCAGGTAAAAAACCTTGAAACCGGCGAGCTATTAAAAGATCAACTAATTCGAACTACGGGTGCTGCAGTTTGGGCAAATGATAGTAAAACATTATTCTATACGGAGAAAAATCCTGTCACGTTGCTTACCCAAAAGATACGTAAACATGTGTTGGGTCAGAATCCTTCGTTGGATGAAATAGTTTACCATGAAACGGATAGCACTAATTATATAGGTGTTTCTAAAACCCGCTCTGAAAAATATATTATAATAACCAGTAGTGCCACCATGTCTTCTGAAATTCGTTACCTGGATGCAGATATTCCCAATGGGAGTTTTAAAATTTTTCAACCAAGAAGGAAAGATGTGTTATATTATATAACGCACCAGGGTAACCGTTTTTTGATTCGCACCAACCAGGATGCTATTAATTTTAAGTTAATGGAATCTCCACTGGATAATACAGACAGATCAGCCTGGAAAGAAATTATTCCACATCGCCCCGAGGTTTTACTGGAAGGTGTAGACGCCTTCAGGGATTTTTTAGCCATCACAGAAAGAAAAAATGGATTATTGCAGATACAGGTTCGTAACCTGGCAGATGGTTCCGATTATTTTCTAGATTTTGGAGAACCCGCATATGCTACTAGTATTAGCAGCAACCCGGAATATGATACCAAAACATTACGGTATTTTTATACTTCGCTCACTACCCCTGCTTCAATTTTCGATTTCAACATGATTACGAAGCATAAACAACTGATGAAACAGACAGAAGTGGTAGGCGGATTTAATTCCGAAGATTATACAACGGAGCGATTATATGCAACTGCGCGAGATGGCGCTAAAGTTCCCATTTCATTGGTTTATAAAAAAGGATTTGTAAAAAATGGGAAATCACCTTTACTATTATATGGTTATGGCTCCTACGGCAACAGCATGGATGCCGCCTTCAGCAGTGCCCGGCTAAGTTTATTGAATCGCGGATTCGCCTTTGCCATTGCGCATATACGTGGTGGCCAGGAAATGGGTCGTCAGTGGTATGAGGATGGGAAGATGATGAAGAAAATAAATACGTTTACTGATTTTATAGATTGCGCAGAATATTTAGTTGAAAAGGATTTTACATCCAAAGAACATTTATATGCCATGGGTGGTAGTGCCGGTGGCTTATTAATGGGTGCCATTGTAAATATGCGCCCTGATCTTTGGAATGGCATCGTGGCCCAGGTTCCTTTTGTTGATGTTATCAATACAATGCTTGATGAAAGTATTCCGCTCACTACCAATGAATTTGATGAATGGGGAAATCCAAAAAATAAAGAAGCTTATTTGTATATGAAATCATATTCCCCATACGATAATGTACAGCCCAAAGCTTACCCCCATATGCTGGTAACAACAGGATTGCATGATAGCCAGGTACAATATTTTGAACCAGCTAAATGGGTAGCCAGGCTCAGAACCATGAAAACAGATAACAACCTGTTGTTATTTAAAACGGAAATGGAATATGGACATGGAGGGGCATCTGGTCGTTTTGATTATTTAAAAAATATTTCTCTTGAATATGCATTCCTGTTTATGCTTGAAGGAATTCATCAATAAAACCGCAATAAATTTTATATTAAAAAGAAGGTTAAGCCATTCTCATTTTTGTCGATACGTAAAAGTTAAATAATAAACAGCCAGTATATATTCATTATTTACCTCGCGTAAAATCAAAATTCCTTTATTTATCAGCCTTTGCGGGCATTTAAGCAATAAAAAAACCGATTTTTACGCTTTATCCATAACCGCCACCTGTGCAGGTCGAAAAACCTACTGTTATTGAAGCCGTTATATTGCTTTTTTGGAATTTTATTTTTACTGATGATGTGTTATGGAAGTAACGCACAGTTACCCTCAACACCAGGCAGAACATCCAACCTGCGTATAAAAGCAATGGCAACCGCAGCTGATACACTTTACCTGGATTCACTAAGCATTATTCCTTATTCGTTAATCGTTAGAGGTGTACCGCCTTCTGATTACCGTTTTGATTATATCCGTTCTACACTTGTCTGGACTTTAAGACCTGAAAATGATACTGTGGAAATAAGTTACCGCGTATTCCCATTCAAATTAGATCCTGTGGCACAACGTATCAATTATGACAGCGTAGTGAATCATTTTTATGCTGCGCCTTTCGAGTTTAATAACAATGCAACCAGGCAGCAGGGTGTCTTTAATTTTGGTAATCTGAATTACCATGGAAGTTTTGGCCGCGGTATTTCATTCGGCAACAGCCAGGATGCAGTGTTGAATTCCAACCTGAATCTGCAGTTAAGTGGCATGTTGGGCGATAGTATTGAAATTTCAGCTGCCATAACCGATAATAATATTCCAATACAACCCGATGGCAGTACGCAACAACTAAATGAATTTGACCAGGTATACCTTCAGTTCAAGAAAAAAAACTGGCAATTGAATCTGGGTGATATTGATCTGCGCCAAAACAAAAGTTATTTCCTCAATTTTTATAAACGATTGCAGGGTGTAAGCTTTCAGACTGATTACAATCTTTCCCCGGGAATAAAAGGGCACACATTGGTGAGCGGTTCCATTGCCAAAGGAAAATTTAACCGAAATATTTTTCAGGGATTGGAAGGGAACCAGGGACCTTACAGGTTAACGGGTGCCAGCAATGAATTCTTCTTTATTGTACTGGCGGGCACAGAGCGTGTATTCCTGGATGGTGAAATATTACAAAGAGGCGAAGACCAGGATTACGTGATTAATTATAATACAGCAGAAGTAACGTTTACACCCAGAAGATTGATTACAAAAGATAGCAGGATACAAATTGAATTTGAATATGCCGACCGTAATTTTCTAAATGCAAATCTGTATGCTACACAGGAGTTGACAATTAATGAGCGGCTTATTATCCGGCTTGGCGTTTTCAACAACAGCGATGCAAAAAATTCACAGGTAAACCAGGTACTGGATGTTGAACAACGGCATTTTTTAAGTACTATTGGAGATAGCATTAAGCATGCATTTTACCCCACTGCTGTTATAGATTCCTTTGATGCAGGCAAGATTCTGTATGAAAAAATTTATTTCAGTGCCGGTACGTTGATCGATTCATTTTATCAATTCTCTACAGATCCCGCAGTAGCTAAATACAGCCTTTCTTTTACAGATGTTGGACAAGGTTTTGGCAATTATGTTCCGGATTTTAATGGGGCCAATGGAAAAGTCTTTCGTTATGTATCACCCATCGGAAATCAGAAGCAGGGCCGGTTTGAGCCAATTTCCATTTTAGTTACGCCTAAGAAACAACAGGTTTTTAATATAGGTGTTGATTATAAACTGGGAACGGGCACATTTATTAAAAGCGAGCTGGCCATGAGCAATTATGATGTCAATACTTTTTCGGGTAAGGATGGGGGTGATGATGCCGGATTTGCTGCCCGTTTTCAATTTCAGAATACAAAACCGTTAAGATCCAAAGCAGAAAATAAATTAAGCCTCACCACGCTATTGGATTATGAATATGTACAGGATAAATTTAAACCACTGGAAAGAATACGCAATGTGGAGTTTACCCGCGACTGGGGTTTACCATTGATAACACAGGCCGCTACAGAAAACATTCTGCGTTTCAGTTCACAATTAAAAAGTCATCGAAATTCAATTGGTTACCAGTTAATGAATTATAACCGCAGCGATGATTATAACGGTATTCAACAAACGCTCACCCAGGCCGCCGCGTTTAAAGGGCTTACATTAAATAACCAGGTATCTATCACTAATTTTTCCAATAACCTTCAAAAAGGAAGTTTCTTTAAACCAATCCTTGATATCAGCAGGAAATTTGCTCATTTGGATAATATCAGTTTAGGCGGCCGGTATACTATGGAGCGGAATATTACCCGTAATAAATCAACGGACTCATTATCTGCTTTAAGTTTTGCATTTGATACTTATTCGGTGTATTTACGGTCTGATGATCAAAAACAAAACAAATACAGTATTACCTATTTTACCCGGGCAGATAAATTTCCCGTTGCAAAAGATTTAATATCTGCGGATCGCAGCCAGAACATAAATCTGCAGGCTGAATTTTTAAAAAATCCTGCTCACCAGCTTCTTTTCAATGCAACTTTCAGAAAATTAAATGTGAGTGATCATTCATTATCACCGCAACAGGAAGACGAAACTATATTAGGGCGGACGGAATACATGATCAATGAATTCAAAGGATTGATCACTGGCAATGTTCTATATGAAGTAGGGGCAGGCCAGGAACAAAGAAGAGATTACAGTTACCTGGAAGTTCCGGCAGGGCAGGGGCAATATACATGGAATGATTATGACAGCAATGGAGTCCAATCACTGAATGAATTCGAGATCGCCATTTTTACAGACCAGGCAAAATTTATCCGCTTGTTTACACCAACTAACGATTATGTAAAAGCGAATTTCAACACGCTTAATTACAGTTTTCATATCAATCCAAGGGCAGTTATCTCAACGAGTGGTGCACAGGGAATAAATGCTTTCATTTCACGGTTTAACCTGCAAACCAGCATGCAGGTTAATAAAAAATCTGTAGCTAAGGGGACTTTTGAATTCAATCCTTTTAAATATGGTTTAAATGATACGGCATTGATCACATTAGGAACGGTCTTTTTAAATACCCTTTCTTTTAACCGGTTCAACAGTAACTGGGGCCTGGATTTAAGTAATTTGCAAAACAGTGGAAAGTCATTGCTAACTTATGGCTATGAGAGCAGGCAGGTTACAGATTGGAGTTTAAAATTTCGTTGGAATCTGAATAAAATGATCACCTTAGATCTCACCACCCGAAAAGGAAATAATGAATTAATTACGCCTGATGCAGCATTTACCAATCGCAATTACCATTTAAATATTTTTAACACGGAGCCTCGCATTTCCCTGATACGCGGAACAGTTTTCCGCCTCGTGACGAGTTATAAATATGATATCAAAAAAAATGAACCGAAATTTGGTGGTGAAAAATCCATTTCCAATTCTGTAAATCTGGAAAGCAAATACAATGTATTACAAAACAGTTCACTCATCGGTCGATTTACTTTTAATAATATTGATTATGATGCGGCAGCCAATACAACCGTGAGTTATGTAATGCTGGATGGATTATTACCTGGTAAAAATTATTTATGGTCTCTGGGACTTACCAAAAGATTAATGAATAACCTGGAACTAAGTTTTCAGTACGATGGACGGAAACCGGGCTCTGCAAGAACTGTTCATATAGGGAGAGCATCCATAACCGCTTTGTTTTAGGTACCATTCCTCTTTATAAAGACAGGTTGTTTTTGCATTATATGCAAAGTTACTCAAAGTCGATCCATTAGTGATCTCTCTCGCTAAACACTTCTATGCCTTTCAAAATGGAAGCGAATCCAATCCTTTAAAGGCAACAAACCCGGAAACTCAATATGCGTATCATTGATATTTTTTACATAGACCATATCATGTTCATTTATCCATTCAAACATCCGGTACAAATTTTTACCCATTGCCAGTCTTGTGATCCACGAAGGGAGTTTTTGAAATTTCATTTTTTTATGCAGCACTTTGGAAAATAACGCGGTGACCTGGAACAAATTCATTTGCTCTGCAGCAACGGGAAGGGTTTGCCCGATGTATTGTCCAGGGTTCAGAAAAATTCTGGTAGCAATCTCTCCTATATCCTTCGCACCAATATATTGTTGTACAATTTCTCCGCTTGAAGGGTATACCAACTTTCCTTTCAGTATATTTTTTTTAACCTGTGGTATCAAAAAATTTTCATACAGGCTGGCAGGCCTGATTATGGTATAAGGTAGTTGCAATTGTTTGATATAATTCTCAATGGCGGTTTTACTCTGCCAATGAGGAATGTCCGTTTCTTCATCAGCCGTAATTACGGATGAATAAACGAAATGAGAAATTTTATATTTACGGCCCAGGTCAGCAAGGTCTTTCCCCTTTTTGATTTCACTATCCTTATTCTTTTCCATCGCCAGCACGCAAAAAATGCCATCCACATCAGCCACGCTATCCTGGTATGTGGCTATATTGTTTAAATCTCCTTTTACTAATTCTACTCCTATATTATTTAAAGCAATGGCATTTTCTGATGAAGGATCCCGGGTTAGTACTTTTACTTTTATTCCTTTGCTCAATAAACTCCTGGCAACGGCGCCACCAATATTACCTGTACCACCTGTAACGAAAATTGAAGTAGGAATTTGCATAATCATTTATTTTGATTGCTTCTATAAATGTTTTTATGTCAAAATAGGGGAAGGAAAAACATGCCTGATTGGTGTTTTAAAAGTAAGCATTCGGCGGCTTTTATCTGGAGAAAATTAGTTGTAAAAAGTTGATAAAGATCCAGGCGTGCCACCGATATTAATTTGGGTGCCGCATTTTTTGATGAATTATTTGATGCGGCACAAGGGAGTGACCCCGCAAATCTGACGGGGGAGCCACAACGAAGATGCCTAAAGTGCTAAAGCTGGAAACATAAAAAAAATAAAAAAGGAGGAAAATAATTCCTCCCCGAATAAAATATTGTTTCATGAAAATTATACATTGAAGCGGAAATGCATAACATCGCCATCCTTCACAATATATTCTTTTCCTTCAATTCTTAACCGGCCCGCATCCCGACAAGCGGCTTCGGATTTATAATGAATAAAATCTTCGTAGCTGATCACCTCGGCTTTGATGAATCCTTTTTCAAAATCAGTATGAATAACACTGGCAGCCTGTGGCGCTTTCCATCCTTTGTGAATGGTCCATGCACGAACTTCCTGAACGCCTGCAGTAAAATAAGTATAGAGTTCTAATAATTGGTATGCGGAGCGAATCAAACGATTCAGTGCAGGTTCTTTCATGTGATATTCATCCATGAACATTTGCTTATCATCCGGATCTTCCATTTCGGAGATCTGGGCCTCAATAGAATTATTCATGATGATAACCTGCGAATTTTCATTTTTCACAGCTTCAATCAGTATATCAGAAAACTTGTTACCTGTATGCATGGAAGGTTCATCAACATTAGCTACATATAAAACTGGTTTATCAGACAACAGGAACAGATCAGCAAAGGCTTCTTTTTCTGCTGGCGTTAAATCAAGCGTGCGAATATTTAAACCTTTATCAAGGTGATTTTTACAACGGAGTAAAACATCGAGTTCCGCTTTTATTTTTGGATCAATGCGGGCCTGTTTTTCGGATTTTGAAATTTTTCTTTCCACACTATCCAGGTCTTTTAATTGCAATTCTGTTTCAATGATTTCCTTATCACTGATTGGGTTGATAGCACCTTCGTCACGTAATACATTCTCATCTTCAAAACAACGCACAACATGAATGATTGCATCAACCTCGCGAATATTTGCTAAAAATTTATTGCCCAGTCCTTCCCCTTTGCTGGCACCCCTCACCAAACCGGCGATATCAACAATTTCAATCTGTGTGGGAACAATTCTATTAGGCTGAACCAGTTCGGCCAACTTATTCAAACGTTCATCCGGCACATCTACCAGGCCAACATTGGGCTCAATGGTGCAGAAACGGTAATTACTTGCCTGCGCTTTTGCGCTATTACTTACCGCATTAAATAAAGTTGATTTTCCAACATTGGGTAATCCCACAATTCCTGCTTGTAAAGCCATTCTTCCTTTTTTTTGAGCCGCAAAGATAAGGGGATATAAAACTTAAAAGGGAAAACTTAAAAGTCAAAAAGTTAAGCCTGAAAATGTATGTCAAAATCAGTTATTTAAAATAATACCGCTTTTAGTTTAATCTGTTTATAGTTAAACTATTGACTTTTGACGTAAATAAGCTAAACTTTTGACTATCGTTTTAAAATTGGTTTTAACTTTTAACTTTTAAGTTAAATAGGCAGAATACATCCAGGTAAATTTTTCCTGTTCACGAATATAATCACTCATTAATGCATTGGTGCCTTCATCGTTTGCTTCTTCTGATAATTTCAGCAGATCTCTTTGTTTGGCGATCAGGATTTTGTAGCTATCCAAAATCTCAGTAATAGCCTGCTTCCCTTCACTTACTTTACCGCTTTCTTTTAATTCAGCTGATTTTAAATAATCTGAAAAACGGTGGGAGGGAGAATGCCCCAGTGTAAGGATCCTTTCAGCTATTTCATCGATTTTTAATATCAGGCTGTTATAGAGTTCTTCAAATTTGGCATGCAATTCAAAAAATTTCTCTCCTTTAATGTTCCAGTGATAACCACGGGCATTTTGATAAAAGACAGAATAATTCGCCAGCAGCTCGTTTAGCTTTTCGGCTAATTCGGAAGTTTTATCTTTCGATAACCCGGTTACATTAGTATGCTACATATCCAAATTTTTATTGTGTACAATGATATAAATATAACAAAAAGGAAAGCGGCTGACCATGACATAGGTCACATTCTTTGCACCTTTAAATATTATATTGCATTCAACATTTACAAAAATGATTGCTTAATTTAATGGCTTAATTTTCTTTATGGCATTAAATTATGTTTGGATTTCGTTTTTTCTCCTGGCTTTTATAGCAGCATTGGTAAAATTGATCGGATTCAATGATGTCGATATTTTTCAGAAAATAGTTCTTTCTATTTTTGATACCTCCAGGGTGGGGGCGGAGATCGCTATTGGTCTTATTGGTTTAATGGCTTTTTGGTTAGGCATCATGAAGATCGGTGAAAGGGGAGGGATGATTAATTTATTCGCCCGTGCTGTGGGTCCTTTTTTCGCAAAACTTTTTCCTGAAATTCCGCGCAATCATCCCGCATACGGCTCCATCCTCATGAATTTTTCCGCCAACATGCTTGGGCTGGATAATGCGGCCACGCCCATGGGTTTAAAAGCCATGAAGGAATTGCAGGAATTGAATCCTGAAAAAGAAACGGCTTCCAATGCGCAGATCATGTTCCTGGTATTGAACGCGTCGAGTTTAACATTACTTCCAATAACCATTATGGCTTATCGCAAAGAGGCAGGTGCCGCGGACCCCTCGGACATTTTTATTCCTATATTATTGGCTACTTTTTTTTCAACTTTGGTCGGGCTAATTGTAACGGCCCTGTATCAGCGCATTAATATTTTTAACAGAACTGTTTTATTATATTTAGGAACGATCGCATTGGGTATTGCGGGATTACTATATTATTTTTCAGGCCTTCCGGCAGATGAGATCAATACCACTACAAAGGTGATGAGCAATGTTATCTTATTCAGCATCATTGTATCTTTTATTTCGCTGGCCATGATGCGGAGGGTTAATGTTTTTGAAGCGTTTATTGATGGCGCCAAAGAAGGTTTTGAAATAGCTATCAAAATCATTCCCTACCTGGTCGCTATTTTAGTGGCTGTCGCTGTTTTTCGTTCTTCGGGATTGCTGGATTTCCTTATGGATGGATTGTCTTACTTTTTTACCAGCATGGGCATTAATAGTGATTTCGTTCCCGCATTACCGGTAGCTTTAATGAAACCCCTGAGCGGCAGTGGCGCAAGAGGTTTATTGATCGATTTGATGAATACTTCCGGTGCAGATAGTTTTCCATCACGGGTTGCCAGTGTGATCCAGGGATCCACTGAAACAACTTTCTATGTTTTAGCGGTGTATTTTGGATCGGTGGGTATTAAGAGAACCAGGCATGCATTACCAGCAGCATTACTTGCAGAGTTAGCTGGTGTAATTGCAGCTATATTTATTGCTTACATGTTTTTTCATTGATAATTTATGTATCCAAATAAAAAAGAGACTGTCGCTTGGCAGCCTCTTTTTATTAGCAGGTTGTCAATTTTATTTTCGATGATTAATGTAAGATACTTTTCCATCCATAGTAGTTACAACAATAGCATGTGTGTTTTAGTTGTTATTCATTTAATGTGTAATTAATAATTTAATTCCATTTAGTTACTTACAGGGATTATACAGATTAATAAATTTAGAAAGTATCAAAGAACCTTGATGCCAGCTTCCACGTAAGGTTGTAATTCAGGTGAATCGGGTGGCAATTCCGTAATTAAAAAATCAATACTTTGTAATAAACCAATTTGAATGGGTTGTATCGTATTTATTTTTTCGGCAATGGTCATGCAAACAACACTTTGTGCTGATTCGATCATGGCTTTTTTAAGTTGAACCACTTCCCAGTCATTATCGGTTATGCCATGCCGTATGTCGATTGCATTAATGCCCAAAAAACAGATATCCGCTTTTATCTGGTTAATCTGTTTAATGGCCTCTGCTCCAACTGTAATTTTTGAATTCCTGGATATCTTATCACCAATTACAATGATATCGCAATTTGGATGATGCATATATTCAACTATAGCAGGAATGCTTCCGGAAATAAATGTGGCTCTTAATTGGGGGGGCAGATTACGGGCCATTTCAATAATGGTTGTACCGCCGCCAGTCAGAATGAACATGCCGTCTTCAATCAGGCTCACGGCTTTCTGAGCAATTATATTTTTTTGGGTATGAGAATAAATTTTGTCTGAAGGGTAATTTAACTGATCGAAAGAAGGAGAAAGGGCACCTCCATGAACTTTGATCACTTTACCTTCTTCAGCAAGTTCCTGCAGGTCTCTACGTATAGTGTCTTCCGAAACCTTAATCTCCTGGCTTAGACCAGAAGAAAGCACTTTGTTATGCAAATTCACCTGGTGAAGAATGAATGCCTGGCGTTCCCTTTTTAACATTTAGTTTGGTTTGCGAAAACTAAAATAAAGGAAAAACCGCATAAATGCGCAAAATACCGAATAAGTAAGCAAAAATATTTTTACTTCACCTTTACTTTGTAATGATTTTCTATCTTCCAAATGTGAATCTTGCTGAAAATCCAATAGCTGCAGGTTCAAAATTAATATCTGAGATCACGTTAAGCTCCGGTTTCCAGTCAAGCGATAAATTCAATGGGACATTGGTAAATTTATAATCCAGTCCAATAATACCCATACCTCCTACATTGGTATTTCCGCCAAAACCTACGTAACCACCTCCTCCATAAAACCATTGCAATCCTTCTGCACCAAATGGCCGGTGTTTTTCAAATAATAAACCAATAGCAACCGGATCTGAAAATGTTAACAGGGCTTCAAGGGCAAGCGATTCACTTGTAAAATATTTAAACGATACAGAATTATTTACAACGGCGGGCGAACTGCTCAATCTTACACCTAATGCTGACCGGTAGTCCTGGGCATTTGCATTATTAAAACAAACCAGCAGCATAAAAGCCAGGTTAAATACCATTATTTTTTTCATATCGATTACATTTTTTTGAAGAAAGAAAAATATAGCCACGAAATTCTATATATAAATGTCAACAAAAACCTAAAGTAAGGGTGTAGTTGATTAGTTGATTGGTTGATATGTTCTCCTTCATCAAGCCCTGGATTGTATTAGGATTGGGTATTGGGAATCAGAGTAAATAATTCCTGGTTAGTAATTTGAAAAAAAAAAATTATAATGGGAATTCGGGCAAAGTCCTGTTCGTCGTTTACGATTTTTAATTTTTAATTTTGATTTTTTACTTATTCAAACAGTTCATATTTAGTCTTAGGTCGTTGTGCTTCCAGCCATTGAAAATTGGTTAATCGCATTTCACCGGGATTTTTTTGCCGGATGGGCCAAAGGGTGCCTGTAACAGCACTTCTGAATACAACTTTTTGTAATTCACTGTTTTGAAAATAAACATCCATTATGTCGCTGTTCGCTTCATTAATACCTGAAAATGCACTGTCATCATCCTGTAAATAGTAAATACTTTTTGCAAAACCCCTGGCGCGAACGGAATCAATAGCTCCATCAACAAAAAATCCATCGAGCCGGGTAGCTCCAATCTGGTTATAGACTTCGGGCTGTACTTCATTTACGATCAAACTGTTTTCAAAAACCTGCAGCCTGTCGGCTTTTTTATTTTTGGTAAAAAGATAAATGGTATCACCGGTGATCTGGCTTTTATTGGACCATATTACAGGATCCTGGAATAGGCGGAATGTTGAATCTGCAAAAGAATAAAACAAGCTGTCGCTGTTTGCCTGTAATGAATCACTGAAGATGCGAACATTCCGGAATGCTTCAAAATACCGGTTGGTGCTATCAGTCAATTTCGGTTGTACATCAATGGTAGTAATACTGGTTAAAGTGTCTCTTAACATTACATTGCGTATTGAATCGGTTGATGCCATACCGGTCAGCGTGTCTGCTATGGTTATACCGGATATGGTATCTGGCATTACAGGAGCAGGGGTATACAGATCCGTGAGCCTGCCGGAAAATAAAGTATCAGCAGCCACATAGATACTGTCATTTTCCTGCCTGATGATCATCAGCGGTTTGCGGGTTGCTAATACGGATTCGGTTTTGTTATTCCGGAAAATAATACCGGCCAAAATAGTTGTCCCCTGAGCCGTATCTATAATAGAGGCATTCCCTTCGGCCTGGGAAATACCGGTACTATCGTCAATGGCTATGCGCTGAGCGGTTATTCTTACAGCTCCATCATTAATCACCGGGTTTTGACCAAATTCAGCTTTGCCGGTCTGTAGATTATAAAATCCATCACTGGTAATGATGGTGCGGTTTGTGGAATCCCTGATCAAAGTGGGAGAAATAAACCTGGCTGTTTCAAATTCTGTATTATACAATAATGAATCTGTGGTTAAATGATAATTCGGATCATTTAATACAACATTGTCTTTAAAATATACATCCTTCATATCGGAATAATAGTATCCTTCCGTGCTTGTTAAGACCGTTTGTTTATTAACAACTTTACCTCCTTCCCGGTAAATACCTATGCCCGTATTTACATCGTATTCCAGTTTATTAGTGGTAAGTGTGCCATGACCATCTGTTAACCGAACACCACCGGTTAAAAAAGCGACTCTTTGATTTGTAAGGTATCGAAGGTAATTGGAGTAAACATTGGTGGTATCTTCTTCAATATGTACATTTCCAAAAGCTTCAAACAGGTTCTGGCTTTTATTAATTACACAACTGTCACAACTGAAAAGTGTATTACCCTGTTTCAATCTTACATTGCCAACCAATATCTGTAATTCAGTGATTGAATCAATACGGCGATATTCCAATTTGCGTGCACCAGGAAGTATTTCAACGATCCTGGTTGAAGTTTTCCTGTTTGCATTCACAGGAACCTGCGCTGCTAAATTTGTTACAGCGAAACACGATAAAATAATCCATAAAAAAAAAGAGGGATGATATTTCATTATTGTTCAATCCTGATAACGGTATCCTTTATCTCAGGCGAAGTTATGGGGCCTCCTTTATTTTTGCCACCAAATACTGAAATATTAACGTAGCGTTTCGGGTTCACCCTAATATCATCCATCAATGTTTCCAAACCGATGATGGCATAATTGATATTGTTGTAAAGTGTTTTATCATTCATCAGCAAACCAAGTGTGCCGTCTTTTTGATTTAAATTATTGGTGAAAGTTTTTAAATTGTTCACAGATTGGTCCAGTGAATCCAGCGTTTTTTGTATATCCACCTGGGCAAGTTTACCGGTGGTTGTTTCCATATTTTCAATGGTACTATTTATCCGGTCACTATTATTGGCAAGATTCCCTGTAATTTCATTTACATTATTTAATGATTCAGACAAAACACGGGATTGTGCGGCTAACAGGTTTTGTATTTGGGCACTTGTACGATTCAGGTTGGCGATAATGGATTGCAGATTATTTTGTGTGTTGGGATCCAGCACACGATTAAAATTACCAATAAGCATGGTTAATGAGTCAATAGCGTTACGGGTTTTACTAAGGGTAGGCGTTACCTGCGATGTAAGATCACCCAAAATACCTTCATTTATACTTGTTTGAATAGTATCTCCATGCTTTAAATATTCATTTGAACTTCCTATGTCAATGGTTATACTGGAGGCACCCACAATGCTGGATGCGATATAAGCTCTGGAATCACGTGGAATATTTACATCTTTAGTAAGGTTAATAGTGACTAAAATGGAACTTACTTCTTTATCAGTTGAGGCAAATTCATACACAGTACCTATGGGCAGACCATTGACCTTAACAACATTTGATTTATCTAAAGCACCTAACTTGGGAAAAACAGCGTAAATATGGGTGGTTTTTTTAAAAAAGTCATTCCCCTTCAAAAAATTAAATCCTAATACCAGCAGTACGATTGCAACAACCGCCAGCAGGCCAACTTTGGTTTCATTTTTAATCTTCATGTATTTTTTTTATTGCCTTGTAGAGGGCTTATTGGCCGCCAAATTAGTTAAATATTTTAATACCTCATTTAAGTCAGCTATAAAGCAAAACAAAGGACGGAATTTTGATCCCGTCCTTTGATATTAAAAAATTATGCCCTTATATTATCTACCCTGTCTTTCTTTCTCCATCTTATCTACCTGTTCTAAAAATTCATAACTACTTTTTTCATTGGGAACATTTACTTTAGCGGTGGTTGTACTGTTAGCATTCTGGTGTTCTTCGATCCAACTTATATAACTTTTTACTGCATTCGTAACGCAATGAGCAATTTCTGCCTGTCCTTTTGCACTATTCAAATAATCTTCATCTTCCTTATTACTGATAAAGCCGGTTTCAACCAAAACACTGGGCATAGCTGTTGCCTGTAAAACCCAGATGCCCGCCTGGCGCTGTTTAACATCTCGACTGGTGCGGCCAACTTTTGTAAATTCTTCTTCAACCAGGCTGGCTAATGTGGCACTGCGCTTGAAAAACTGTTTTGTTTTTAATAAGGATAAAGCGATAAACTCAGGGCTGTTCGGATCAACCTCACCATATTTATCTTTATAATTTGCTTCCATCATCATTGGGGCATTTTCCCTTAAAGCAACTTCTTTGTCTTCATTTTTATGGGCACCCCAGATATAAGTTTCAGTACCTTTTGCGGGATTAGGGATTGTGTAATAAGTGTATTTGGGAACTTTTCTTCTTTTAGATCCTTTACCTACATAAGTATATCCTGCGAGGTTTTTTCCTTTTTTGGCAGGGGCTGAATTAACATGGATTGAAATAAACAGGTCTGCATTTACCTGGTTCGCCATTTTAGCCCTGGCATGCAATTCAGGATAACTGTCTGAGGTGCGGGTGTATATTATTTTTACATCCGGAATTTCCTTTTCAATTTGGGCACCAAGTTTCAGTGATATATCCAGGCAAATATCTTTTTCTGAACTGTAAGTACCACGGGCTCCACCATCATGTCCACCGTGTCCGGCATCAATAACAATAGTCTTGATCACTTTCTGATCAGTTCCAAATTGAATGAATGAAAAGATGACCGGGCAAATAGCCAGGAGAGTTAAGCTTAATAAGGTGCGTTTAAACATGGTAGATTCGGCTTTTTGCGGTTAGTAGGAATCTTCACAAATTGTTTAAGGTTTAAAGGATTATTTTTGTTCTCACCGTATGAGGGTATACTACAAATCTAACTTAAAATACTTGTTTTCCGCCGCACTAACAGCATTGTTATTGTTAACATTAACGTGGAAAACTTCTGCTTCGCATATTTCTTCAAAATATTTTTACATTCCATTAACAGCAAGCAGGAATTTTCAGCAACTTGATACGGTACCCAAACCCCGCATACAGGTTACCGATACATTACCTTCAAGGGATACGATTCCAATTTTTGATTCGGTGATCCAAATAGTAGATACCTTTTCCCTGAAGATGAGCAGAGATTCACTGGATGGCCCGGTGACCTATGAAGCGGAAGATTCAGCAGTTGTACTGATACAACGGAAACAGATCCTTCTATATGGGAATACCAAAACGCAATACCAGGATATTACCCTTACTTCACCATATGTAGAACTGGACCAGCAATCAAACATTTTAACCGCCATTAGTGGAAGAGACAGTTTGGGCGAAATAGATGATCGTGCCCGATTTGTACAAGGTGAAAATAATTTTAGCAGCGATACCATCCGGTTTAATTTCAAAACGCAAAAGGGTCTTACCAAAAATACATTTACCCAATCGGGTGAAATGTTTATACAAGGTAAGGATATTAAAAAAGTTGGCGCTGATACTTATTTTGTAAGTGAAGGAATATTTACCACCTGCAACCTGGATGAACCGCATTTTGCATTCAAATCCAATAAATTAAAATTAATTAATGAAAAGCTTGCCATTTCGGGACCTACACACCCGGAGTTTGAAGGTGTACCGATTCCTATATACCTGCCATTCGGATTTTATCCATTAAGTCGTGGTCAGCATTCCGGTATGCTGGCACCCAGTTTTGCCACTAATGAACAAATGGGTTTGGGATTAGAAGGTCTTGGTTATTATAAAGTATTGAATGAATTTATTGATGTAACCCTGCGTGGAAATATTTATTCTTATGGGGGCTGGCTTGCCAGCTTTTCACCTACTTACCGAAAAAGATACAAATACAATGGAGCCTTTAACCTGACTGTACAAAATACCCGGGCTAATTTTAAAGGTGATCCGGATTTTTTAAATTCAAAAAGTTTCCAGGTAAACTGGAACCACACTGTAGATAGCCGTGCAAGACCAGGTACAACATTTGGAGCCAGTGTCAATGCAGGTTCAACCCAGTTTAACCGTTTGGTACCCAATAATGTAAATCAGAATTTTCAAAACCAGCTTTATTCCAGTATTCGTTATTCTAAAACATGGCAGGATAAACCATATAGTCTTACCCTGAGTGCCAACCATAGCCAGAATAATAATACAAGGCTTGTGAATGTTAGTTTGCCCGATGCCGGATTTACGGTGAATACCATTTATCCATTGCAACCAAAAGAACTGATCGGATCACCAAAATGGTATGAAAAATTAGGTGTTGGTTATAATGGTGCATTTCGTAACCAGATAGCTTTTTATGATTCTGCATTTAATTTTCGCAACCTGATTGATACTTTTCAATGGGGTGCGCAACATAGTATTCCTATTTCACTTTCCTTGCCGCCTATTTTAGGTGGAGCAATAATGGTTTCACCAAATGTTTCCTACAGCCAAACCTGGTTTGCACAAACTTTCCATCGCCGATGGAATAATATAAATCAAAAGGTAGACACCGTTATTAATAAAGGTTTTTTTACAGATCATAGTTTGTCCACTGGTATTGGTTTAAATACCGCTGTATTCGGAACCTATAATTTCAAGAATTCAAATATCATAGCTATCAGGCACGTGATCCGTCCCACACTTAGTGTTAATTACAGGCCAGATTTGTCGGGGAAACATTATTATGATGTGCAGGTGGATACAACCGGAAGGACTTTGCGCTTTAATGAATTTGCCGGGGGATTATATTCCTTTTATGGTGAAGGTGAATTTGGTGGCTTGAGTTTCCAGATTGATAATAATATCGAAATGAAACATCGAAACCGGAAAGATACCGGTGAAGCGGCCATCAGAAAAATTCGATTGATCGATGGATTTGGAATGAGTTCATCATATAACTTTTTCGCAGATTCCCTGAAATTACAACCATTTAATCTATACCTGCGGAGCACCCTGTTTGAGAAAATAAATATCAGCGCCAATGCAACGCTTAATCCCTATGAAAGAGATAGCAGGGGCAGGAATCTGGATCGTTATGTCTGGAGTAGTGGTCGGTTTACGCCGGGGAATATAACCAATGGAAATATTGCCATCTCCACCCAATTTCAAAGCAAACCAAAAGATTCTGAAAAGGAGGCCAAAAAGCAAGAGCAGTTGGATATGCAGAGAAGTGATCCCGCACTGGTAGGGGATCAGCAAAGATTGCTGGAATATATGCAGCAAAATCCCAACGAATTTGTGGACTTTAACATTCCCTGGACATTGGGTTTATCATTTTCACTGAACTTCTTTGAACAATTGAGACCGGATTATAGTGGCTTTTCCACTGAATTCAGCAGTGACCTCCGTTTCAATGGAAGTTTTAATTTAACAGAGAAATGGAATTTCAGCGCTGATGGATATTATAATTTAAACACCCGGGAATTGCAGACTTTCCAGATGTCTATTTCAAGAGATCTGCATTGCTGGCAAATGTCTATCAGTGTGGCGCCGGTAGGTTTGTTTCGTTATTTCAGCATTAATATCAATCCTAAATCCGCTTTATTACAGGATTTGAAAGTGAATCGAACAAGATCTTTCCAGACATTTTAACGCTTATTTTCAACAATAAACCGGCGCATGATCTCCTGCACCTGATTCTTTAAATTTTCTGCAGTTTCATTTTCGGCTATGGGTACAGGTTGCAGATGGTGCATCTCTACACGGTGAGGCCAGAAAAAGAATTTTTTATGCAGTGGCAAAACTCTTTCCGTATAAAAAATTACAGTGGGTAAAATCGGCTTGCGGGTATCTATAGCCAGCCTGAATGCTCCATCGTGAAAACGTTGAAGGGGTTCTTTTGTTTTGTTGCGGGTGCCTTCGGCAAAGATCACCATATGCATGCCCAATTTCAGCACTTCTTTCATTTTCATATAACTCGCCTTACGGCTTGCTTCACTTTTGCGATTTACCAAAACACTTCCTCCTTTATAAATAATATTGAATACAGGGATTTTAGCCATTTCATCTTTGGCAATAGTTTTATTGGGGCCGGGTATGCCGGGCGATGTAAGTGGTACATCCATGAATGAATTATGATTGCAAACGATAATGAAATTTTCGCCTTTTTTAAAATATTCCCGGCCGGTAAAAATGCGGCGTACTCCTATCAGCACAAAAAACATTTTCATCCATACTCTGGAAACATTTATAAAAACGGTACTGCGCCGGGGTTCGGTTTTGATAAACCGGGTAAGCCATGCAGCGGGAATGATCAGCAGCATGGTAATGACAAAAACGAATAATGCCCAGAAGGCTAAAATGCGACCCAGAAAATTTTTAATGACTTCCATTAATCTTTTATTAATGGCGAAAATAAAAGATAGCCCGTTCTTTATTTTATTTTTTTATAAATGCCAGTTTATCGGGTCAATATGATGAACGGCCAGGTATTCATTTGCTTTTGAAAAATGCCGGCATCCGGAAAATTTGGTAACGCTAAAAGGGGAGGGATGTGCCGATTCTAAAACCAGGTGATGGTTAACATCGATCAAAGTTTTTTTATGGCGGGCAAAGTTTCCCCATAATAAAAACACCAGGTTTTTTTTCTGGGTTGATAATATTCTGATCACTTCATCCGTAAAATTCATCCATCCAATTTTTTCATGGCTTGCGGGTTCATTAGCTCTTACAGTTAATATCGCATTTAATAATAAAACACCTTGATGTGCCCATGAACTAAGGTTCCCGGAAGCATTAATCGGAACACCTAAATCAGTATTCAATTCTTTAAAAATATTTACGAGTGAGGGTGGGGGTTTGGTACCATGCTGAACGGAGAAACATAATCCATGTGCCTGTCCCGCACCATGATAGGGATCCTGGCCGAGAATGACCACTTTCACTTTATCGAATGGAGTAGAATCAAATGCATAGAATATCTGTGATCCTTTGGGATAAATCATTTTACCCTGTGCTTTTTCAATTTTTATATGGTTGACAATTTCGCTGAAATAGGGCTTATCAAATTCTGCCTGTAACACTTTCTTCCAGCGCTCTTCTATTTTTACATCCATATATTGGAAGTTAAGCATGAAAATGCAATTTGAGAATTTGACAATTTGAGAATTTGATAATGGCGTGAAAAAGGAAAATAAACAATTCAATTATCCAAACTGATGTACAACGCTTTTTAGATTTTTATTGATCCGTAATAATGTAGCCAATAGGTTTAAATGAATAATTATTCGACATACCTGCAGAACATGCGGTAAGCCCAACTACCAGGTCCATATTTGCCTGCAATTTGATATGGTCTCCCTTTTTGCTTTTAGGAGGCAAAACGGAAATTTTTCCGGTTTCTGCATCCACTGGTACATTCATGAAAATATTAAAACAGGTAGGGATCATATCCGGCTCTATCCCATGTTCTTTTAATACTGCTGTTAAATTTCCATGACATCCCCTGTGCGGATTTGTATCACCATAAATTATCCGGAATGTATCGGCGCTGCATGGCGTCAACAGGAAATCATGACGGCCAACCGTATCCTCAGTCATTTGAAACATAACTTTACTGCGATTCGAATAAAATTTATGGCCTTTGGTCAAATAGATTGTTTCAGCATAATCGATGGTACGGCCGGAAGAAAGATATTCTCTTTTATCATCTAAGCTAAAGCAAATAAAATCAGCGACCTGTTCGCCTTCAATATCCACCACCTTTAATATTTGCCCCTTTTTTAAAATGAATGAAGCGGCACTACGTGGTTGAATAATGTTTAATTTTTCCATGATTTATTTTTAGGGGACATTTCCAGTGCTCATTATATTTCATTCCACTGTATTGAATGGCTTCAGAGGATTCACTAAAATCACTGAGCATTGGATTTACAGACCCTGAATACAGGTCATCGCGATTCCTGATCGCTTTTTGCATGGGTTCGTATTTGCCATGCTGCCTTAATTCTTCAAATTGAATATGCGGATTGAAGATAATTGCCGGGTATTTAAACCGCCTTGCATTTCGATTGCTGGAAGGATGCATGCCAATTACAAAAAAAGCTTCTTTCTTTAAACTGTAACTGAAATCCGGTGAACCAGGATCATAAGCAACTCTTTCATCGTACTCATATTGTAAGGCATCCATATTACTTAATGACTGCAGTCTTAACCATAAAAGTTGATCAAATAATTTTTCATCCAGATTCAACGGTTGTTTAAATATAATTACCGCACTGTGATACAATGAATCAGCATTGCGAAAATCATCTACAAAATCATACAAAAAATGCAACAATTCTTTATCCTGTTGCGGGCAAGCCATATGACCGGCCACCATGCATTTTATCTGATCACTGGCGAGTGCTGCTTTAGCGGCTACACAGGGAAATTCCTTTTCAGAAAGTTGTTCAAAAAAGATCCTGATAATATCCTCTTCTTCAGTTTCTTGCATTACCATAGTATTCTTCTGATGAAAAAAATCATGCCTTATTTAATCAGTGGCATTATAATTCCGTTTCTTTATCAATTCTTTTCAGTTCCTTGAAATACCTGTTTGAAGCTTTTAAAAAACTAAGTCCTTTCCTGAAAGGCCAGTATGGAAAACCATTTGAATGATTGAACCGGGAGATCTGGTACAATACTTCCCAATGATGCACCAGGATGCGATAAGCTTGCCACAATGAATTATTGTTGCCGTAAATATGGTGTGGTTCAGCGCCCGATCCATTGTATTCAAGTATGGTGAAATTTTTCCCATTTTTTAGATCATTGATGCTGGCACATTTAATATCGTAACGGCCATAATAAAAGTGGCGTGCATAATGACTCAGATCATCAAATATTTTTAAAAGCTTATCATCTTTTTCATGGGCCAGACTGATCAGCCGGCTACCCCGACTTAAATTCAATGCATAGGACAAAACGAATATTTCTCCTTTGGGTATAATTTCATGCAAGCGACTTTCATGTTTTGAAAGTTGCTCTTTCAACCTGAATAAAACACGTGGATGCTCCTTGATTAATTTTTTCAAAGTTGACACTCCGTCACCCGTGACCTGCAAAAATTCTTTTTTTACAAATCCGGTGATATGGCCTTTTGGCTGGTGGGGAAAGCGGTAATAAAATACACTGACTTCAATGGGATAAGGAGCCAGTTCCTGCAAAATATAAGTGGCCGGCATTAGCTGGTGATAAATTTTTAACTGTTCCTGATTTTCAATATTGCGGAACATGAAACCCATCATACCTACATCGGGTTTTACAACAAATGGGTAAGTAAATTCATTTTCTGTAACCAGGCCGTTCAAATCATCTGCTGGGATTTTGGGATCAATAAAAATGCTTTTGGGATAACTGCCGGGCGGCAATTGCTCATACATTTCCTTTTTACTTTCACCTTCAAAACCGCCAAATGTAAGGGTAGGATTTGAAGGGGTGAAAAACCACCACGAACGGGCTTTTAAACAATACCAAAGCCAAACGGGTGCCAGCGGAATATATTTGGTAAAATAATACCAGGTTTCCCAATTTGTGAGCCTGTAAAAAAAACGCCTGATGGTCATTAGAACAAATTTAATTAGATTTTTTTGCAAGCTCAGGCATCTCCACTGCTTAGAAAGAGTTTTGCAGGGCTTGTAAATTTTCTTTTATTTTGCGCCCTTGGGTTATGGCGCGGTAGTTATACTAGTCATTACTTATATTGAATGAATAGGCCCGGTAGCTCAGCTGGATAGAGCACCCCGACTTTAAGTCGGGGAGGTCATTGTTAAATTGAATTTTAATTTTCGGTTATTGTTAAATTGAATGTAAAAATAGGCCCGGTAGCTCAGTTGGATAGAGCAACTGCCTTCTAAGCAGTAGGTCATTGGTTCGAATCCAATCCGGGTCACAAAAGCGTGTCGCATAGTGAACATTTTTTTTATTTTATGATGGCAACCGTTTACATACTTTATTCAGACATGCTTGACAAGTACTATATTGGCTGTACAGCAGATGCCCTGGAACAAAGACTGCGTAAGCATCTTTATGATCACAAGGGATTTACTGCAAGAGCTAAAGACTGGATAATTGCTTATCATGAACTATTCGAAAACAAATCGGATGCGCTAAAAAGGGAAAAAGAAATAAAGAGTTGGAAAAGCAAAAACAGAATTAAAGAATTGATAAGTTCCGCAAATAGAGCATCCCGCTAAGGGCGGGAAGGTCATTGGTTCCCTGACTGTGTCACGCAGGCAGGGAATCCAATCCGGGTCACAAAAGAATTAAAGGTTTCAAGAAATTGAGACCTTTTTATTTTTATAGAGATGACCCTGATTCAAATTAAAAAGAAAATTGAAATAGATGGTTTTTTACTGTTTCGGATAGTTTTAAGTATTAAAGCGGATGAGTCATTTTAATATCATTCAAACTAATTTGCATTCTCATCATAATCCATTATTTTAATGAATATCTTTCTGCGATCACTATGGAGGTAATATTTAACCTTAGACTAATAAAATCATTTTAATTTATGCGCATTAGAAAATTGCTCGTCGCCAATCGTGGAGAAATTGCTATTCGTGTACTGCGGGCCGCAACAGAATTATTGATTAAAACAGTGGCTGTATATACGTATGAAGATCGTTATTCGCTGCATCGTTATAAAGCGGATGAATCCTATCAAATCGGACGAAATGATGATCCCCT
>JACCYQ010000068.1 GCA_013696395.1 Chitinophagaceae bacterium
TGATATCACTTGGTGTGAATATGACCAATCCAAACAGGAAGACTGCTGAATATGTGTCGAAGACAAACCTGACAGATATTACCAACTCAGCATCGCCAGTGTCCTTAGGCGGCAACCTTTACCTTTACGTAAAAATGATAGATAACGGAGAGCCCGGCATTAATGACTCCATATCATTTGTATTGGTAAATGGAACCGATGATCCCAATGTTTTATCAAATATTATCTGGTCAAGTAATTGGGTAGGTAGCCTTACAAGAATGATGAATCTCGGTGGCGGCAACCTGGTAGTCCATAGTGGATTTAATTTAGGCACAACAACTACCACATCCACAGCTCCTACCAGTGTTACAACAAATCCGATTGCTGAAACAATTCAAAAACCTGCTATTACTCAACTATTCACCGTCAAAGCCTACCCGAATCCATCTGAAAGGTTCTTTAACCTCAATGTAACCAGCGGCAGCCAGGAAACGGTAGATCTGAAAGTGTTTGATATACAGGGCAGGGTAGTGTACACCACCCGTGGTTCGGCAAATCAGTCATACCGCTTTGGTGACAAGTTTGTAGCAGGTATTTACCTGGTAGAAGTAAGACAGGGTGATAAACGTTCGGTGATTCAGATTGTAAAACAATAATACTAACGAAAACCACTAAACGAAGATCCCGTTGAAAAGCGGGATCTTTTTTTTTGTGCGTGTGAATGGTTGATATGTTGAATGATTGAACAGTTAATAAGTTTAATGGTTGATTTGTTGAACGTCACACGACATACTTCCACGATATGCATCGGGGATTGAAGGGAATTCTATAAACACAAGGCCTGTACATTTAAACTTTAAACACATCAACATACAAGATGTTTGTCCCTTACCATAACAACATTGAATAGCCATTATTAAATTGCGCCACTCCAAAAAAGAATGCACAAATACAGTTTTACTTTTCGATGTCATCCTGCCTGCCCGATGCATATCGTGGGAGCGCAGCGAAGGGTGTGAGAAACCATTGGGTATTTGAACAGACGTTAATTGGCAAAATCCATGATTAGTTTTAAATTTGGATGGTGAAAAAATCAATCCGCATATTTAATTCATTGGAAGAACAGGAAGCATATCATAAAAAACTGATGCTTCATACAACCATTACGGAACGCTTCAGAAAGCTTTACCAAATGCAGCAAATGACCAGATTACTTCACCCTTCAAAAAACAATTCCCGCAAAATACGAATCCGTAAATGGACATTCTGAATAATGAGTTTTTACTTTTCCTGCGATGTGCCCAGCAAAATGGACTTCGTTATTTATTAATTGGGGGATATGCTGTTAATTATTATGGATATAACAGGAATACGGAAGACATGGATATTTGGTTAGCACCTGAAAATAATAACCGCCAGGCTTTTATAAATACTTTATTGTGCATGCAGTATTCGGAAAGCGAAATGGCCTTGCTAAAGCTGGAAGATTTTACCAATCCTTTCATAGGAACTATTGGTGAAGGTGATCATGTAATTGATGTTTTAACGTTTGTACATCATTCAATTTCATTTGACGAGGCTGAAAAGGATAAAAACGTATTCGAAATACATGAAGGCATATTTTTAAATATTGTTCCCTACGAAGCATTAAAGGAAATGAAGCTTCGTGCAAAACGACCAAAAGATTTATTTGATGTGGCCCGACTCGAAGAAATTAGAAATAACTTGAGCAGTTAAATGATTGAATATTTGATATGCCATAAATTCAAATTCTCAACAGCATAGTTCGTTCCTTACACGGCATTAAAAAAATTATTTATTAAATTGGGCCACTCCAAAAAAGAATGCACAAATACAGTTTTACTTTTTGATGTCATCCTGCCTGCCCCGATGCATATCGTGGGAGCGTAGCGAAGGATCTGTGCAAGTTGAATGGTTGATTTGTTGATAGGGGAATTAGTAAATTGGGAATTAGGAATAGGGCTTTAGTGAGAAACATTATCCTTTTATTTAAACACAGAATCTAAACAATAGATCATCTAATCCTCAACCGAATCATCATGGCAGGTAATTGCAAATAAAAATTTTACATCCATTTTATATCAGTAGATTGAGAAAGCAATCAACCCCACCAAAACTATTTAGTTACTATCCTTCTAAACTGCTTCCTTATCTGGAAGACTGATTTTATTATACATCATTGTTAACCAAAAAAAATTTCTGCTATGAGAAAATTAATTCTACTGTTCATGGTGTTACCATTATTGGGTATGGCACAGAACAAAAACTTATTGAGTGTAAGCCGTTATTTTCCAAAAACGGGCAAAGTGGCAATGTTTGAAAAAGCACTGGCTGCACATGCGCAAAAATTTCATAAAGGTGATCATAGCTGGCGGGTCTATACCATTGAAACCGGCCCCGATGCAGGTGGTTACCATATTGTAGAAGGGCCTACCAATTGGACGGGTGTAGATAACAGGGGCGATTTAGGAGATGTGCATATGAAAGATTGGGAAACAACCGTACAACCTCATTTGATGGATAAATATACTACCAAATATGTCAGTTTCCAGGAAGACCTGAGTACCGTTGCCATGGGTCATTTTTCGGATATAATTTCGGTAAACCATTTGTATTATAAACCCGGCTATTATGGGGAAATACTTGCAAACATCCGGGCACAGAAAAAAGTCTGGGAATCGGATGGTTTTTCAATGGCAGTTTATGTAACAACTCTTTCCGGCGAACCAGAGATCAATATTGTAAGCCGCTATAAGAATGGGTTAAAAGACCGTGATGTTCAAATGGCAGAACCCTTTGATGTAAGATTTACAAAAATTAACGGTGCCGATGGCTGGAACACCTGGCTTAAAAATCAGAAAGAAGGTTTGGATCGCCAGTTTTCGGAAATTCTATACTATAAGCCGCTTTTAGGAAGCAAAAAATAATTAGGAACCCCGAAATAAACCATTTACCCGTTAGCCTTAACCGAAAAAAGATCCTGTATATTTTGCAGGATCCTTTTTATTGATAATTGTCAATAGATATTAATGCATTTTTAAAAAATAAATATATTTAAACAGTATTGTTAAGATTTTTATATTAGATTCACTCTACAATTCTTCTCCTTCCCCCTGTATCAACTTCATGAATTTCGCTTCTGATTAATAAAGTAGCATTTGCTTTTTTTAGTTGATTTTCAATCCACGAAAAACAGTTTAATTCTATTCTCAGCAATTCCACTTCCTAAGAATTACATCTCCATTAAGATGTTTAATATGTATGATTAAGTGTATGCTTGATGCATCATTCCTTGTATTGCTGGGCAGATGCATCAATAATATATAACCATTCATTTATTGTTATGTACTGTCATAATTATTATCTGCTTTTC
>JACCYQ010000070.1 GCA_013696395.1 Chitinophagaceae bacterium
CTTCACACCCGCATGTAACATATCAAGTATGTCATTTACTTTTTTCTCTTTCAATCTTTTTACAATTTCATATGCCAGAAATCTTTTTGCATTGCCGATAACAATATTCAGTGATTTGGGCATTTGAGGAAAATGTAAAAGCACATGTACATGATTAGGCATGATCACATAACCATTTACAAAAATATTATTTTCAAAGAGGCTATTGAACCACTTATAAACCGCATCATAAGCATTTGTTTGATGAATTAAGGGAAGCCAATTATAACAGGTAAAAGTTATAAAATAAATACAATTAGTCTGCTGATCATGTTGAAAACGAACGGGCAATAATAAAGGTAATTCAACTACATCAAAATTCCATCCGGGGTCTCCCCACGCACCTGCCCTGGCAATGAAGACCCCGGGCGGACATTAATTTCAATGAGCGTTTCCACTCCGAGTCCCCTGCGGGAGACTCGGATGAGACAGAGTCATAAATGCAACCCGGCTATAACAGCGCTTATAAAAGGCAGCGCAGCACTTAATCTCCGAATTATTCAACAGCGGTCTCAACGGCATTAAGCACATAACTTTTTACAGGATCACGGATGCCTTTTAAAGTAACAGTTTTCTGTTGCGCATACGGGAACTGATCTTTCACGATGCTGAACACATTTTCGGTAACAAGAATTTCTCCGGCACTTGCCGCGCCCTGCAGACGGGAGGCAAGGTTAACAACCGGTCCTATAGCCGTAAAATCCTTATAAGATGTGCCAACTTCACCCAGGTAACAGTTACCCGTATGTATGCCAATGCCAACACCAAGCTCCTGTTCATCACCAAGGCCGATCTGGTCTTTTAGGTGTTCACATTTGTTCTGCAAATCCAAAGCAGCATTAACAGCATTTGCCACATGTTCTTTCCTGATCAGTGGGAAATTAAAAATCGCCAGCACTGAATCACCTATAAATTTGTTGATGATGCCTTCTCTTTCCCATACCGCCGCTGAACATTGATCATAAAAACAATGCAGCAATTCATTCATTTTCTCTGGTTCTATCTGCTGAGATAAATTAGTATAGCCTCGCAGATCAGCAAAGAAAATAGTTGTACTAATAGATATTTGCTTATGCTTTTTTACTCTTGTAAACATACTCTCGCAAATGGTGCAGAGATTAGGATGCATCTGGCTTTTCTTTATGCCGAAAGGCCTGAACAAAAGTGACAAAGGGCCCCGTATAGGAATGGGCGTGTGCATTTGTTCCCAACATCCCTGGCAAATAGTTGTTTTTGTCATAGAATTCTCTGCCTAATTAGTTGAATGCGAAAGTATGTAAATCTAAGGAAATTCTAGGGGTACACATTGTTTTGCTTGTGTACATTGGAGCGTACAGTATTCGTGCAGCGCTCAACCATAACCTTAATTACACCGATATCAACGGTTATGAGTTTCATTATGCCATGTATGAAACCGGAAGTTGTTATAAAAAACATCTCGACCAGTTTCGCAATAACAGCAGCCGTAAATATTCACTCATCTTTTACCTCAATGAAGATTGGCAGGAAAACGATGGCGGGGAATTATGTATCTATGATGGAGGCGACGTTCAAAAAATATTACCAGTAACAGGCAAGAGTGTTTTCTTTCGAAGTGATGAGCTGCCACACGAAGTGCTCGTAGCAAACAGGCCGCGGCTGAGTATCACGGGCTGGCTGAAGATAGATTAGTTAAGCCTTTGGTTGGTGCGGACAGCAACCGCGAAGCCGATTTAGTCGTCTAACCAACTTACAGCTTTATACTTCTCTTTCATTTTGTTCCAAAACCCACCGCTCCAATCCATGAAAATTCCTGCTTGCCAATCTTTGGGGAAATCTTTTAAAACACATTCAACCATTTTTTGTCCATTTCCCTTTGTCGGTGAATTTATTTCGTCGAAGTCAATAGTTTTATAGTCTAAATGATAAACTATGCAAATTCCTGTTGCGGTCAAATGTCCTGCTTCAGTTATCGGAATTTTTAATCGTTTTTCTTTTGTTTCATTAGAAGCTTTTATTTCATTGTCTGAAACTAGGATATATTTTATGAAGTCCAAATTTCCAAGTCGCAGAACTGTCTGAATAAGTAAAACTGGAAGTTTGTCCACACGCTTTAGAACTCTAATTTCTGTCTTTGTCTGTAAAGGCGTAAACAATTTTTCAAACTCTCAGGTCAGCCCGGGGTCTTCACAGCCGGGCCTTGTGTGGGGCGAGACCCCGGGATTTCATTAAATAATGTATCATGAATGCTTACCAGCTTTTCATATTTCTTTATTCCTTTTTCATAGAATGATGCACTTGAATATTCATAATCTGTAAAATCATTGACTAACTGCCACTTTTTACTCACCGGATTGTGATGTATGTAATCTAGTTTCTGAAAAATAAATTGTTCTGAATAACATTCTTTAGCATCAAAACTGTCTTGAAAAACTTTGTGTATTTGTCCCTTCTTTTTTTCTCTTTGCTTCACACCCGCATGTAACATATCAAGTATGTCATTTACTTTTTTCTCTTTCAATCTTTTTACAATTTCATATGCCAGAAATCTTTTT
>JACCYQ010000076.1 GCA_013696395.1 Chitinophagaceae bacterium
ATACCCGCTTTTCAAATATCATCCATTATTCAAAGGCCGGTGCATCAATGAAAGATTTTTTAAAGAAACCATTGCTCATTGTTTTTTGGAACAGCGATTGTGAGGTATCCAACAAATTTTTGACGAAGTTGGATTCTATAAATCTGCAAATGAAAAACAGGATGAATGTCCTGGTGATTACTGGTTTTTCAGATCGAAAAATTAAAGACGCATTTGCATACAAAACAATTATTAAAAATATACAGGTTCCTGTGGTGGCAGGTGATACTTTCTTTCACAAAAAATTTCCACACCGCTTTCAACCTCATGTTGTATGGGTAAATAACTTTGGCATTATCAGCGGCATAACTGGTCATGAAGAAGTAACGACCGAAAATCTGAAATTGTTTATCTCAAAAGCAACTTTGAATCTTCCTTTGAAAGAGGATATTATGGACCCTGATATTTTATTTTCCCTAACGCCATTAATGGTTAATGAATACCAAAAGAATAAAAATAAGTTAGTTGTTTATTCATATATAGGAGGGCCCAGGTCGGGAATATTATCCGGTTCCAATAAAGCAATCTATAACAATATTGATAGTGTTTTGCGTATTAATAGTCGCAATGCAGATTTTAAAAAACTCTACTATATTGCTTTTGATCAATATGGAGCTTTTCATAATAACAGGTATCTTATTGAAGGTAAAGGGCTGCTCAATGACCCACGTTTTAATGATTTGTATTGTTATGACCTTATCTTAAAAGATACCTCCAAAAAAAAGATATATCGATTTATGCAACAGGATCTGGATCGATTTTTTAATATTACCACTAGCCTGGAAACCCGCCCAATGGAGGTACTAGTGCTTAAGCGGTTGACTACAACAGATAAAATAGCAGCAAAATCAAATACACCTGCTGACAGTTATGCAACTACGGATAGTTTATATTGGCGCAATATTCGTTTGTATTTTTTTGTAGAATGGTTGAACGAAATAAGCGCAATGCCTTATCCGGTAATTGATGAAACAGGTTATAAAGGAAAGGCTGATTTTAGTTTGCCAAATCAGTTAAAAAATTGGATGCAAATAAATAAAGCGCTTAATATTCATGGCCTGGAGCTTGTGTTGGAGACAAGACCCTTGGAAGTAATAATATTTAAAGACTAAAAAAAGCAGCCGCCCTAAAGGCGGCTGTTTGTTTTTTATTGCGCTTTTTGTGCATCAGCAACCCAGGTATTTACAATGGGTGTTTCGGTTTCCTCATCAATTTCTTCATAACCTTTTGCACAAAGAATGCCGGCACCAGGGCATAATACTTCCTGTGCTGATAAGGTACGTTGTCCCAGGTAATTAGTGCCGTTAAAAAAATGTAACATAGGATCAAAATTAGTTGCACTTGATTTTTCTGAAACGGTAAATGCGCTGCTGGCAACTGCAAATACAATGGCCATTAGGCCCAAAAAATACTTTTTCATACTGAAAATTTTTAATGATTAATTATTGCCTACTCTATCACAGTTTTTCGGCTTCCACTGATTACGTAATATTGTTGTCGGCCTCTGTCAAACAGAAGCTTCAATCACTTCAAACTTTTAAACTTTTAAACATTATTCAATTACTGTTCAATAATCCTTTAACTACTTTAAACATTTAAGCCCTTAAACTCTTAAACCCTCAAACTATCCACCTGTAAACTTCTTCGTATACCCAACCACGTTATACCAATAAAGAACAGGTTAAAATATATATGCTGGGCCCAGCTAAGACTGCTGATCACACCACCGCACTGGCAGGGGAGGTCAGTCACAGAAACAATCATGTAACCCAGATAAACGGTAAAAACCAACAACAAACCTAATGAGCTATACAACCCCCAAACTCTTGTAAATGGAAAAAGAAGGAGCAGGGCTATCAATAGTTCGGCCAGCGGCACTGCCCTCGCTAAGATGCCTGCTCCATGCCCGATCATAGGTGCCTGCCATAGAACATCCTGAAATTGATCTAATGAAACCAGCTTGCTTAATGCAGTGTATACAAAAAGTAAAATGAGGATGGCTGAAATAATTTCAACTAGCAGGCCAGGTTTCATAACAGGAGTTTTATGAAAGCATCAGCCGCTGAATGATGCAATTTTTTTTGCACCATAAAGATGAATACAAAAATTAAATATTACCTATCCGTTGTGTATTATTTTGTATGCGATCGGGAGTTTTTAATGCAATTAGGCTAATAATGGCTAAGACTAAGACAAAAAGGATATAACTGTTTATAATTTTCAGGTGTTTTAATCTTTTACTTTCAGGACACTTAAAAAAGCCTAAACCTTCCTCTCTTCGCCCGGGCTATATCCAAAATACCTTTTATAAGCCTTTGAAAAATTATTCGCATAATCATAACCGGTAGCACTGGCAATGTCCTGTATAGAATCATCGGTTTGCAAAAGCAATTCTCTTGATTTTTGCATACGCTGTGCTGTAATAAAATCAAATACCTGTTTCCCATAAATATTTTGAAAACATTTATTTAGTCGGTGCCTGTTCATCAGGGCAATAGCACACAATTCATCAAGCTTCATTTTCCGGTGCATGTTATTCCTGATAAATTCGGCTGTATTTTTCAACTGCTCCATATCAGATAAGGTCATCCTGTTTTTCATGATCTATCCCAGAAAGAGAGGAAAAAAAATTTAACATTTTTATATATGGGAATGTTTCAACCTCCGTTCAACAATTGTTCACCCATTTTTAAACCCTTAAACTTTTAAACCATCGTTCAACAATAGTTCATCCATTATTAAACCTTTTAAACCACCGTTCAACAATTGTTCACCCTTTTTAAACCCTTAATCTTTTAAACCACCGTCCAACAACTATTCAACAAATATTCAACTACCGTTCAACAACCGTTCAACCATAGTTCAACCCCCAATCACCCAATCCTCAATAAGGCCATAATTCATCGAATACAACGCAATCCCCGTTTTATCCCGCACATTCATTTTTGTTTTGATGGCTTTGATATGCCGGTGGTAGGTGGCAGAACTGATAAACAAGGCCTGCTGTATTTCTTTGTAATGATATTCCTTACACGTTAACCGGATGATCTGCATTTCTATTTCATTAAAATAAATAAGCTCATTGAATAATTTCAGTTCGCTATTCACCATTAAATGAGCCACCCGGTTTGTTGTCGTTGGGCAGAAAGTTCGCATACCCGCATGCACCGACATGATAGCGCTGATCAATCCCTTTCCTTCACTGTTCTTATTGATATATCCCCAGGCACCGGCACGCAAAGCATAAATAATAGCCTTGGGTGCTGATAATATCGTGAGGGCAATCACTTTTACTTCGGGATATAATTCCTGCATCCTCCTGGTTGCTTCAATGCCATCCATTTCCGGCATCTGTATATCCATTAATACAATATCCGGACGGGTATCCGCTAACATTTTCATTAAAATCTTCCCGTTCTGCGCAATACCTATAACTTTTACCTTTCTGTATTGCTGTAAAACAGATCGCAGTCCTTCGGCATAGGCCAGGTTGTCTTCCGCTATGATGATAGTGATCCGTTCCATTTTTGAATGGGTATTTTAAGCATATAACAGGTACCCTTCCCCGGTGATGAATGGCAATACAATTCGCCGCCTAAAATAATGGCCCGGTCTTTCAGACTGGTAAGTCCAAGTCCCTTTTTGTTTTTTTCCATAAAATTAAAACCGGTTCCATTATCCTCGGTAATCAGTTCAAGCCTTTGTCTGGTTTCCCGTATGGTAATATACATCTTGCTGGCTTGCGCATGTTTCATCGTATTATGTACAATTTCTTCCAGCATCAGGTATAAATTCATTTTCATACTGGCAGGCAATGCACTCCTGATCTTACAGGTAAATACAATGGGCCAGCCATAGATTTTTGAACAGGTAGCCAGGTATTGCCCCATATAAATATCGAAGTTTTCATTTTCCATATCAGGGGGCAGCACATTTTCAATGATCTTTTCCAGCCGGTTGTTAACCAGCTTTAATTGGTCTGCGTAATTATGATGGCCTGATAGTTCCATTTCCATTTTCAATCCACTGAGCGATGAATTAATGCCATCGTGCAGGTCATGGGCAATCCTGGTTCGCTCCTGTTTTAATACCCTGATCTCGGTAATATACCGGTCTTCCTTTCTTTTAAAAAATCGCCGGTTGAATCCGACCAGCAGTATTACATTGATAACGATCAGTGTGCCGATACAACCCAGGCTTATTGCAATTGCATTAAATAACGAAGTTTCGTAGGCATCCATATAACAGCAAGTATAAATAACAGGTTAGTGAATAAATTAACGTAAACAAAAAGTGTTTGCACCTCTACCCGGAAATCTTTGCTTAATTGAAGACCGTATAACCCGATGCTTTCAGCTATAATGGTATAACTGAAAAATACAATGAAGGCTATGCAAATGATAAATGTAGCATGCTGCAATAATTTATTGGTATGGGAAAAGATCATAAAGGCCACCTGGAAAATAGCACACACCACGATGATAAACGAAAACAATATCAGGGAATAGCGGTTTAAACTGTAAATATTATTGATATACAATGTTTCAGTACACCATGCAATCACCACCATTATTTGCAAGCTGACATAAACTTTGTAATGGGTAAATAATTTCCAGGATCTGAACTGCCATAAGATTAGCATAATTTCAGCCAATATGAAAAAATTATAATTCACCATATTATTTCCGAACTCGTAAATACAATAAATGCTTATCACCTCATTTATAAATCCAACCCACAATAAAGCGATAAAAGGCCGGAAACTTTTTTCCAGCCTTTTAAATTTCACCAGTCCTATGATAGCAGGTATGCCGATCACTAAACTTAATATCGCCGATAACTGAAAACTCATGATCAATCATTTAATTCCGATTCTGGAGGGCAGATCTCGGGGCATCGGACACCGCCCTGCAATAATAATCCTTCATCATCGGCTTCTGTCAGGCTTTGGTTAGGGACAAGGATCATGTCTTCATCATTTTCATTGACCCCCACAAAAATGGCATGCATTTTAAGATTTGTTTCCATGCCATAATAAATCCGGATACGTACACATCCTGTTTGTGCCAGGATAGATTCCAGGTCCGCTCTGTCAAAGGTTTCAGATTTAGGCAGAATATCCTGATTCTGGTAATTACTGTCCAGAACAGCTTCCCTGTTCTGCCTGAATGTTGCCGTCATTTGGCTGGCATTTGCTAATGTAATAAAGTTACTCATGTAAGTTAGTTTAGGCCACTAAATTCATCATTTATTTGCACCCGGGTATTAGTAATAGTTATCAATATTCTGATAACATTTACCTGACTTTTATCATGGTCATTTACTTATTGCAATGAGTAAAAGGAGCGTAGTAAGAATGTGTATTACTAGTGCTGATCTGTTTCAATATTTTGATAAATACTACCTTTTATCTGAACAGGAAGTCGCGGAACTTTATTTTTACAAACCTTAGCCATGAATCCGCTACCCAACCGCATAGTCATTTATGCCCGGGATATCATGAATATAACGGGCAGGCGTGAGCGTACCGCGCACAAAATGCTTTCGGCTATGCGCAAAAAATACAACAAGCCCAAACACGCCTTCATCACCATCGACGAATTCTGCGAATACACGGGATTAAAGGAAGAAAGAGTGTATCCGTTTTTGAGGTGAAAGTTTGGTTTAAAAGATTAAATGATTAAGGGTTTAAGCGTTTAGGAGTTTGGAGGTTTTGAGTTTAGGGTTTTAGCATTTGGACTGCCAGATGTTCGTTCAACAACCGTTCAACCATTGTCATCCTGAGCCTGTCGAAGGATCAACAACCGTTCAACCACTGTTCAACTACGGTTCACCCACTATTAAACTTTTAAACCCTTAAACCATATTAAACAACCGTTCAACAACCGTTCAACCACCGTTCACCCACTGTCAAAAAACAGAAATTACTTTTGCGCATCCGGCATATTTCACTTCACGGATATCATTATGCGCAACAGCCTGTCCCATCTCTAAACCGATACCCAGCACAATACTCATGGAATCGTCCAGCCATTCGCTTTTTTGTAAGGATATATTGATTTGTTCACCGGAAAATTGTTGGTTGACCGTCATCCATGCTGTAGTTAAAGGTGTTGCATAGGGCAAGTCTTTCCCATTGGCTTCTTCATATTTTTTAAAATTGGGCACATATATCCTGTCCTGCACAACCCCCATGGAAATACAAAAACGAAACATCGGGTAAGGCCAGGGCATTTGCAGGTGAATGCCCGGAGTCAGCTCTGGCAAAAAAATAGTTGCCATAGCTAAATCGCGGTTAACAGTTACCGGAAGCGGATACCGCACTACACTGTCAAAAATGTGTTGCCTGTTTAATGAAAAGCCGTTTAATAAATGCTTGTTTTGAGAAATTAATATGGAACGTTCACCCTGTTTATTTATCGTATCCAGTTTCTGGATCATCTTGGCCATGGCGTTCAATGAACCGGTTATATTAAAATCTGCCAGGTGTAATATACCCAGGAGCGATTTACGGATACTGCCACCCGCCTGCGCACAACCGGTCCACTCCCGGTTATTCAATCTTATTAATGAATTTGCAGGCATCCGGGATACCTGCTTTTTGGTCAATCCGCCTTTGGTTCGCAAAATGATCTTGTCAGAACCTTTCATTGTGTAAGCGGAAAGTCCGGCTATGCTGCCGGTAAACTGTATGCCTGGGGTTAGTTTGGCCATGTTTTAAGGTTTAGGGTGAGGATAAGGTTAAGGTTTAGGTTTAAAGGTTTAAAGGTTTAAAAGATTAAAAGTTTAAGGTTTTAAGTTCAGTCATGAAAATGATTGATGGTTAAATTGCTTTACTAATTTATAAAATGGCGTAGAAAAATGAAATAGTAGAATTACTATATAGATGATCCTTATCTTATAAGATCAGGATTATGAGTATGGTATCAATGGATTATCTATGGAATATCTATGGGTTATAGGTTGAAAAGTTGAATGGTTGAAAAGTTGAATGGTTGGTAAATTGATTGGTTGGTAAGTTGAATAGTTGAGTGTATCTGATTTATTCCTCAACCTAAACCTTAAACTATGCCTCCTTCCCGCGGTAATCCCCAAACATTTTTAAATACCACAAAGTTTTATTAATTTTTCACCGATGAAATATTTTATACCAGGGCTGTTTGCATACCGGGTGGTCCAAACCTTTGGATTTTGGATAATCCTGTCCGTGTTTTTTTCTGCCTGTAAAAGAATCACTGTGGATGCTAACGATAACCCCCAGGGTTATGCGGATTCACAGGTGGTGGGTACCTGGAAAATCACTGAGGTCAATTCAGATAAAGCTTATGACTGGGATGGAAATGGTACCAAAGAAAGAGATATTTATGCCACCTATGATGAATGTG
>JACCYQ010000080.1 GCA_013696395.1 Chitinophagaceae bacterium
CACACTATTTTTTTAAAAAATTTGTTTTATTGAAATGAAGTTATACATTTGTAGTGTACTATTAAAGTAGTACAGTAAAACACTGTCTATGATAAATATCCAGGATCTTCACTTTAGTTATAAAAAAAGTAATGTATTTAATGGGCTCAGTCTTTCTTTAGAGGCAGGGCATATATATGGTTTACTAGGGAAAAATGGAACCGGAAAATCCACCCTATTGAAATGCATTGCCGGATTTTTGTTTCCAAAAAAAGGCTCCATCAATGCGATGAATTTTGTACCGGGCAAAAGAAACCCGGAATTTTTACAACGGGTATTTATGGTGGCGGAAGAATTTTACTTACCGGATGTTTCCGTGGATAATTATGTGAAACTTAATGCCCCTTTTTACCCTCATTTTAATATTGAGCAATTCAACCAGTATTTAAAGGAGTTTGACATTCCAAAACAAAATACACTTCAAGGTATGAGCTATGGGCAGAAGAAAAAAGTCCTTATAAGCTTTGGCCTGGCTTGTAATACTGATTTGCTGCTGATGGATGAACCAACTAACGGATTGGATATCATGAGTAAAAGTAAATTCAGAAAAGTAATTGCGGGTGCAGTAACAGATCAAAAATGTATAATAATAAGTACGCACCAGGTTAAGGATCTTGAAAGCCTGATTGATCGTATTACCATTATTGATGATGGCCAGATCTTGTTTGACCAGACCATTGAATCAATCAACCGAAAAATGCAATTCAAAATATCATTCGATCATGAAGAAGTTAGAAATGCTTTGTATTATGAACCATCCCTGCAGGGAAATGCAGTTGTTTGTGTTAATGAAAATGAAGAAGATACTAAACTTGACCTGGAACTTTTATATAAAGCTGTCGTTACAAACGGGCATGCAGTAAGGGATGTTTTTAATAAACGTCTTGTGGAGCAAGTGAATTAATATTAAAACCAACTAATTATATTTTTATGTCTGCAACATTCAGTTTTTCAAGACTTGGTAAACTTATAGTCAAACAATTTTTTGAAAATTCAAGATTATATCTTTTTTCAGTACTTGCCCTTTTCGGTTTATTGGCACTTGTTTTTACTTTCTGGATTGGTGTTTCTAGCCCACATTACATGGAAGAAGAAACTTATTTCATTTTTCTATTTGGATTATTCCTGGCGGGGACAATATTTGCCAGCATGTCATTCAATATGCTCGGAAGAAAGGATAAAGGAATTTATTGGCTGGGTATTCCGGCTACGCATCTTGAAAAACTCATATGCACTGTATTATTTTCAACCATTTTATTTTTTATTGTTTACTGCCTGTGTTTTTTAGTAATTAAAACTATTGCACTAACTTATTTAGAAACATATATCAGCAACCATCCCGGAACATCATATAAAGAAATGGCTGGTTTTGATGAGGGTTTTGGGGGAATTATAAAATATTTCCTGTATGGTTATTTTGCTGTCCAATCGCTATACTTATTAGGATCTGTATATTTCGCCCGTTATTCCTACATCATAACAACTGTAATTGGCGCTGTGGTTATTTTTTCTTTTGCTTATTATATATCACAGATTGATGCATTCATGTTTCAGACAACAGATTGGAATTTGTTTACCGCCAAAAAAGCAGATGCAGCCAACATAGAGAGCTATCAACTTTATTCCCTTTCACCTGGAATTATTAAAGCCTTACAATATGCAGTTCAATTTGTATGGGTACCTCTATTTTGGTTTGTAACCTGGTACCGGTTAAAGGAGAAAGAAATATAATAAGGCCTGGTAAAGAAAAAAATTGTTCAACAACAAAATGGAATTATGCAATTTAATAATAATGGTCAGGCTATATATCTGCAGATAGCAGATTATATATGTGAAAAGGTATTACTGCAGGAATGGAATCCTGACGATAAAGTTCCAAGTGTCAGGGAACTGGCTATTCAACTGGAAGTGAACCCAAACACCGTAATGCGTACTTATGATTTCTTAAAACATCAGGATATCATAAACGATAAAAGAGGGATCGGCTATTTTATTACTCCGCAGGCATTTAAAAGTGCTATTGCCTATAGAAAAAGGGAATTTTTGGAAAAGGAACTTCCTACAGTTTACCGGATCATGAATATGCTGGGATTAGAGACAGAAGACCTGGCAAAGGGATATGAAAAATTTAAAAAGCAATATACTGTATAACCATTAATAGCTGAAACATGAAAACAAGTAATAAAATATTAATAGGGCTGCTAATTACAATATTCGCGGTTCCTTTTTTGATTGCCGCTTCTTTAAAAAGTAAAATCAACAATGACATATTTACTGTTGAAAAAAATTATGTTCCGGGAGACCTGGGCATGGCGCATAAAGGAACATTTACGGAGTTTAAATTTGTCAAAGTTATTGCTCCTCGCCCTGAAATGCTAACCTGTCATTTGAAGCAATCTGAAAAAATGGATTACCAATATTTTAATGATGGCAGTAGTGATAGTTTAGCTGTTTATACAACTAATGATACATTGTATATTCAATATATTTCACAGCATGATAAATCAGATCAGCATGAAGGAATGGGATTTGGAAAAATTGTGGTTGAAGTAAACTTGCCAGTATTTGATCATTTAACAGTTGATGGAGCAGAAGTTATAATTGCTTCCAATTCAGAAGTGCCGGGCATATTATCCGTATTATTAAAAAATTACGGTAGCATTAAACACGCAGATTCAGATAAAAATAAATTGGGTGATCATGCATCCCCAACTTCAAGGCAAAAGGAGACAGGTCCAAAAAATGAAATTTATAAAGGCAACGAGGATATAAAAAGTAATGAAAGCGCATCCGTTGAAACTTTGAAAAATGCAAGTTTGAAAATAGCAAACTTAAAAATGAGGGAAGTACTGGTTTATCACTTGCTTAATAAAATATAACTATCGGGTAATTTTGGATTAAAGGAATGATATGATGCCCGATATCATTTAATATTATGTCTTCCGAAGTGTAATTCATTTTCTAATACCTTTCGGTTGTTTCCTGCTCTTTCAATAATAAGTTTGATATCTTCTATTGAAACCTCGTATTTGTCTGCTATAAATTGCAGGTTATTTGATTCAACTTCCCTGAGGATATCCCTGCTCTCATTATATGTGTTGTAATCAGGCATAAGGTTTTTCATAATATATTAAAATCCGTGCCAAAAAAAATTTCTTTAGCATTTTTAATACATTGATCGTGATTATTAATTCATGATTGTATTGGTAATTCTGCATTATTATTTTCGGGTTCATTATTTAAACAATACGGTGTAATGCATACTTTTAGTTAAAAGATGTCGTTTTGAACAAATGGATTCTATCCCTTTGAAAAAAACTGATGATCAAAAACTTATAATGCTTATTGATGATGACCCTGATGAACTGGAGGTTTTCAATCATGTTTTAGATTTGTTGCAAGTTCCCTGTGCATGCATCCAGGCATTAAATACGGATTTGGCTATCCAATTATTGCAAAATATTTCACCTGATATAATCTTCCTTGATCATAAAATTCCCATTAAATACGGACTTGTATGCCTTGCTGAAATCAGGCAGCTACCCAATTACCAGGAAACCCCTGTTATTTTTTGTTCTAATGCATTATCCTCCGATTTGGAGCAAAAAGCGCTAAAAGCGGGTGCAACAGTTTGCATAAAAAAATACGACCAATTAAGTCAGTTGAAAGATCTGCTCAGTAAAATTTTACTGGATTCTTACCTGATTAGAAAGTGAATACATTCATAGTTCAATCTCATACATAAGCTGTTACCATGGCATTTATGGCTGCATCACATCTACATTGCCAGTTACTGAAATAAATTTTTTAAAATTGTAAGTTTTCAAACTGATAACGCAACATATATAGTATGCAATTAAATTCAGTAAACAAGTTTTATTAAATGAATAGTTTAGAAAAGGAATTTCTGGTATCCATCCAGGATTGTTAAAAAATCATTTATAAAATTTGCCATATTTACAGGGATCGTAATGAAGACCAGGAAGATCTGTTTCAGGAGATTGTATATTAACTCTGGAAATCTTATCCATCATTCAACAAATTATCTAAAATTAGTACATGGATTTACAGGGTGGTCCTGAATACAGCCCTGTCGTCATACCGGAAACCCAGGCCATCAATTGAGTATGTTGAAATTATTCCTGAATATCATTCAGTAGGGGATAGAGGCTTTTCTGAAAATGAAGAACAGTTATACCACGCAATAAGAATTTTAAATGATACCGAAAAAGCTTTATTATCTCTTTACCTGGAAGATTTTTCTTACTGGGAGATAGCAGAAATAACAGGTATCAGTGAAAACAATGTGGGTGTCAGGTTAAACAGGATAAAGAATAAATTGATCAAATTAATTAAATAAAAATTATGGAACTACATGATTTAAAATCAGGTTGGCAAAATGCCGGTAAAAATGTTAAGACCGCAAATGAAATATTGAGCATGACCAAAATAACCAATCATCCCTCGTTAAAGAAATTGCGAAGAAAATTGATTATTGAGATCATTTTACTAACCATGTTTCTCATTATATATTACGATTGGTTTGATGGGGATCAAAAACCAATCTATGCAAATGCTTTATTGGTTGTCGGGTTATTATTGTACATTTTGAATAATGTCATCGGTTATATATCCTTAACAAATCCTGCCAAAGAATCAAACCTGAAATTGTCCTTAATGACTTATTTGGCCGGTATTAAAAAGCGCTCTTTATATTCCATGTTATGTTCTTTTATGTATAGTATTTCATTGATTTTGTTTTTTGTTTCCGTAATCCAATTCAACCGCGAAAAATGGTTTATTCTTTTAGGACTCGTAATTATTTTCATCCAGGTTATGTTTTGGTCCCACCGGGTCTGGATGAAAAGGATTAATAGATTGGAAACACAGGTTGATGAATTAAACATAGTAGAAGAAGTTTAGTTGAATTTGTACAACAACGTAAAGCAGGGATCAAAAAAAGCTGCCCAATCATTGGGCAGCTTTTGACATACACATTTCAAAACCAAAACTTATTTGTTCATACCATTTGCATACGATTTCAATCTGGCAATTTGTAACGGTCCTGTTGCGACAGTTTCAATGCAACAGGCAATGTAAATTCATTATCCGATATTAGTTGTATAATAGATATTATTCATAGTTCCATAAGATTATTTACTTGCTTCACGGATAAAACGGGCCTCCAGTACATGGGCTTCTTTCATATTCTTTATTGTTTCGAATGCCATAGTATATACGGAATTATGAAAGGAGCGGTTTTATTTTCAACCACTTTAACTAAAAAAAGCCTGTATTGCTACAGGCTTTGAAAGGCGAGGAAGAAATCCCTCACCCTGGTTGGGCAACCATTATTTTGGTAACAGTACGTGATCAATTACATGAATAACACCATTCTTTTGGTTTACATCCGCAATAGTAACCATTGCTTTTCCCCCGTTTTCGTCCCATAACCAAACTTGTCCATTATCATCAAGACTGGCATAAAGTTTACCACCCTGCAGCGTTTCAATCATCCACTTGTTATTATTTTTCCTGATCATTTCCACTACTGAAGCAGCGGACCAATTACCTGCAACCACATGATATTTTAATACGGTTTGCAGTTGGCTTTTATTTTCTGGTTGTAATAAGAATTCAACGGTGCCTGAGGGTAATAGCTCAAAGGCACTGTTAGTTGGCGCAAATACTGTGAAAGGTCCTTCTGATTGCAGGGCGTCTACCAAACCGGCTGCTTTTACCGCGGCTACCAATGTTGTATGATCTTTAGAGTTAACGGCGTTTTCCACAATATTTTTAGTGGGATACATGGCGGCGCCTCCAACCATCGGATAACTTTCCTGGGCCATGGATGTTAATGAAAAAATTACAAAGGTTAATACTGAAACGATTTTCTTTTTCATATAAAATGTTTCAGATACTTACGGAATAGATGTAGATCCGGTTTGTTATTTCTAAAAAAACTATGAAGGCTGACCTATTACGAACATTTGGTCAAGTGTAGGGACAGGACTGCCGCCTGTATTTTCAAGGGTAATGGCAAATGCCGTGGCTTTAGGAAAGCTGGTCATTTTTTGCGCATATTGCTTTACGTTATCCAGTAGTCCGCCATCAACGGGCTGACCGTCCACTATGGCCCAGAACTGGTATTGTTTACCTGACGGTGGAGGAGGTAATGAGATATCGACCAGGAACACTTCAGAGGTTTGCGTATTCCAGTAGACCTGCACGGTTGCTTCAGGCTTACCCGGAACTGCCTGCAGCGTAACAGGTTTAAAATTTTCATCCTGCATAATGCGCAGCAGCTGACCGGAAGCCATATTTTCCTGCTGAAGCTGTTGCATTGTATAATTAGCAGAGTCCAGGTTATTTTGCATCCGGACCATTTCATTGTTTTGTTGCTGAGTCTGGGTATATAGATAAATAGCCAAACCCGTAATAATCACCAGGCCAGCCAAAGAAGCTGCCATCATCCATTGCCTGTTATCCTTTTTCATGGGTACAACTTTCCTGGTAGGTGGAAACTTTTGTACATCTGGTTCCTTCTGCGCATATTCATGAGTGTCAGGGACTCCTTTAATTTCATTTTCTTTTAAATCCTTTAATTGGGAGAATAGTTTTTGCTTAACTGAAGCACCAGGTGCAAGCGATGATTGGTTAGCGGCTGCCTCCAATGCCATGCTGATGCGATCTGCATCTTCCCTTATCTCCGGGAACAAAGCAATCAACTGCTCCATTTTCGCGGCTTCATCGGGAGGCAGCATACCCATCACATAAAGTTCAAGGTCGCCTGATAATATGATACAACTTAAATCCACTTTTATTTTTTAACCCAGTATTTTTCTTAATTGAATAATGATAGTTCTCAATCTTGTTTTAACGGTGCCCAATGGTATTTCCAGGATCTTCGAGATTTCTTCCTGCGTATATCCCAGGAAATAGGATAGTTCCAAAAGTTTTCGATGTTCTGCCGGAAGTTTTTCGAGTAATTTCTTTAACCCTACATCACGCACTTCATTGGCCGCTGATTTATCTGCTGTATATACGCTATTATCTATAGATACAGTTTTTGATATATTATTATATTCTTTAGAACGTGTATAGTCAATTGTTTGATTGCGGGCAATATTTAACATCCAGGTAAACAAACGGCCTTTAGCTGAATCGTACATGCCGATATTTTTCCAGATCTTAACAAATACCTGTTGCAATACATCTTCAGCCACTTCCTGATGTGGAATGATCTGGTATATAATGGTGAACAGCGACTTTGAATAATTATCATACAGGTGATGAAAGGCCTGTTCATCCTTGCCTTTCAGTTTTTCAACCAGGTCTGATTCCGTATATGTACTAGATGGTAACAAAGAAGGAGCAAAATAAGGAAAAAGCGGTATAGTTGAATGGTTGATTTGTTGAAAGCTTTTAATGACCTTGTTTTTAATGCAAAATGAATAATGCAAAATGAATAATGGGTAACTTTTTTTATCTCCCTGAAACGGCTTTTTGAATTTTTACTATTAATTTTTTAATTTTTACTTAAAACTTATATGCAATATTTAGTTTGGCAAAAAATGGTGTATCGGGCGTAAAATGAATTTCAGATACCGGAATGGATTCATTTTTCAACAGGCTTTCAGTTTCAAACTGGGTTTCTTTCCATTTTTTATTATATACGGGAAATTATGGCTTCCGGATTATAATTTGACAAAAATAACTTTCTGTGCAGAAAATGAACACTGTTCTAGCTCTCATCCCTCATTCGGTATATAATACCATGATGGTAATCACCTGATCATAGATTGCGTGTCATAAAAAATCCTTTACCATAAACCTAATTTCGGATTCTTTTAAAAGAGCAAACTAAACCAACATGTATGAATGCAATTTCCATCCTGGTAGTGGACCATCTTACCTTATTAAGAGAAGCATGGAGTCTGGTATTGAAGGATGATCCCCGTTTTAATGTATTGGGACAAACGGGATGCGGGGAAGAAGCAGTCCGTTTTTGCAGGCAATATAAACCTGATGTGGTGATAATGAATATTTCCTGCTAATTCAATAGCATTATAACTAATAGCTACATACATCATTTTATTTATAACAAAATGAACCTGCCATGCCTGACACAGTTATCTGATTGTGAAGCCATCCTTAAAAATTCTCCCCAAACACGGGTCCTCGCCATATCCACATTTAATCATAACGATAATCTGAAAACAATTATGATGAATGGCATATCAGGATATATCACTAAAAACTCTTCGAAAAAGGAAATGTTCCAGGCTATAGTGGAAGTATCACAAGGCCGTAAATATATTTGCCAGGAGATAAAAAACTCTTTGGCCGCACAGTTAATGGAGGGAGTTCCAACTATTGAGCCATTGACACATCGGGAAAATGAAATTGTTCAATTGATTAGTCACGGCAATTCATCTAAAGAAATAGGGGGCTTATTAAGGGTTTCTTATAAAACTGTGGAAGTGCACAGGTATCATATTCTTCGCAAGCTGAAATTGAAAAATGCAGCTGTCCTTATTAATTATCCACATCATCATATGCCAGTCATGTACAGGTAAATCCAGGAATACTGATAGCAACTTTATTGATGCCAGTTGATGGTTGAACCAATGGAGAAATTATAAATAGCTCCATCTTCATTTTGACCGATTGAGGCGGTGATCAGCATTCGTTCAAATGGATAAAAATAAATTCCTCCTCCATATGCATTATGCCATTTGTCTGAAGGGGAACCTGGCATCCAGACACGACCCAGGTCTCCAAAAGCCAGTATACCTAAATCTCCGGGGATGGTAAATGAATTAGGCGACAGCAAACGGTAGCGTAACTCCATACTTCCATATACGGATGATCTGCCCAAAAACCGGTTATTCCTGAATCCCCTTAAATTATTTTCGTTACCAAAACCCATTGACTGGAAATAGTCAAAACGATTATTGAAAATATGACCTCCGCCCAATTTAATGAGAGAAATTAATTTTGAAGTATCTACTAAATTGGCGGCAAGCAAAAGATCGGACCGGAAATAAAATATGGAATGATCATTATTAACCTGATTCAGGTACGACAGTTCATTATTCCATTGCACACCCTGTTTAGGAAAGGAACGGTTGTCAAGTGTCTGAACGTTTGCCTGCAGCTTTCCGCCCAAAAAAGTCTTTGTTGTGTTTACTGAAAAAGTATCAAGGCCAGAGGTAGCGGGTGTCGCGATAATTTTACCAATATTATTTTCATTATTATACCAATAATGGTATAATGAGAATCCGGCTCCCATGCTGAAATCACTAAAATAATTTTTGGTTACTAACATATCAGCAGCAGCGTAATTATAACGGATTCGATAATAAGAATAGTTTCTGCTTTTATCCCAGGTGCTTTCATTTCCTAATCCAAAAAAATTCATAATGGCATCGTCCTTCAGAGCAGCATCTACTTTTAAACCAAAATCTTTAAATAATTGATTAAAAATCCCCTGGTAGGTGACCTGGTATGATTTCCTGTACGGCGCATAATACACCATTATTTTATTTGAAGTGGCAAAGGGTTCCTTATTAAATGAATACGTTATTTTGGATAAACCTATGCCAGGCAGGGGTCCGTATTCTGAATTTGCGAGGAGGTCAAACTTAGGAAAGCTTCCTTTGTCAGCATAAGAAAAGCTATTTAACCTGTAATCATTTACAGTTGTTTTGTTTGACATTCTATTTTTTGTATAAGAACCAGGCAGTAAAAAATTCTGTTCGGGTTTATAATCATAAATATAAATGGCGCCCGGGCCCTGCACCATAAAACTATCTTTTCCCTGACCCCCGATCATACGTATCCTGATCGAATTTTGAACACTACTGTCTGCAAAAAAATAATCATCACCATTCAGTCCATACAATCGCACTTCCTCTGTTACTTCAGGATCAAAAGTTCTGGAATAAGTTTGCATTACCGTATCACCATCCTTCCATTCATATACCTGCACCATTAATTGATTATCGCTTTGAGTAAGCAGGAAATATTCATTTTGGTTGCTTCCGGGTATATTCACATTGTCCGAAATAAAACGGTAATAGTCAAGACCTTTTTCAACCAGGTTTTTTCTCCGGGTCTTAAGTTTATCCGCAATCTCATTTCCACTAATAGCATAAATCTCCGGTGGGAGTTTTTTCACAGCATCATCTATAGCGGCATCCGGTAAAGTTGCCTGGAATTGAGTGATGATATTTTCCCAATCGTCTTTATCGAGTGAATTTAAAAATGTCCGGTCAAATTTTTCTGACTGAAAACCTAAACCTTCCAGGTTTTTTAAATCTTTTTTGAATCCTTTAAACCGATCTGTTACCGTGGCCCCCAGTAATCGAACCACCAACCCGGTAGAATTAAAGAACGCCTGGTCCCTGTCCTTTGGAACCGGTTCATATAACTTTCCTTTGCCGGTGTCTTGTTTCCCCCACGACCATTGACCCATATGCCGGTCAAAATCTCCAATCAAAACATCAAGGAGCCTTGCTTTTAAGACTATCTCCTGGTCCACCACATGATCTGCCTTATCCGTAATCTTATTCATTATATCCATGGTGCTGTTAGTATTATCAAATGGTAAAGGATCTTTATCTTCCAGCATCACCATTTTATTGGCAAATAATGTATGGTAATAACCCAATGCCGTATCCCTGGGTACAAAAAAATACCGCGGGTTAGATTCTACCACACCTAATTTTTTTGCCAGGTCAGCTACCACTAAAGGCGCATAAGGATGGGCGGCAGAGGCAAAATCCTGGACAAATGATTTGGTAAATGGGGTTCTAAATTTTTCAGGTAGCAGTGTTTCATTGTTTTTATCTATGGTACGCAGTTTGAAATGGTTTCCTGAACTATCTTCAAGGTGCAATGTTTTTGTTTGCATACCACCACCAACTTTTCTCACCTCAAATCCACCGCCTTCTTTTTGAATATCAAAAATTGGAACCTTAACAGGGGTTGACCACACCGATCTGTAATTGTTTCCCATTAAAAATATGGTTGCTTTGGACGGATCACTGTATTGATCGCTGGCAGCAACTATGATACTATCCTGCTCCCCGACATTTTTGTATGTTGAAACAGTATCGATTAAGGGTTCACGTTGGGAAAAATCAATCACCTCATTGCTGTATAAAAGTGGGGCGGGATATTTTGATCCATCATAAAATGATATACTGGCTTTTTTATTTTCCATTATATCTATCACAGCAAATCCAGTGGCACTTTCAGCAAATAATGTTTGTTTACTTCGTGAAGCCCGATGCGTTTCCCCCGCCGCACCGGAAATCAGATAGGTCATGTTTTCATCCTGCAGCAATTGTAAATTGTTTTCATGGGCACTGACATATAATACAAAGGGATGCGATTCTAAAGCCGTTTTAATTTCTTTGATCATTAATTTGTATTCCGGGTGTTTCAAATTCTGACGGGAAGGAAGCGCATTTCTGATGATTGGATACAAGGATCCTAATACCGGCAATGGTATATATAATGAAGGGTGAATGTCAGTTAATGGAAATACATGCTGCTTCAAAGAATAATGATTGCCATGTACACCCTTGCTTTCAAGAGGGTGGTAACCGGCTATAATCAATAGCTTATTTTCATTCTCCCTGATTATTTTATCCAGTTCATCATACACCTGTTCTCGTGAGCGGGTGGGACAATCTGACTCTAGACCTGTTTTTTTAAATGCGTGTAACCACCACTGTGTGTTTATTAAAACCAGCACAGCCTCATCTCCTAATTTGATTTCTTCGGGCCCGGGGCATCCATCTTTTGGCAAAAGGATATCCTTATCATCAAAATGTTTCTGCAGGTTTGTTTGAAGGGCTAACAGGGAATCGAGGCCGACTTTCATTCCATTGTTCCATTCTTTTGCGCCAGGAATAAAAATCAGCGGGGATTTATTTTTGTCAGTAGAATTGGATGAAAATGCAGTATCAGTATGATAACCAAAAAATACAAAACGAGTTATGTCATCTTGCGGAAATGCTTTTAGAGCTACCCGCATAACTTGTTGAGAAGATTCCTCATCAGGGTCTACGTTCCCGATCAACACCAGCCTGCTTTTTATTTCAGGCTTAATATCCTGGCAAATGCATCTTGATCCAATTAGTGCAGCTATAAATAATAATATAATCTTCATTAATACCTTAGGTTAAGAAAACGTTACCTCTTTATTATTTCAAATGGTAAAAAAAATTGTTAAGAAATAGCCTCGGATAACAGGTGAAAAGAATGTATGTACCAAGTCAAAAGAAATGTAATATTTACGGGAAAATATACAAAAGTCTTGCCGTGCATGCTGGGGGGGGTGCAACTAATATTCCGGATTTAGCTGTCATTGTCACTTTTATACCGGATGCTGAAAGCCAGTATAAATTAAATTCTCAAAAACAGGCTGACCTGACCTGTATATTTTTCAAATGCCAGATAGCCGGCTCCTTTTCAAATTGACATCGAATAAAGCGCTGATGATTATTGTATCACTTTCAATTAAATGACCAATGATTTCTTTCTTACTCCATTTGCCAGTCAAAGGTTTTTCAGAAAAATTCTTTTCATCAATCGCAGTTAATAGTGGAGGGATATTTCGCATAAATATTCAAGTATTTCTATTGATCGTTGTTTCATTGTATGCTGTTTGTAAAACCCATAATGTATTTGTAAATGATTGTAAAACTAAACCTAATCAATATGGAATCTGTCAAGATTTTTTTATGTACTGGCGTTTACAATAGATTTCAAATTTTAAATCTTCAGATTAAATTAATTCAACTTTCATTATTAACGATATCAAACACCTTGTCCGATACCGGACATTTTTTCATTTCTATTTTTCTATAACTAATTGATATTTAAAAAGATAAGACTGGCACTCTTGTTGGAAGATTGCAGGAAACTATTACCAGAATGGATACGGCGCTTTCAAAGAATGTAATTGCAGCAAGACGAAATAAAAACATTGGCATTATAGCATTGGTTGTGATCGTTATGATAGCTTTTATATGGTTTTTGCGTTCTGGTTTAATGTCTTCAATCGATCGTTCTGAAATTACTACGTCAGTAGTAGAGATGGGAACTATTGAAAATACCATCAATGCATCGGGTGAAATTAAACCGGAATTTGAACAGGTAATTTCAAGTCCGATCAATGCTACTGTCAATGAGGTCTTGCGTGATGCCGGTTCAATAGTAAAGGCCGGAGATGTTATACTTTCTCTCAATAAGGATGCGACACAATCTGAATATGAAAGATTAAAATTTCAATTGGAATCGAAGCGAAACGCTATTACAAAGTTGAAACTAGATTTGGCTAAAGCGGCTTATGATACCAGGTCTGCTAATGATATTAAACAGCTAAACATCAGTAGCCTTGAATCAGCTGTTGAAGATGCGAAGCGTTTGTATAAGGCTGGGGGAGGCACAAGAGAGTCAATTGAACAGGCTGAATTGGCATTGAAGGTGGCTAACGTCGAAAAGAAAAGATTGGAAAATGAGATCATTAATAAACAACAAACTATGCGTGTTGATATCCGCGAAGCTGAAATCGCTGCAGCGATTGAGGAAAGTGGATTGAATGAATTGGCCAGAAAACTCCAACAGGCAAGTATTACTGCTACACGAGATGGCGTGGTAACATGGGTAAATAAAAATATTGGGTCAACTATCACACAAGGTGAGTCACTGGCTCGTATAGCCGATCTGGGAAGTTTTAAAATCAAAGCGAATATTTCTGATTCTTACCTTGACCAGGTAAGGCTGCAAATGCCGGTTGTGATCAAATTAAATGATTCAACCCTGCGTGGTACTGTTTCCAATATTAATCCATCGGTACAAAATGGTATTGTATCATTCGATATTTCTTTTGATCAAAAAAACAATCTGCTACTCCGGCCTAATATGAAAGTGGAGGTATTTCTTATTACATCAACACTTGATAATGTGATGAGGGTTAACAATGGCGCTGCATTTAAAGGGGGGGCCACACAGAACATTTTTATTATTGAAAATGGGAACGCTGTAAGAAAAACAGTGAATATAGGCTTGAGCAATTTTGATTATGTGCAACTTAAAGATGGGGTAAAACCCGGTGATGTGGTGATCATCTCTGATTTGAAGCAATTTGAAAATGTCAAGGAAATAGAATTAAAAAATTAAAGAGAAAGTGAAAATTAAATTTATTCTGGTCTTATTATTTTTCGTAAGCTATTTGTACGGCATAGCACAGACAAGTGATACCATGATGCTGACATTGCATGAAGTAGTGGCAATGGCTAAATCAAAATCAATTGATTCAAAGCAAGCTACAACACGTAAAGAAACAAAGTATTGGGAATGGAAAACATATAAATCAAATTACCAGCCGCAATTATCATTAAGTGGAAACCTCCCTGGTTACAGCAAAACATTCAGAGAAGTATTACAGCCAAATGGCACCATCGAATTTCAACCAGTCAGGTACAACAATTCAGCCTTAAACCTTGCAATCAGCCAAACGATTGCTAAAACCGGGGGAACAGTCTTCGGCACAACACAAATGCAACGCTTTGATGACTTTGACCGGCATACAACTTTGTATAATGGAGTTCCATATGCAATAGGATACGCACAGCCATTGTGGAGATACAATCCATTAAATTGGGATAAAAAAGTAGAGCCATTAAAATTTGAGGAAAGTAAACAAGTTTACATTGAGTCGTTAGAAGAAATTTCGATTAGTGCATGCAGTTATTTTTTTGAACTGTTATTAGCTCAGGTGAATTTGCAGATAGCAGAAACATACCTTGTGAACACTGAAAATATTTTGCGTATAGCGAACGTAAAATTTGACATGGGGAAGATATCACGTAACGAAATATTACAGCTTAATCTTGAACAAGTAAAAGCTCAAAAAGCTGTGGGGATTGCCAAGAGAGATATGGAAATTTCGACCTTAAATCTTCGCTCTTATATTGGCTTGCAAAGCACAGATAAAATTTCTTTATCACTGCCTGAGGCTAAAATTAATATGACTGTAGATACTGCAAGGGTAGTTGCAGAAGCATACGAAAACAGGTCTGATGCCATTGGTTTTATACGTCGCATAACAGAAGCAAAACGCGATGTGGCAAAAGCAAAAGGAGAGAATGGTCTGAATGCCACGTTAACTGCCAGGGTAGGTTTCTCAAAAAGTGCTCAAACCATTGGAAAAGTGTATGAATCACCTTTGAATCAGCAAGTGTTTCAACTTGAATTCGAAATACCAATATTAGATTGGGGAAGATCAAAATCAAGAACTAAAACAGCTGAAGCTATTCAACAATTAACAGAATATGCTGTGGAGCAGGATAAGCAAAATTTTACACAGCAAATATATACACAGGTTACTTTGTTTGATATGATGAAAGATCAATTATTACTTACTGCAAGGGCTGACAGTATAGCTTCTGAAAAATACCAGATTGCAAAAGACAGGTATGTGCTTGGAAATTTAGGTATCACTGATCTAAGCATAGCCTTTCAGGAGAACGACCAGGCTAAGCAGGATTACATTTATGCACTTCGGGATTTCTGGGGTGCTTATTACCAGCTTCGTTACTTATCGTTGTACGATTTTGAAAGGAATCAAAAAATTACATACCAGTAAAATATATATAAACATGATAAATACCTCAGTTGATGGCCCAGAAATGTTAATCGATCAAAATAAAAATCAAACAATGATCCAATTACAAAATATCAATAAAATTTATTGTACAGATACGGTAGAAACTTTAGCCATTAATGATATTTCCCTCACGGTTGATAAAGGTGAATTTTTATCAATAATGGGTCCCTCAGGATGCGGGAAAAGTACCTTGCTTAACATTATTGGTTTATTGGATAAGCCAACTAAAGGTATAATCAAGATTGATGGACAATTGACAGATAAGTTTGGAGATAAACAACTTGCTCAATTCAGGAATAAAAAACTTGGATTTATTTTTCAAAGCTATCATTTAATAAATGATTTAAAAGTTGCAGATAATGTAGAGCTTCCTCTTCTGTACAGATCATCAACTGGTAAAGAAAGAAAGATACTTGCAGCGCAGGCTTTAGAAAAAGTGAGTTTAAGCAACCGAATGAAACATTTTCCAACACAGCTATCCGGGGGTCAAAAACAGCGGGTGGCTATTGCCAGGGCAATTGTTGGCCAACCGGAAATTATACTGGCAGATGAGCCAACAGGAAACCTGGACAGTGAAATGGGTAACGAGATAATGGATATCCTTCTGGAATTAAACAGCAGAGATGGAACAACCATTATCATGGTGACACACGATGACAACATGGCGAAAAGAACACATCGCTTGGTTAGATTATTTGATGGCAGCCAGGTAATGTAGATAGAGAAAGTTAGCCATTGAGAAAATTGAAGTTATATAATTCACACATATTTCGCCCTCCAGAATATTTCATTCATAACTGAAAAAAATGCTCAAAAATTATTTTAAAATAGCCATAGCAGTGTTGAAGAGAAGGAAGTTTTTCACTTTCATTAGTTTGTTTGGTATAAGTTTTACTCTCATAATTCTCATCATTATTGCAGCTTTCTTTGATCACCTGTTTAGTGCGGGTTATCCTGATAATAAAAGGGAAAGCTCTTTATACATTGATCGCATTATCCTGCAAAATGAAAAAGACTGGAACATAACAAGTCCTCCCAGCTTTTATTTTTTAGATCATTTTGTATCCAGGCTAAGTACACCTTCAAAAATTGCTATCTCTTCAAATTTCAAGTCCACTAATATTTATATAAAAAACAAAAAATTGCCCATTACTTATAAATATACAAATGATCAATATTGGGAAGTACTGGAATATGAATTTCTGGAAGGTAAATCCTATAATAAACAACAAATAGATAACGGTGAAAGAGTTGCAGTAATTTCAGAGGATGCAAGAAATAAATATTTTGGTACCGGAGATCAGGTAACCGGGAAATATATAGAAGTTGAAAATCGTCAGTACCGGGTGATAGGGGTAGTAAAGGATGTACCTACTTCGCTACCGCACGTTTATGCGGAAATATATCTCCCTTATACAGATGCAAAGACGAATGCTGCTGATAAATCACTGACAGGAAATTTCAATGCAATACTTCTGACTGATTCAAAAAATGACGTGAAGAAGATGAAAGAGGAATACCAGCAAATGGCTTCAAAAATTCCGTTACCCGGTAAAGATTATGACAGGATGTACACGTTTGCAGATTCCTATTTAGTAGGCTATATACGGAGTATTTTTGGACAGGGTAAAGATTCAGGATTAGGAACTTTTTATGCGACTATTTCCATATTCCTGTTTTTGTTTTTGCTTTTGCCTACAATCAATTTGGTGAATATCAATATCAGTCGTATTATGGAAAGGTCTTCTGAAATTGGTGTCCGCAAGGCTTTCGGTGCTTCCTCACATACGCTGGTGCTGCAGTTCATTGTAGAAAATATTATCCTTACTTTTTTAGGTGGAGCCATTGGTATAGCCATTTCTATACTGTTGATAAACATCTTTAATAACAGCGAAATATTACCGAATGCACAACTTAGTATAAATGGGACAGTACTTTTCTATACCATACTGGCCTGTCTGGTATTTGGGACTCTTTCCGGCGTTTACCCTGCCTGGCGAATGTCACGCATGATGGTAGTAAATGCTTTGAAAGCTTCCTGATTTTTAAAGTTTTTCTAAAGAGCAATCACTTATTACTCACCTCTCATTACTAATAAATATGTTAACACATCTATTTAGGCTGATCTGGAATAAAAAGAAGCAAAATTTTTTATTGATACTGGAGATATTTATTGCTTTCATCGGTTTGTGTGCCGGGTTCACCTTTATTCTTTACCCGTATAATAACTATAAGCTGCCATTGGGTTTCGAACCCCAGAATGTGTGGGTAGTTAATTTTGACAGGCCAGATGAAATAAAAAATCTGGACTCACTACAAATTTTCAACGAATCCATTAAAAGCGTTTTGTTTTCATTGAATGGAGTTGAGGATGTAACCTATAGCAGTATTAATTTTCCCTTGTCCGGAAATGGATTTAATACAGCGGTTAGAATTAATGGGCAAGAGAGTTGGGCTTATTTTTATTCGGCAGAGGATAACTATATAAAGGTATTGGGTATGAAAATGCAGGAGGGGAGATGGTTTTCAAGTGATGATAAAGTGGCAAATGTCCGGCCTGCTGTTATTAATCAAACTTTGAAAAAAAAGTTGTTTGGAAGCGGGGACGCTTTGGGTAAAATAGTTGAAGCTGATGCAGTTGGTGATAAAATGAAAATAGTAGGCGTGGTTGCAGACACAAAAGATGAAAGTGAAATGGAAGTTCCAGGTCCAGGCATATTTATGCGAAGGGATACAATTGATTTACGTCACGATTATTCTATATTGGTAAAAGTAAAGCCAGGTGCTGATCCGGCTTTGGAAAGCCGCATGTATAAAACGCTGTCTAATTCAATGAAAAATGCCGAAATAGAGATTGAACATTTAACGGACATGAAGGATGCGGCAAACAAAAAAATGCAAGTTCCTTTTATTATATTCATTATAATTGCGGGTTTCCTTATTATTAATGTGGGGCTTGGTATATTCGGGGTACTTTGGTATAATATAAATAAACGCAAAGGAGAGATAGGTTTGAGAAGGGCTGTTGGTGCTACAGGAAACGCAATATCAAAGCAATTAGTGGGCGAGGCATTAGTGCTTTGTACACTTTCATTGATCCTGGGTTTATTTTTTGCTGTTCAGTTTCCTTTGCTAAGTGCGCTACAACTTCCACCGGAAAATTATGTTCAGGCAATTATTTTATCTGTTGTGTTTATTTATGTACTTGTATTGTTATGTGCATTGTATCCAGGTAAAGAAGCTGCCCGTATTTATCCGGCTATTGCATTGCATGAGGATTAAAAATTTTGAACAAACTGCTTTTTAGTATATGGTATTAATTATTGATGATGATATAGCTGTAAGAACTTCGCTGTTGCTGTTGCTGAAGAATGAAGGTTATGATGTAATAAGTGCAGAGGAACCAGCACAGGCAATTGAATTTATTAAAAAACAAGCTCCTGAATTAATTATACTCGACCTGAATTTCTGTATTAACACAACAGGGAAAGAAGGAATGCAATTATTGGCGGACATAAAAAAAATAAATGATCAGGTTCCGATCATCTTAATTACCGGGTGGGGTACTATTGAATTAGCTGTACAGGGAATGAAGATGGGAGCAAATGATTTTATAAATAAGCCCTGGAGTAACGAGCATGTTATACAATCGGTAAAAACGCTGCTGAATCTTAAAGTAAAGAAATCAGAAAAACATTCCCGGAAACAATTGGATTTAATCTACAATTTCCGTCACATCATTGGCGAAGATGAAAAGGTTTTAGAAATTCTTCAAACGATTGGAAGGGTTTCAACGACAGATGCATCCATTTTACTTTTAGGTGAAAGCGGCACCGGTAAAGAACTGATTGCAGAAGCTATTCATCAAAACAGTGCTCGTTCAAATAAGCCTTTTATTAAGGTTAATCTCGGTGGCATTTCAACAACACTTTTTGAAAGTGAAATGTTTGGTCATGTTAGAGGAGCTTTTACAGATGCACGGCATGATCGTATAGGCAGGTTTGAGATGGCAAATAAAGGAACCATCTTTTTGGATGAAATTGGTGATCTTGATGCTGCAAGCCAGGTAAAATTATTGAGGGTATTGCAGGACCGTACCTATGAAGTATTGGGCAGCAGTCGCACAAAGACCGTGGATGTACGCGTAGTGTGTGCCACAAACCGAGATCTGGAGGAAATGGTGGAGCGTGGTACATTCAGGGAGGATCTTTTATACCGTATAAATTTAATTACTATAAAATTGCCACCATTAAGAGAACGGGTTAGTGATATACCGAAGTTGGTTCACTTTTTTATTGACAACCTCAAGTCCATATATAATCGGCCTCATCTGGAGGTAAGTAAAGATGCGTTGAAGTGGCTGCAGCAGTTACCTTTACCAGGAAATATCCGACAGTTGAAGAATTTGGTGGAACGTTCTGTTTTAATCAGTTCAAAAAGTATTTTGGAAGTAGAAGATTTTAAAACCCAGTTACAACAGAGTCCTGCAAAAAAGGGTAGTATAATACTTCCTGAAGTGGGTAGCATTAGTTTGGATGAACTGGAAAAACTGATGATCCGGCGGGCAATGACCTTTCACCGGAACAAAATCATCAAAGTGGCGCATGCATTAGGTATTACGAGAAGTTCGTTGTATCGCAGGCTCGAAAAATATAATATCCCTTACGATGAAGCTTCGGATTAAATTCATATTGGTTATTGCAATATTGCATCTGATTACGCTGGTGCTCTCCTTCTACATTTTCAAAAACAACTTAGATTTATTTATAGTAACTGAATTAGGGATACTGGTTTCAATAGTTATCTCCTGGCAATTATACAGACAGATGCTGAAGCCATTACAAACAGTGGTTGATGGCATTCAAGCCATAAAAGACAAAGACTTTAATGTAAAATTTTTACGTACCGGCTCCAGTGATATGGACCAACTTATCAACGTGTATAATGAGATGATGGATCATTTGAAGATGGAAAGAATAAAGCAAGAGCAGCAACATTTTTTTCTGGAGAAACTAATTCAAACGTCACCTACCGGAATATTGATACTGGATTACGATGAAAAAGTACAGCAGGTTAATCCAAAAGCCTGTACAATTTTAGGAGTAACCGAAAAGGAATTGATGAAACAGTCAATTGAAAGAATTGATAAACCGCTATTGCGTGAAATTAGTGAGCTTAAATCCGGGGAAGGCAAAACAACATCCCTTGATGGTGTTCATACATTTAAATTACAGCGATCTCATTTCATCGATCGTGGATTTGCCAGGTCATTTGTGATGATCGAAGAATTAACGGCTGAAATTTTAGCAGCTGAGAAGAAGGCTTATGGAAAGGTCATCAGGATGATGGCGCACGAAGTAAATAATACAATTGGTCCAGTGAACTCTATTCTCGATTCCACATTAAAAACTAAAGAACTGTGGACTAAAGATCATGAAACATTACAACTTGCATTAAATGTTGCTTTCGAACGTAATCAGAATCTCAATATTTTTATGCGCAATTTTGCGGATGTGGTACGCCTGCCACCTCCTAATAAAACGCGTGTAGATCTTAATGAACTTGTAAAACGAGTAGCAACCTTGTTGGAGTTTAAGGCTTCAGATGCCCGGATTCAATTTACATTTCAACTTTCTGCAAATCCTTTCATGATCCATGCAGATCAACAGCAGATAGAGCAGGTAATGATCAACATAATTAAGAATTCGATGGAAGCTATTCAGACTGATGGTAAAATATTAATTGCTTCAGATGCTGATTCTCGCAAACTTACAGTTACGGATTCAGGTCTTGGAATTTCTAATGAAGATTCAGAGCATTTATTCAGTCCGTTTTTCAGCACGAAGAAAGATGGGCAGGGAGTGGGGCTTACGCTGGTAAAAGAGATTCTATTGAATCATGATTTTATCTTTTCGTTGAAGACAATAGAGGTTGGCAAGACCGTGTTTGACATTGAATTTAATGTGAAAATTAATTGATGTGCGCTAAAGTTTTTATTTACCCGATTACTAAACCTTAACTACACAATATGTATTTTGTACCTATGAATAAGATTGTTTGCATTATTCTGTTGCTGATCATAAGTTTTTTGTCAGTTGTATCCCATGCACAACCAAAGGATAGCTTGCTTGTTCAGTTATCACGTAAATGGACAAACGCAAAAGCGTATACTTTAAAAATGGTGGATTTGATGCCAGCAGAAAATTTTGGGTTTAAACCGGTTGCAGAAGAAATGAGTTTCAAGGAGCAACTATTGCATATAGCAAAAAACATGAAGTGGCTTTCTTCTGTTTTTCTTTTAAACCATGGAAATAATGGAGCAATTGATACAGCCACAATTGATAAAGCTGCATTAATAAAAATTCTTACCGATGCATATGATCAGGCTTTGTCGGCTCATCATCTTAATGTAAAACAACTCGATGAAAAAGTTTCTTTTTTTGCGGGACCGTTAACACGCAGACAAATACTTATTTTGATGCATGATCATCAAACACATCATGTTGGTCAAATAATAGTTTATTTGCGTTTATAAGGCATTAAGCCTCCAGCATATGTTGGCTGGTAATTTGCATTTTCACTGAGAAGCATATTATACGACCCACATTTGCATTCCAC
>JACCYQ010000086.1 GCA_013696395.1 Chitinophagaceae bacterium
ACTTCAATATTACCGGCTCCTTTTTTTGAGAGATAAACCGCTTTGCTATTGGTAAAAGCAATATCAGCTTCCAACTGGCCGAATCCAATATCACCTTCATAATCTTCTATTAAAACGCCACCGACACCTCCGCGCAATCCTTTCAAAACCTGGAATGTATATGCCTTATCAGCATCAAACTGGTTACTACGAACTATAAATCCATTATCACTAATTTCAGTTGTGAAAGTAACGGCAGGATCAATTTTTAAATAATTTAAAAGATTTGCTGAAGTTATTTGCTGCGTTGTAACTACACGCACCAACCCTGCCACTCCATCATGTTCAGCTAATACATTTTGAATGTTTAATACAAAAGGAGATGGAATGATAAACTGCCTGCTAATGTTTTCGTTTATTTCATTTTGTCCGTCAGCCGGTTTTAATCCCTTGCTGATATGAACAATGGTTGTAAATTCTTTATCTGCTACTTTTGTATCATGCAGCCGAATGTTTATTTCGTTGGAGGCAGAAACAGTTTGAAAACTAAAACCAACTTCCTTTCCTTCAACCTCAATCTTCAATTTTTCTTTTAATTCAGCCGGATCCACGGGGTAATTAAATAAAAGACTGACCTGTGGGACTGCGGCCCGGGTGCTTTCATCAATCAATACCCAGGTAACACCTGTTTGCTCAAGCGCCAGCATGGGTGTATGAAATTTTATATCATTTGCATCTTCTATTTTATCAAAACTTGTGAAACGTAAAACTTCGGCTGTGACTTTGGCCTTATATGAAGTAGCCGGTAATAAAGGGCGGGCAGGAGAAAAAACCAGTTGGTCCGGACTTTCCCAGCGAAAGCGCCCGGGAATTTTTGGATCGAAAGAAATGTACTCAGTAGAATCCCAAACATTCAACAATGAATCCTTCATTACAGGTTTATTGAAACGAAAAATAAGATTACCCGTTTGTGGCACTTCTTCTTTGGCATTGGTATATGCCAGGCTCACAGCATCACGGTTACAGGAACTGGTTATCAAAAAGGGAAATAAGAGAAAAAAGTGGGCAGCAGTTAAAATGCTATTACGCATAATGAGTAGGTTAATAAAGAGAAAGATAAATAAAAATAGATGACAACATCCAGCGAATCCGCACAAAACAATATTTTATAGATTAATTAATAATTATAATCCATAAAATAATGCGAGCATTTTCCTGGTTGAAATAAAAATAAAATCTATCCTTAAATTTCCAAAGCATTTGAAGTTTATTTATCTGATGATCATTCTCCAAAAAAATATTATTCGTTTTGTGAAAAGAGCTGGCTTGCTGGGATTATTTTTCCTCCTGGTTTTTTTAATTCTGCACTTTTTATTTCCGCTTCCCGCCGGGGTGGAATATTCCACTATAATAACAGACGACCGGGATGAAGTAATTCATGCCTATTTAACCAAAGATGAAAAATGGCGTATGAGATCTGAACCGGAAGAAATTTCACCCCTACTAAAAAAAACCATCCTGGCAAAAGAGGACAAATATTTTTATTATCATCCTGGAATAAACCCGTTGGCTGCAGGACGGGCATTTTTTAAAAATATGATTCGCGGAAAACGCACTTCAGGTGCTTCAACAATCACCATGCAGGTAGCCAGGATGATGAGACCGGCAAAAAGAAACGGGTGGAACAAACTGGTTGAATCATTTCGTGCCGTTCAATTAGAAATGAAATTTACCAAGGACGAAATTTTTCAACTTTACCTGAACCGCCTACCCTACGGTGGCAATATTGAAGGAGTGAAAACAGCAGCCTTATTGTATTTTAATAAAAGTCCCGATCATCTTTCGCTGGCCGAGATTACAGCATTATCCATTATCCCTAACCGGCCATCTTCATTGGTGATGGGGAAAAATAATGAACTGATCATCCGGGAAAGAAACCGCTGGCTTCAAAAATTTGCAGCTGATAAAGTTTTTACCACAAAAGAAATTGAGGATGCATTGAACGAGCCCCTTCTTGCTAAACGTGGCGAAGTGCCCCGATATATTCCTCACTTATCTTACAAATTAAAAAAAGCATCTTTTTCACCGCTTATCAGAACAAACATCAATTTAAATAACCAGTTAAAAATTGAGAAACTGGTAAAGGATTATGTCCGTAATCTACGATTGATGCAAATAAGAAATGCAGCCGTAGTAGTGATTGATAATAAAACGCATAAGGTTACCAGTTATATTGGTTCGGGAGATTTTTCCGATACACTTGATGGCGGACAGGTAAATGGTGCTGCCGCTGTTCGCCAACCTGGCAGCACTTTGAAACCATTGCTATATGCCATTGCCATGGATGAAGGAATGTTAACCCCAAAAACGGTGATGACGGATGTGCCGGTTAGTTACCAGGGTTATGCACCAGAAAATTATAACCGGGATTTCAATGGATTTGTCACCATGCAATATGCGCTGGAGAATTCATTGAATATACCTGCTGTGAAAAGCCTGAACCAGGTTGGGAAAGATGAATTGGTTAAGAAACTGGTTGAATGCCATTTTACTCAGGTTAAAAAAGACCAGTATAAGCTGGGACTTTCGATGATATTAGGCGGTTGCGGCACTACGCTGGAAGAACTAACGGCATTGTATAGTGTTTTTGCAAATGAGGGCAAATTTATTTCACCTTCTTTTACCAGGAATGATATCGCCACAGAAAAAAAAGAGATCATCAGTGCTGAAGCAACTTACCTGGTGAATGAAATGCTTTCTAAAGTTAACCGGCCCGATTTTCCCATTAACTGGCAGGCCACGGAACATATGCCAAAAATTGCCTGGAAAACCGGCACATCCTATGGACGGAGGGATGCATGGAGTATCGGCTATAATAAAAACTTCACCATTGGTGTGTGGACAGGTAATTTTACCGGGGAGGGTGCTCCTGGTTTAAGTGGAGCAGAAATTGCTACTCCGCTGCTTTTCAAAATATTTAATACCCTGGATTATAAGAACGACGGAGAATGGTTCCAGATACCGGATGATCTTGAAGTAAGGCAAGTGTGTTCTGCATCCGGTAAGGTACCCGGGTCGCTGTGCGAAAACCTGGTTACCGATTATTTTATACCCCTTATTTCATCCAATATCCCTTGCGATCATATTGAAGAAGTGTTTGTATCTGCTAATGAAAAAATGACTTATTGTAAAACCTGTGTTCCGGAAAGTGGTTATCGGAAAAAAAAGTTCACCCGGCTGGATGCCGACATGCAATTTTATTTTTTAGAAAAAGGAATGGTTTATGAAAAAATTCCTGCGCATAACCCTGGTTGTGAAAAGATCTTCAGTAGTAACGCACCCAATATTACCTCACCATCAAAAGGAAGTGAATATTTTATCAACAAAAATAATCCTGAACCCATTCAATTATTTGCAAAAACAGCCAATGATGTTAGTCGCGTATATTGGTATATCAACAATCGTTTTTATAAATCAATACCAGCAGCTGAAAAATTATTTTTCGTTCCAGGGGAAGGAAATGTAAAGATCTCCTGCACCGATGACAAAGGCAGAAATGCAGACATCAATATCCAGGTAACACACATTAATTTCTGATTAATTTACCAGGTCATAACACCCAGGATCTCTTCTTTCATAAAAGGTCCACCGGGGTATTTGGCGGTATAATCAAGATTCAACCAGATATTACCTTTTCCATCCTGGTGGTAATTGATACTTTGTCCATTGCTTTCTTCCACAAACAACTTTTGCTTGATCAGGTAATTTAATTGCTCCAGGTCATTCTTATTACCTATTAATAATTCCGGGTAAATGTGGCCAGTTGTATGGATTAGTCTCGGCTTCCCCCCAACAGATTCAATGGCTGCTGCCATCAAAATAGAATGATCATCACAATCCCCAGCCATTAATTTTACAGATTCACTCGCATTGGCAAAGTACTCCCGGCTTTGGGGATCGTCCACGTAATTCCAATGACTGTTTATTTTTTTAAATATGGCGAAACTCTGAATAATAGAACGGTATTCTTCAAATTCCTGTTGCTCGGCTTTAAAATGTTCATTAATTGCTGAAACAGCAAACTGCCTGACTGCGGGGCTTTTTTCATCCATAGCAGTTACAAATTCCCTGCGGTAAGGAAATGAAGATCCACCATTAGTAATAAGTCCTGCAAAATTGGGATCATCCTTCATTCCGTATATCATTGCCCGATAGTCATAATAGACATCATTAAAACTATAACCACCATTCAAACTGCCATAGATCAACCAGCCGCAGGCTGCTAAAATCCCCACCAATATCAAAACCCTGAATAAGCGGATAACCAGGAATAATAAGAGAATTATGGAAATCATCAGTAAAATTCTGTCGGTATGATATGGCCAGTCCGGATTAGGGATTTGTTGATGAACAAGAATAAATATGGGTAAAGCCAAAATAATACAAAGGAAACCAATGATGATATCCAGAAAAGAAGATCTGCCACCGTTGCTCATGCTTTTTTTCTCCTTAGTGTGCAAAAATGATTCCGAGTTATTTTGATAAAAAAGACCGGGATATACCCGGCCATTTTTTACCAGGATGCACCCCGGCTTTTTTTTATAAAACTTATTAATCCTGTTTTCTAACACTTCCAGCGCCACTGATATCCTGCGTTACATTTGCATTGCCTTTGTATTTAACATTACCGGCACCGCTAACATCAACATCCAGTTTAACACTGGCAAAAACCTGGGCATCGCCTGCCCCGGAAATATCAATGCGAACATTTTCTGCCAGCAAATCAAAACATTTTACGTTCGTACTACCGGAGCCATCCACTGTAAAATCTTTGGTCTTTCCGGACAATTTTACTGTCCCAGCTCCCGATACTTCAGTATCTATCCTTGGAGCATCAATCTGCATATCCACATCACTGGAACCTGAAAGATCAATTCTCACTTTTTCATTGGTTCTGATCATACTTTGTCCTATAATATTACAAGCTCCTGACGCTTCAAAGTTTTTAAAGTCAGGATTTGAAACGTACACTTTCATTGAACGACTGGGTTTAATATTCACACCTTTGCGGGTATGTATCCTTAAAGTTCCCCCTTCTTCATAAACTTCTAAATATTCCAGCAGATTGTTATCTCCTTCTATTCTTATTGAAGTTTCAGGGCTTTGGGTAACAAAAACGTCAATAGAGCCACTCACATCGATGCTATTAAAATTAGAGGCCTGGCGAGTTTCAGTACCTACGCTTCCGTTTCCTTTTACTCGTTTGGCGAAGATCTGGCGGCAACTGGTGGCAGTCATTAATAAGACTAGTGCGAATAATAATATTTTTTGCATAATTGTTAGTTGGAGTTCTAAGGTAATTAAAAATATTTTTTATTTATGACGCTATATCAGGATGGCAGGTTACCAAATAACTTTTATTATTTTGCTTTTCTGGAGATGATAGCAATAATTCCCTCAATGGCTTTTTCTTACCTTCGCGCCCATGACAGAAAAGATAGTGATCCTTGATTTCGGATCGCAATACACACAACTCATTGCAAGGGCTGTAAGAGAAGCCAATGTTTATTGTGAAATTATCCCCTTCCACAAATCATTTGAAATTGAACCGGGTTTGAAAGGTATCATCCTTTCAGGTTCCCCATTTTCCGTAAATGATGAAAATGCACCTTCCATTAATATCCAGTCAATTGCTAACCAACTACCAGTTTTGGGTATTTGCTATGGGGCACAAATGACGGCCAAAAAATTTGGTGGCATAGTTGCCAAAAGTAATAAGAGAGAATATGGACGTGCACTTTTGCACCATAAAAAATCAGATGAACTTATAAAGGATATTTCTCCAGCCAGCCAGGTTTGGATGAGCCACAGCGATACCATCAAAGAATTGCCTGCAGACTTTGAAATATTGGCTACTACTGAAAATATTCCCATTGCAGCTTTTAGAAAAAAGGGGAATGGAAAACCATTATATGGTTTACAATTTCACCCGGAAGTTTACCATACCATTGAAGGGAAAAAATTACTGAACAATTTTTTGGTTAACATTTGTAAATGTTCGCAGGACTGGACGCCCAAGCACTTTATAACCGACACGGTAGAAGGTTTGAAAACGCAGATCGGAGATCGTAAAGTTATTATGGCTTTAAGTGGTGGTGTTGATTCAACCGTTGCTGCAACGCTTATTCACCGGGCAATTGGCGATCGGCTATTTGGAATTTTTGTTGATAATGGTGTGCTTAGAAAAGATGAATTCGAATCTGTATTAACAACTTATAATCAATTAGGCCTGAATGTTAAAGGCATCGATGCTAAAAATATATTCTATGATGCGCTGAAAGGCAAATCAGACCCTGAAGAAAAGAGAAAGATCATTGGCGGTTTATTTATAGATGTTTTCCAGGATGAAGCTAATAATTTAAAGGATATAGATTTTTTGGGACAAGGAACTATTTATCCTGATGTAATTGAAAGTATCAGCGTTCATGGCCCTTCTGTAACCATTAAATCGCATCATAATGTTGGCGGTTTACCTGAACACTTGCATTTACAATTGGTAGAACCTTTGCGTTCCCTTTTTAAAGATGAAGTACGTAAAGTGGGCCGCGAGTTAGGCATACCGCCAGACATGATCGAACGGCACCCTTTTCCCGGTCCCGGGTTGGCTATTCGTATTTTGGGCGAGATCACCCCGGAAAAGGTACAGTTATTGCAACAGGCCGATCATATTTATGTGAAAGCTTTAAAAGATCATAATCTCTATGCAACGATTTGGCAAGCCGGGGCAATCTTGTTACCAGTTAAAAGTGTAGGAGTTATGGGTGATGAAAGGACTTATGAATTTACTGTTGCACTGAGAGCAGTGACCAGTGTGGATGGAATGACAGCCGATTGGGCGCATTTACCTTACGATTTTCTGGCGCATGTAAGTAATGAAATTATTAATAATGTTCAAGGAATTAACAGGGTGGTTTACGATATAAGCAGTAAACCGCCTGCCACCATAGAATGGGAATAACCAATGGCCCGCTATAGATCAATAAAATGTTCAGGAATGAAATGAGTCATGATGATGCTTAACAACAACCGGGATGATTATTGGCGAAAGGAGTTCGATGTTACAATTAAAAAAAATGAAAATATTATCATCAATTCCATGTGACAATTAAAAATAATATCATAATACACATGAAAAAAAGCTTTTTGTTTTTGGGTTTGATGTTGTTGTTTTTAAATCCTCAATTTTTATCGGCTCAGGAAAACCGTTCGGATCATCAATTGAAGATCGCCCTCTTTGCCCCTTTATATCTTGACTCCGCATTTGACCGTAGCACCAATTATGTCTATGGAAAAAATTTTCCCAAATTCCTGAATCCCGGACTTGAATTTTATGAAGGTGCTAAAATGGCCCTGGATTCTTTAAGTGAATTGGGACTTAAACTGGAAGTGTTTGTTTTTGACACCAAATCAAATCAAATAACCATCACCCAGCAAATCAATAGCCTCATTAAAGAAGATATCGGGTTGATCATTGCACATGCTTCGGCTAATGAGATACGTACATTTGCAGATGCTGCACTTACTTTAAAGGTTCCTTTTATCAATGCCAATTTACCCAATGATGGTGCGGTAAACAGCAATCCTTTTTTTGTTATATTAAATCCAACGCTTAAAACACAAACTGAAGGCATTTATAAATTTGTGCAAAAGCATTATACCACAAAACCCATTGTCGTTTTCAGAAAAAAAGGACAAATGGAAGATTTAATCAAAAAATATTTTGATGATTTTGGTGATAATTCTTCTTCGAAACAGGCGAATTTGAAATATGTCGATCTACCTGTAAATTTTACACTAGGTCATTTATTGCCACATTTAGATACTAATACACATAATGTAGTTATAGCAGGAAGCCTGGATGAAAATTTTGGCAGAAAACTCGCTGCTGGCCTTGCAGAAATTAATAAAATGGGGCCGGTTACGGTAGTAGGCATGCCTACCTGGAGTAATATCCGGGATTTTAATAAACAAGAATACAAGGGATTAGAGATTATTACCAGCACTCCTTTTTATCAATCTAAAAACGATAGGTTGATTGAGCATATTGGAAATCAATTTTCGAGTATGATGTATGCCCGTCCAAGTGATATGGTTTTTCGTGGCTTTGAAGTAACCTGGCGTTTTGTAAACCTGCTGAATAAATACAAAAGAGATATTGCCTCTAATTTCGGTGTAGCCGATAATAATCTATTTACGCAGTTTGATATACAACCGGTTTTCCTGAACCGTGAAAACATGACACTTGATTATTTTGAAAACAAGCGATTGTATTTTGTAAAACTACAGGATGGCTATATTAAGGAAGTGCTTTAGATCTTTTGACATGCTGTCTTCGACAAGTTCCCCGATATACATCGGGTACACCCTTCCAAATTCAATCCTGAACTTATCGAAGTGCCTATCAACTTACCAACCAATCAACCAGTCAACTTGAAAGGTCTAATTCCAAATTCCAAATATCCCAATTCCCCGTCTTCGACAAGCTCCCCGATATACATCGGGGACACCCTATTAACCAATCAACTTACCAATCGTTTAGATGTTGAGTTGTTAATTGTTTAATTGTTTAGCTTCTAATTCCAGAGCCTATCAAATGTTTAAATGTAGAGTTGTTTAGGTTCAAATTCCAAATATCCCAATTCCCTAACTCCTGAGCTTGTCGAAGGACCTATTGGCATATTTATTTACATGTTGATTGCATGGATATATCAATAAAATCTACCCCGGCGGTTTCATCATTTGCCAGGGTTGGCCTGGTAGCCAAAGGAATTGTGTATTTACTCCTTGGCATATTTGCCTTTATGGCTGCATTTCATTTAGGCGGTCAATCACCGGGTAGTACAGATAAACGCGGGGTTTTTAATTTCATCCAGGAACAAACCGGCGGACAAATTCTTCTTGGTCTTGTGGCTTTGGGTTTGGTGAGTTACGCAATTTGGCGTTTTATCCAGGCATTTAAGGATACAGAAAATAAAGGGAAAGATGCCAAAGCATTAGCTGTACGAGGCAGGTATTTATTCAGTGGTTTAGTTTATGGATCATTGACCGTATTGGTGGTGCGGATGTTATTTTTCTCAACCAATACTTCAGGTAGCAGTGGTAATGAAGGAATGGCAAAAGAACTTTTATCACAACCATTTGGACAAATCCTGGCGGGCATTGTTGCTTTGATTTTTGTTGGCGTTGGTATTTACCAGGTTTATTATGGTTTGTCTGAAAAATATAGACAACATGTAAATAAAGCCGTTCCGTCGAATGGCCGTAAATATTTGATGGCAGCAGGTAAGATCGGGTATGTTGCCAGGGGAATTGTTTGGTTGATCATTGGTTGGCTTTTTGTAAAAGCTGCGCTGCAAGCCAATGCATCAAAAGCCGGCGATACGGAAGAAGCATTCCAATTCCTGGCAACAGCATCCTATGGCAGTTACTTGTTAGGTGCGGTTGGTTTAGGCCTTTGCTGTTATGGACTATTTAATTTTATACGAGCTCGCTATGAGCGCTTTAATGGATAATAAAACCATTGTTCAACCAAATAAAAAATGGCGCTGATTCAATTTACCGATAGAGGATTGTTCTGTCCGCAGGGTGGGTTTTATATCGATCCATGGCGCCCGGTTGATCGTGCAGTAATCACCCATGCACATAGTGATCATGCACGATGGGGAAACAAAAATTATCTCTGTCATCATCATACATTACCAATACTTCAATTACGATTAGGCCCCAATAATTTTCAATCTGTTGATTGGAATGAACCGGTTTTCATGAATGGTGTAAAGGTTTCGCTTCATCCCGCCGGACATATCATTGGTTCATCGCAGGTAAGGGTTGAATACCAGGGTGAAGTTTGGGTTGTTAGTGGCGATTATAAATGTGAGAATGATGGAATAAGCGAACAGTTTGAAGTTGTGCCCTGCAATACATTTATTACGGAAAGTACATTTGGATTGCCCATTTATACATGGAAACCGCAACAGGAAATTTATGCTGACATGCAACAATGGATCACTCAATTAAATAGTGAGGGAAAAACGGCGGTGCTTACTGCCTATAGCCTGGGAAAGGCGCAACGCATTTTACAACCTATTTCCGAAACAGGCATTCCCATATTTTTACATGGCGCAGTTTACAATGTTCACCGAACACTACTGGATGCAGGATGGAAATTACCAGCAGCAAAAAGAGTGGAACTGGATGCACCCAAAGAATCATTTAAAAAATCTGTGGTCATTGTTCCGGGTAGTGTTATAGGATCTCCCTGGATGAAAAGATTTTCACCATATGCAGTTGGCTCATGCAGCGGTTGGATGCAGGTTAGAGGTAATGTACGCAGGCGAAATGTGGATGCAGGATTTCCCTTAAGCGATCATGCAGACTGGAACGGTTTATTACAAACCATTAAAGCGACAGGTGCGGATAAAGTTTTTGTCACACATGGATTTCAATCTGCCTTCAGTCGCTATTTAAATGAAATTGGCATTGAGGCAGGGGAAGTGAAAACAGAATATGCCGATGAACAATTTGAAAATGAGACAATTTGAAAATTTGAAAATGTATTTATTAAAGTATTAGCATTACAATTTATTATTTATAGATGGTAATTAAAAACAAACCCATTCTCAAACCAGCCCTGCCTACCGGACAGGCAGGCTGCCGGCTGGCAGGTTTTCAAATTATTAATTCTTAATTATTATTTCATTTTCAAATTAATCATTACTAATTATTATATCATTCTTAATTAATTATGAAACAATTTGCCGCATTAGTAAAAACGATCGGAACCAGTACCGGCACCAATGATAAAGTGCAGGCGCTGGTAGATTTTTTTTCGGTGGCCATTGAAAAAGATAAGGTTTGGGTGATAGCCATATTCAGTGGACGTCGACCAAAAAGATCTGTAAAAACATCTTTGTTAACAGAATGGTGCCTGGAGATCATTAATTTACCTGCATGGTTATTTGTTGAAAGTTATAGTACCGTAGGCGACCTGGCCGAGACCATTGCATTGTTATTACCTGAATCACCCACAGCTATTCAAGGTGAAGAATCTTTGCATTTTTATATAGAACAATTAATGCAGCTCGAAAAAAAATCAGAAGCACAAAAAAAAGATTTTGTAGTACAATGCTGGCATAATATGGATTGGGATGAACGTTTTGTTTTCAATAAACTGATCACCGGGAATTTCCGGATTGGTGTTTCTCAAAAAGTTATGGTAAATGCATTGTCTAAATTGATAAGTCTTGATGCCAATATTATTGCTCACCGCATAAGCGGGAATTGGGATCCGGCCACAACAGTTTTTCATGAATTAATGAATGAAAGCACGCTTGATCATTCCCGTCCCTACCCTTTTTACCTGGCTTATGCCCTGGAAGATGTTCCCGCTTCATTAGGCGACATAGCAGATTGGCAAGCTGAATGGAAATGGGATGGCATTCGCGGACAGATCATTAAACGCAATGATGAAATTTTTGTCTGGAGTCGCGGAGAAGAACTGATGACAGAAAAATTTCCTGAATATTTTATTTTAAAAGATCTGTTGCCAAATGGAACAGTGCTGGATGGAGAGATCCTTTCTTTCCGAATGAATAAATTTCTTCCCCAAACAGATAATGGTGAAAATGCTTTTGGTGATGCTGGGATGGTACTTCCTTTTTCCATTCTGCAAACCCGCATCGGTAGAAAAAATATCACCAAAAAAATTTTACAGGAGGCACCTGCAGCATTCATTGTCTACGATCTGCTGGAATATGAAGGAAAGGATGTACGCAGCGAACCACTCAGCTGGCGAAGATCCATGTTAGCGGAAATAACTAACGGTATACAACAACCGGTTTTATTATTGTCGCCGGATATCCATGTAAATGACTGGGGTCAGTTGGCAGCGATAAGAGAAAAGGCCAGGTCGCTCAATAGTGAAGGGATCATGTTGAAAAGAAAATCTTCAACCTACCAGGTGGGCCGCAAACGAGGTGATTGGTGGAAATGGAAAATTGATCCGCTGGTGATTGATGCGGTGATGATCTATGCACAAAAAGGAAGTGGCCGTCGGAGTAACCTTTATACGGATTATACTTTTGCCGTAAAGGATGGCGAAAAATTAGTCAGCTTCACTAAAGCATACTCCGGGTTAACTGATAAAGAATTTGCAGCTGTTGATCATTTTGTAAAACGCAATTCGCTTGAAAAATTTGGTCCCGTGCGAACTGTAAAACCAGAACTGGTTTTCGAGATCGCTTTTGAAGGAATTGCATCCAGTAATCGCCATAAATCTGGTGTAGCCTTGCGCTTCCCCCGCATTAACCGTTGGAGAAAAGATAAAAAACCAGCTGAAATCAATACATTGTATGATCTGCAAAAAATGCTGGAAATATATGGGAAATAAGACAAGATGTTCCGGGTAATTAGAAGTAAATATTTAGTGCTGTTATATTCTATTCAATATGCATTTTTATTCCCCCTGAAAATATTTATTATGGTTAACAGGATTATCCGGATATCAAGCCAGAAACTCCAGTTTTCTATATACCAAACATCATATTCCACTCTTTTTTTTATATCATCGATATTTTTTACTTCACCCCTCAAACCATTTACCTGTGCCCACCCGGAGATTCCCGGTTTGGAGAAATGGCGGATCATATAATGACTTGTTAGTCTTGAATAAGTATCTGTATGCTTCAACATATGGGGCCTTGGACCAATAACACTCATGGAGCCCATCAGCACATTAATGAATTGAGGAAATTCGTCAAGGTTTGATCTTCTTAAAAACTTACCCAGTAAAGTTATTCTATCATCATTTTTTGTAGCTTGTTTTTCATTTGCTGATGCGTTGGTTTTCATTGTTCTGAATTTTATGCACCCGAATATCTTATTATCTTTTCCACTTCTTTTTTGTACGAAAAACACCGGTCCTTTTGAGTCTAACCAAATCAATATACTTAACAAAGGAATCAGCCAGGATAACAAAAATAATATAACCAATGAACTGAAAATAATATCAAAAAGTCGTTTTTTTATTCTATTACTAATATCCTCAAGTGGCTCTTTTCTTAATGTTAATATAGGTATCTCATTAATATAATCAATGTGGATTTGTTTATTGATAAAAAAACCAAAATCCGGAATGAGGCGAAAACGGATAAAATTTTGCTCCGCCAATTCAATCAAATCATAAAGTGCTGGATTTTGTTCGGGGCCTATTGTAGAATAAATTTCACTGACTCCATATTCTTTGCATACAACTAATGTATCCTCGATCGGGCATAAAATCGGGTAATTTGAAAGTTCTTTAATGTTTTCAAAGTTTTCGCAAAACCCTATTATGCGTTTATTTCTACCTTCCTCTTCTAAATAGGTTACCAGTCTTTTTGCAAGATTGTTATAACCAATAATGACAATATTGCTAACCAGGTAATTTTGCTTTTTAATGTAATATCTTATCAGTAAATATAAAAAGCGGTTAAAAAATAGTGTCAGTGGAATACTGGTCAGGACCACAATGGTAAAGGTTCGTGAAATGGCTAATTGCCTTAGGAAAAAAAGATAAAAAATTACAAATAAGAAGAAATATACAAAAGCATGTAATGTTTTTTTAGAGAACGTTTCAAATGATGTTATATGATTTAGACCATATACATTAAATAATAATGACACTACGATCCAGGCAATGTTCAGAAAAATTCCAAAGTAGGTATATTGAATATGGTCTTCTTCAATGAGGCCTTGTAAAAAATATTGTGTAACAAATAAAACAGTATTTATTGATAAAAGATCAAGTATGAAAAGGATATACTGAAGATTTTTTAAAAATTTGTTATTCATAAAAATCCTTCATGACTACGTAAGAGTCAAAAATAATTTAAGAGAATTTGAAGATTTTTATTTCAAAATGGTCCGGTTTACACTGTAAATTACATAGTAAAAATTTACAACCGGGAGACTTTTACACGGCTATGTTTTCCTTAATGGTAAAAGCGGCGCTCTGATATGCTATTTCCCCGATTATAGAATAACCCAAAGTAGGTAAATTTAATTTTATTTCGGTATTTGATTCTTCCCCTGGCGATAAATTAAGAATGGAAACCGGCTCATCTGAACTGACAGGTATCCTATGTATAGAATGACAATCTGAAATATCAAAAAAATGCTGAAT
>JACCYQ010000075.1 GCA_013696395.1 Chitinophagaceae bacterium
CAATGCCGCAACGCCTTGTGGACTTAAAGTTTTTTTTCCATGATCTTATAGTTTTAAAATGAAAAATAAACTACAAGATATAATGAATCTGAAAACTCATCGCCTGAATAGGCGATGTTGGTTCAACTCAAAAATATGCGAAAGTTTTGGCTTTCTAAACTTTCGTATTTTGGTTTAATATCTTTATTTTCAAAAGATTAAAAAAATTGCTATTCCTGTATAAACTTTCGCAAATACAACTGCCTGTTCTAACTTAAAGTAATCCAAAGTGTAAAATAATAAATTTGAAAATCAGGAATGAATAATAAACTTCGCACCACATGAAAAACTGATTCAACGACCGCTCACGAAATGCATCGGGGCAGGCATGCTTCGACCACCGCAATACTGCGGGGCAGGCAAGCTCCCACGATATACATCGGGGCAGGCATGCTTCGACAAGCTCAGCATGACAAATGCTTCTAATTCCAAATACCACTGAATGGCACATTCACCTTCAATGAAAAATTTCTACCCATATTAAATACACCCTGGCGACCGGTGGCGTTGTTTTCCGCAGTATACTTTAAGCGGCTTAAATGATTTTGATAGGCTTTGTCTGTAATATTATTGGCAGAAAAATAAATATTTGCTACTACCCTGCCCTTGCTATAAATATCACCGCCTGCCCCTGCATTTAATAATGAATAACCCGGCGTTATAGTTTCCGTATCATACCCGGTAAAAGGATTGTTTTGTTTAAAGGTATTATCCAATTCAACTTTTACATACAAATCTTTCAGCCATTTTCCATTGCGTAAAAAATCAGCTTTTACTTCGTTGACCATCCTTGGTGCCGGAATAAAAGGAATATTATCACTGCCATCCTGTGGTTCTGAGAGCTTACCCCTTACATAAGAAAATGTATTTTCAACGTGCAACCAGTCCAGTGGGTGTGGGTGAATATCAACATTAAATTCAAAACCATACAATCTGGCATTCACCTGGTCAAAACGGAATGCAAAAAACTGGTCATTGCCATCAACAATAATTGAATCTCCACCCGCTACCGCATTCAGCTTACGATAATATATAAAATTGCGAATTGTATTATAGAAAAAACTGGTACGTAAAGAAATATGTTCGCTATGAACATCAATGCCTGCATCAGCCTGATAGCTTCGTTCTGATTTAAGATCTATTGAACCGTACTCATACCGGTTGGTTCCTTCATGCGCCCCGTTAGAGGCCAGTTCAGCAAGATTGGGCGCTCTGAAACCCCTGGCAAGATTTGCCCGGACTGTAACATATTCACTGGGCTTATAACTTAATCCCAGGCTTCCCGAAATATTGGAAAAGGATTTTTCAAATGCTGTAAACTTTATATCACCGCCTTCAATAAATTCTTTGGACTGAATGTTCCTGTTATCAAATCTTAGGCCTCCGCTTAATGTAATTTGTTGATACATTTTTTGAGTGAACACAAACACACCCAGATCATTTAAATCATAATCCGGAATAATTAATTCTTCTCCCTTATTCCGGTTAAACTGATTCATTCCATTAAATCCCAAAGTAGTACGCCAATCATCCTTTTCAGGCATAACCCATTGCATGTTATAATGCAATGTATGCAAGTCAAAAAACAATTCCTTTTCATCGGGTGCATCCGCTTCCCCAAATTCTTTTCGCTGGTTATTCTGATAGCCTGCATTTAATTTCAACCTTCCCTCTCCAATGGCAATGCTGTTATCACTTACAATTTTATGATGGTTGATGGATTGATATGGAATGAATAATTCCCTTGATTTAAGATCATTATCATTAGCTATTCTTTCCATTGGAGTTCCACCATACAAAATAAATTTTCCACTGGCATCATCCCGTTCGCCTTCTATTAATCCTACCTTTTGATTAAAGCTGCTAAAGATCAGGTGGCTATAGCCCCATCCTTTATTCAACCCGATGTATCCCCCAAAATTTTTCTCATTAAAGCGTGAATTTAAAACACGACCATCGTATTTATTGGTATAATCTCCGGCAGATTTAAAGGTGCCATATGCATTCCAGTTAAACCCATTTCTGTTTCCGGCCAGGTTTGCATGGGCAGCATATAACCGGTTATTGGTCTGATAATTAGTCAGCACATTTCCTTTAATAGTTCCATCCTGAACAGGATTACTTGAAAGAATATTGATAACTCCACCCAATGCATCACTACCATAAATTAATGAAGCCGGACCTTTTAATACTTCAACCTTACTGATGCTTAATTCATCTATTTCAATTCCATGTTCATCTCCCCACTGTTGTCCTTCCTGCTTTGCACCTTCATGAATAACTACTACACGATTATATCCAAGTCCCCTGATTACAGGTTTGGAAATTCCTGGCCCTGTTCCTACCTGAGAGATTCCTGGCTTTTGAGTAAGGGCATCAATCAGGTTGGTAGACGCATTTCTTAATAATTCTGTTCTGCGAAAAATAGTTATCGGAATGGGTGCATTTCGAATGCTGGTTGCACTGGTGACACCAGTCACAGTAACACCTTCCGATTCAATAATGGAAGGCTGAAGCGCATAATCTTTTTGGATGTTAACACTGATATCTACGTGTTCAACTATCGTTAAAAATCCAGTATGTGAAATTTCCATTAAATGATGACCGGCAGGAATATTATTGAAACGATAATTTCCATTAGCATCCGCAATGGCTCCAATTTTTTCATCCTGTACATAAACACTGGCCCCAGGCAATGGCAAACCAGTTGATGCATTTATAATTTTACCCGATAAAATAAAATTTTCAATGCGGGTATATCGATTTTTATCAGATACAATAATGGATTCAGTTAAATTTTGTCCGAAAGAAAATGCAAATAAAAATATTCCGGCAATGCCGGAAAGAACGAACTTCTTCATGTAATTTATTTTTGAAAAATCAATAAATGAAAACTGGAATAAATAAGCAATTAAACCAGTAATGAAGGAGGTCCGCGGCCATGTAAGGCGAATATTTGCGAAAAAGAGATTTCGTCACAGTAATGTGTAAACGATGTTTCAAATTCTATAGGCAATGCTTCAAGTGATGCAAACCCTGGATTTATGTAACCGGTAAAATTATAATCACAAATAGAACAATGAAAAGATTTTTCTCCTGTTCCGGTGGTTATACTTTCAATCGTATGTGCAACAGCAATCCGGTGATTACTGATATCATGGGAATGAAAAAACTTTAATGAATGAATCCCTATCATTAAAGCAAACAACAATAATGCTGTGGCCTTAAATTTTAATATGGATCCATTTTTACGCATTGGGCAAAACTAAGTAAACTTTATTAAATACAACATGGTTGCATATTTATGTCTCAAAAATTGTTGGTTATGGAGTGATTAAATATAATTAATTGAAATTCTCAATAATCCCGGCTATACCTTGCCCCCCACCAACACAAGCTGTTACCATACCATATTTTTTATTTAACCGTTTCATATCATTCAAAACCTGGATAGTGAGTTTGCCGCCGGTGCAACCTAAAGGATGCCCTAATGCAATGGCGCCTCCATTGATATTTACTTTCTGTGGGTCCAGGCCAGCTTCCCGGATAACAGCTATGGCTTGTGATGCGAAAGCTTCGTTTAATTCAATCAAGTCAATATCATTCAAATTCATGCCAGCCTGTTTCAAAACTTTTGGAATGGCTGCTACCGGGCCAATTCCCATAATACGTGGATGCACCCCGGCAGATGCACAATTAACCAGCCGTCCTATAGGTTTTAAACCCAATTCATTCATCATTTTCTCACCCATTACTATTACAAATGCCGCTCCATCACTTGTTTGAGAAGAGTTACCGGCAGTAACACATCCATTTAAAGCGAACGCTGGCTTAAGTTTAGCCAAAACTTCAACTGAAGTATCTGCTCTCGGACCTTCATCCGTATCTACAACACCTGATCTCGTTTTCTTTTTGCCATTTTCATCCACATAAACTTCTTCAACTGTAATGGGTAATATTCCTGATTTAAAATACCCTTCCTTGATCGCTGTGATTGCTTTTTGGTGCGAATGGAAAGAAAATTCATCCTGATCTTCCCTGCTCACCTTGTATTCTTTTGCAACGGCTTCTGCGGTAAGTCCCATGCTGAGATAATAATCTGGTTCATCTTTAGCAATTGAATATGCAGGTACAGTTTTCCAACCGGCTGTAGGAACCAGGCTCATGCTTTCTGTGCCACCGGCAATAATGCAATCAGCCATTCCCGTCCGAATCTTAGCGGTAGCTAATGCAATGGACTCTAAACCACTGGCACAGTATCGGTTAACGACCATACCCGGCACGTCAAAACCAAGTGCCCGCGCAGATATAATGCGACCCACCTGCAAACCTTGTTCTGCTTCCGGTACGGCGTTGCCCACTATTACATCGTCAACCATTTTTGCTTCCAGTTGTGAAACACTTGCCATTAATCCTTTGATCACTTCAATGGCCAGGTCATCGGGCCTGTAAAATCGGAAACCGCCTCTTTTCGCTTTTCCGACCGCTGTTCTGTAACCGGCAATTATATATGCTTCCTGCATTATTTTTTAATTGAAATTTTATAAAATGCTTACCTGATAACAGTTAATAAACAATTTGGTTGTTTATGCAACCTTGTATATCAAAGTTAACTTTTCTGTTTTGATGGAAAAATTTTTTTGAGATAAGATTGAGATAAGGTTTCTTTGAGCAAAGCCCTTTATGAAAAAAACTTTTCTACTGCTTGCCTTTGTAACTGCAACCTTATTTTCTTTTAGCCAGGATGCCGCATTAAATGCCCGATTGAATAGTTTTATAAAAGCTAATGATGCAATGGACCTTGATAAGATCCTTGATTTTACTTACCCAAAAATATTTACCCTAGCACCGCGAGAAAAATTAAAAGAAGCATTGAATGAAAGTTTTAATGGTGAGGATGTGACAGTAAAAATGGATTCGTTGCAAATTCTAAAGATCTTCCCGGTATTTACTGTAGAAGATGGAACATTTGCTAAAATAAAATATTCATTTGTTATGTTCATGACATTTAAAGAGGCTGAAGACCAGGAAACCAGGCAAGAGGAGAATGAATTTATGCTATCGTTGATGGGTGAAACTTATGGTAAAAATAATGTAAGCTATGATCCTGTTTCAAAAGCAATTAGGATAAAAGTGAATAGTGAAATGGCCGCCATAAAAGATAAATATGCCAAAGAATGGTGCTTTATGGATATGGTGAATAATAAAGCGATGAATGAAAAAATGCTGGACAAAACCATACTTGATAAATTAGCCACTTACCATTGATGTATCATCTACTCCGCAATTTTCTTTTTCTTTTTCCTCCTGAAGGTGTGCATTATTTTTCCATGAATGTCCTGAAAATATTATGTGGGATAAACTTTATAAAAAAAATAATTTCCCGTAACTACTCCCCCCAAAATAAAATCCCTGTAAATGTTTTTGGAATTGAATTTAAAAATCCTGTGGGCCTTGGTGCAGGTTTTGATAAAAACGCTTCTTATTTAAATGAACTGGAAGCCCTTGGTTTCGGATTTGTTGAAATAGGAACTGTTACACCTATGCCGCAAACCGGAAATGAAAAACCAAGACTTTTTCGTTTACCTAAAGACCAGGCTCTTATTAACAGGATGGGTTTCAATAATGATGGTGCCAGGGTTATTGCTGGCAGATTAAAGGAATGGAACCAAAAGC
>JACCYQ010000109.1 GCA_013696395.1 Chitinophagaceae bacterium
GAAAAATTTAATCAAGAGTATTACATTTGAATAAAGGTTCAGATGCCAATCATTTTCTGCTCAACAAAACTTTCGAAGCTTGTAGGATTAAAGACAAGGCTTCCTTCACTTTCGATGGACAATTGGAACGGACACTTATTTCATTTGCAAGGACGAAAATGTTTAGTGTTCGTTCATAAAGAAACGTTTTATTCATTTGTTATTTTCGATGTTTTGAAAAGAGAACTTTCAGACTTCGGGCAAATTTTTATAGATCACTTAATAGAACAACTTCAAAATGATAATTTGCTTTCTGATGGATTGAAACATTTAATAATGAATGAGTTTCATAACCTTCAACTATCAACGACAGACGGCGATAAATCAACAATCGGTTTTATTAATGATTGTATTGTTAGATTAACCTGGGAAACAGATGGCTTACCACCCACCATTGATAAAGTGAAGTTGTATGTAAGCAATCATTACAATACAAATCTTTTGGCTTCAAGAAAATGGGTTACTCCCAAAAAGTTGATGAAAGAAAAACTAAAAAACTACCTGGAACAATAAGTTCCCATACATAGTGGGAATTGGAAATTGTATCATTTTCATCATTCCGCCCCGGATCTTGCCAGTTGACTTCTACAAACAAAATGTGATGCTTGCAGACCCCGGGAATTTTTGAATGATCCCGGCGTCTGCGGGTAATATTGTTTTAATTGTAATTACATTGGCAAGACCCCGGGTGGACGAAAATTATGGCATGTGTGTTAACCAAGATGTTCGTGACAAGCCTGCTCACATTTTCTACAGGCTTCAGCACAACGACCACAACGGTCATGCTCATGTTTACCACATTCTGAAGCACATTCAAGACAGGCTTCTTCGCATTTCACTATGCTGACGACGAATGACGAACACCTTATAACCTTGAAGGGTAGGGATGTGTGTAGGGGCCAAAAGATTTTTTATTGTTCCTAACCTTCCTTAATAATTTTCAATTGCGCATTATCATGTTCTTTAAAAGCATTCGATTCTTCCAGGTGTTTTTCCATTGCATCCATATCATCACCTGCAATCATTGAACTGAACACATGGCCTTTCAGCAGCATCCTTACACTAAGGAACACGTTTCAAGCTATATTGGCGAATATTTTCCAGCATGGAGAGATTTGAAGAGAATATTTTCCAGTATTTATAAAGAACTGCATCTTTAATTCTGAAAGGAATATTCCACACTTCAAACAGGGTAAGTAGCAGTATTTGAAACGTATGAATTAATGACCGACTGACCGGGCTAAAAATAAGTACCCATGCTGAAATTGAAAAAACAGGCCTGTAATTACATCATGAAGAAAGGGAAATCAAATGGTGAATTTAAGAAGCTGTCGCCCGTTTCTTGCGGGAGTTCATCATTTTTGCATCTTTAAATTTGGGGCTTACAGGCACATGCAATTCATAAGTCCTGTTAAAAGCCTCCTGGTTAAGTTTGAACCTTTCTGAAAGTATGCGGATGGTATCTTTAGATAAACCTTTTTTGTAATTGAGCATATCAGAAACCAGGCCTTCACTTACATCCAACAAGTTGGATAAATCAACTGCTTTCATTTTATGATCTTTCATCAAGGATTTCAATAGTTCAATCGGGTCTGCATCATCGAAAGTATTATGTTCTGCATCGTATTTTTCAATGAGCAGGTTAAGCAATTCAATTTCATCCTGAACTGCTTTGGTTTTCTTGCCGCTGTCAACCAATGCTTCGAGTGCATCACAATATCTGTTGTATTGTGCATCGGTTTTAATGATTTTATATTGCAAAGTTTCCATAGTAATTATTTTAGTAGCTGTTCACCGTATATTGTTTGTTATCATCGCAAAGTTTAGTGTATTCAGCATGTGTGCCTATCCACTTGATGTAATAAATGAACCCTCGTTACACCGAAATGATATTTGCACATCATCCTGTAATTATTACCGGCTATATCAAATACCAACCTGTCGCTTCCATTGCCTAACAAATCTGCCGAACCAAAGGTTTCGGTAATATCTCCCGGCTCAGCCCAATCGGCCATTTTGAGAAATGTTAGCCAAAGCTTGAAAGAACTTCTGCTTCTTGCATTTTGTACGGCGAAATCTTCAATTGACTTTTCTCTTAATTAGCCTGACTTTCATTTATACTGATGGTAAATATAGCAAAAGTTCACAAAAAGTGAAGTTTTTTTACCGGCTTATTATAAAATATTTATGACTTGCAATAGTAGTACTCATGCCTTTAAAGGTGCCCATTTATTCTGATAATCAATTTCCCCTTTAAAAGTCTTATTTCCTTTTTATATGTACGCGACAAGGCAGCAATCTTTACAGAAGGGATAATGTAAAAATCAGGCAATATGGAAGGGTCTGCAAACTTGTTTTTATACTCTACTACCACAATGAAATGATTTAGCTGCTGCTTTCACATTATTAACCACAATGGAACTATATCCCTGGGCTGATTTCACATCAACTGAAACAGATGAACCGTTTTACGCCGTTGTTGATATGCCGCCAGGATTTGTGCCAGGCGTACCAACAACCATCACCTTGAAATTAATTTCCTAATTTACCGATATATAGCAAGATCATTATCCTCAGTTTTTTACTGCAACCATTCTTGAATGGAAGCATTTACTAAAACCTGTAAAATATATAGAGCTTATTGCTTCAAGCCTTCAGTTTCTCATTCAGGATAAAAGAGTGATAGTCTATGGTTTTGGATTGAATAAAGCTTTAAAGTTGTTTGTTGGTGGGCATCCGCACATGTGCCTGAGAAAACACCAACAAAGGTGTAAAACGCCAGAGGCGGCTAAAGATTTTATTGCCAAACGTAAACTATACGGGGTATCGGACATTTCCTTTGACCCAAAAACTAATACAATAGTAGATTGGATGGGAAAGGATTAGGCAATACCTTTGATATTGAAAAATTAATTGACCGATATGGAACAGAAATCACAAATTCAGAAATCTACGGAATCAACAACAGGTTCGTTGAGGAGAAAGAGTATAGCGGAATTATTCAAAAAGCACGGGATTCCTCACAAAGACAGAACGTCCGAAGTGGAGGGCAAAACCTCAATGATGTTTATAGGCTCGCCTACACCAGAATCGAAAGAAAAGGCGGAAACCGCACTACACTACCACAATCAAAGAAAAGGACATTAACAAGAAGTGTATTTGATTATTTAGCCAAAAATAGAACTCAATTTGGCTTGCCGTTTCCTACCGTTTTTAATGAGGGAAAGAAATACTCATTCGCAAGGGCTAAGGCTATTTAAGAGGCGTATACTCTGCTAATAATAGTCAAGTCTAATAATGAGGAAGTAAGGGCGGCTTACAAGCAATTAATTAAGGAGATCGATGCTCAGTACGATTTTCTCACCAAAGACTTAGAGTTAAAGGTCACGTTCATGGGTAATGACCCATACGATGACAGCACTCACATGATGTGGGATGTTTACACAAATAATCACTTAAAGGTTTTTAAAGGAGGGGAGCCTTATCCGCAGGATTACCCGACAGTCCGATTATTTTTTTCTCAAAACAGCTTGCCAAGAAAGAAGATAAACACGGTTTTCGGTTAACCGAAATCGTCGATCTTCCAGATGCAGCAAGAAGACCAAAGGCTGTGTTCAGGAGCAAGACATCAATGGATACGTTGGTTGTTGTTACTGATTTGAAAAAGGATGGATCGCCAATAGCCGTTGCGATAGCAATGGATAACGGGAGCGGGGATAATGTTGTGAATAGCATTTATACAAAGGAAGGCAGCACCAAGATTGCTTCTTGGATCACAGATGGATTAAGGGAGTGGGTTGACAAAGAAAAAACCCTCAAGTTTTTAGATAACTCACAGGCCAATTCTGTAAGCTCCGCAATCTTAAGGGAGGCTGTAAATATAAAGCAAAATTTCGAAAAACCCGACCATGCAGCT
>JACCYQ010000138.1 GCA_013696395.1 Chitinophagaceae bacterium
GCCATTTGATCAAGGGTGGTGGCGGCGCCCTGTTGAGAGAGAAAATACTGGCTTATAACAGTAAGCGTTTTATTGTAATGATAGATGAAACAAAAAGAGTAAAAACTTTAGGAAGGTTTTCTCTTCCAGTTGAAATCATTCCTTTCGCTGCCGATATAACCCTAAAACGACTAAAAGAAACAGGAACCATTCCAGTGCTCCGATTTTCAAACCATGAAAAGTTTATTACTGACAACGGGAACTACATGGCAGACTGTAATTATTTCCCTCTTAAAAATCCGGAAGTACTTAACAAGCAATTACACCAAATTCCGGGTGTTGTTGAAACTGGTATTTTTACCAGCAACTTAATTCATACATTTTATATTGGATATGAAAATGGAACAGTCCGTAATTTCGATACAACAATACCTGGCTGGAATACTGGAGCAGGTTGGTAAAAATTTAGAATTCATCAATGATAAACACATTAATCGTTAGTAATTATTGTTCTATCATTTTATAAACCCGCACATGATCAACAACCATGGTTGCAGGAAAAATAGTTTCATCAACACCTTTGGCACCACCCCAATTCCCCCCAACTGCAAGATTTAAAAGCAGGTGGAAACGCTTATCGAAAGGCCATTCTGCAAATGTTTTTCCTTCATTGATAAAAGTAAAGATCAATTCATTATCAAAATAACAACGTATGGCTTTTGGCGTCCAGTCTAATCGGTAATCATGAAAATCGGTCATCGCCGTAGGAATATTTTTACCACCACTTTTTTGTGTACCAATGCCATGGTTATATGCTTTTGTATGAATGCTGGATAACACGTTATTGGGATCATAGCCCACATGTTCCATAATATCTATTTCTCCGGATTCCGGCCAGCCGCCATATTCCCAATCGGTAGACAGCATCCAGATGGCCGGCCATGTGCCGCGTCCAACAGGCAGTTTGGCTCTCACTTCTATCCTGCCATATAAAAAATCTCCTTTGTTTTTAGAAATTAACCGTGCAGATGAATAATCCCTTTCACCTGTTTTTTCTTTGATAGCTGTGATGTGTAACTGACCATTTTCTACTTTGGCATTCTTAATATCATTGGTGTAATGTTGCAGTTCATTATTACCCCATCCATCGCCACCCAAATCATAACCCCACTTGCTGGAGTCGGGTTTACCCAGGTAATTGAACTCATCACTCCAATGGGGGGAGTTTTCAAAAGTCCAGTTCTTGTCAATTGGTACCTGCGTATCAGCACTTGTACCGCGGGGGGAGGATGTTGAACAGGAAGAGGTCAAAAAGGTTAAAATTATTAAGGCATAAATTCTCATCTTTTGGATTTGAATGAATAAATTGTTTTCATCAATTGCAAGCATGCATGTTGCCAAAATTAAAATAGTTTTCTCCAAGATTTAAATTCAAGTTAACGGAATGATCATGAATAGTTCCTCAAAAAATAAAAAGGCCGCCTTACGGCAAGCCTTTATTATTCATACCCCTAAACCTAATATTTTTATTTAATGATTTTAATGATTGATCTTTCTGTTCCTTTAGCAACTTCAAGGATGTAGATGCCGTTGGGAAGACTGCTGTTCACATTCAGTGAAACAAGGTTTGTACCTTTTTGCAGATTCATTGGAGTTGATAAAACCCTTAAACCATTCGCGGAAACTAAGCTTACCTGGTATACACCATTAGCTTCGGTCTGGTAGTTGAATGATAAACCATTCACGATCGGGTTTTGTAAAACTTTCAGTGTAGTATTGCTACCATTTTGATTTCTGAAAGACAGTACTTTTGAATAACTGGTAGTGCCGTCTTTGTTGATTACTTTCAACCGGTAATAATTTACATTACCTGCTTCAGCTATTACACTGGTAGAATAATTTGCACTACCATAAGTATTTGTTACCGAAACTGTAGCTGCTTTAATAAACTTACTGCCGTTATCACTTTTCTCTACTTCAAAATAATCACCGGTTTCGTTTTCGGTTACTGACCAATCCAGGTTCACATTACCATTTATCATGTTACCTGAAAAAGCAGTTAATTTAATGGGTAGAATAATTGGCGCAATTTCACAACCACCCAGATGAGTGTATGGAGCTCCGATTGTCAAAAGATCCAACTTCATAGTAATGGTCCCTGTAGTTCTAATTTGAATTTGATTAGAACCTGCTGTAATTGGACGGCTTAAATTATAAGTACCAGGACCAGTACCGCTTACATTTATTTTGTGAATTTCTGTAGTAATTCCGCCTGACACTGATTCAATAAATATTTTTGAACCTCCAGATGCACTTAATACATTATAAGAAAATGAAATGGCTATAGAAGTAGCAGTAGTCAATTCGGGTGTAATGAAAGAAAATGAACCACCACCACTATTCGTTATACTTCCGGCTCCTTCTATTGGTAAAGTTGAAGTAAACATTGATCCGGAGAAACTCCAGCATTCAGCAACCAACTGATCCACTTCAGCCTGGCTATTAAAATTCTGAGAAATGTTTTGTGAGTAAGAATTGATTGCAAAAATCGAAGTACATGCAAAAAGAGACATAAGGGTATAAAGACGTTTCATGGTTTCAGGGGTTTAGATTAAATAAGTTTGAATTCGGATGGCCAGTTCCTGTGGCGAGGGATAAGAAAGCTATAAAGGTGGGTAAGTGTTTTTTGGGACCTGTACGGATTTCTTATCGGTTTTTTTCTAAAGGATGTTTGGTAGTACTACGTGTTATCGAGCACAAACATAATAGGGGTTTTTCATTGTTGCAAGTGTTTTTACCAATATTTTTTAAAATTCTACGTATTTCCTGCAAGTAAAAATATCATTAGCCTGACTTACAATATGTTAGCTCCCAAAATATTCTTTAATAAAATACCTAAGGATCAAAATATCCCGTAAATACCGTAAAGCAAACGTTTTTTTATAGGTTATTTTACCTGCTGAAATAGCATTTTTACGATTTTAATTGCACAATATTACAGAGGATTTACGGTAAAAGGAATGGGAAATTGTGCAAGATTAAGCTTGATAGTCAATCAAATAACTAAGAGTTTCCTTTAGTTTAATCTATGCGTTTATTTAGAATGATTAAGCACTAAATTTAAAGGAATAGAATTTTCCCAAAAAAAAGCAGCGAAAAATCCCACTGCCATTTATTTAAAAACATTGTCTTTGCTTATTCATTAAAAAGGTTAGGATAATCAGTTATAATTCCATCCACACCCATAGACTTTAGTTGTTCTATTTCC
>JACCYQ010000140.1 GCA_013696395.1 Chitinophagaceae bacterium
TTCCGCCGATCATTACTGAATGCATACGAAACTTTTTATGCGTTGCATGTGCAGGATTTCGGATCCATGAAAACATTGCCGGTTTTAAGAGAGATTCTTTCATGAACGGAATTTAATTTTAATTAAAAATTCAAAAATCAAAATTCAAAAATCTTAAGTTTGAAATCTTCAAATGGATTAGAAAAATTGGTTTAGTTTTTTCATTTTTCATTTTACCTTTTTCATTTTTTATTAAACCAATCGCCGGCTGGATGTAAATTCGGAATTAATTAAAACAACCCCGGGTTTCATTTTTTTATTAAAACTTCCCAGTTCATGATCCATGCCCAGGGCTTTGGCTCCGTTTACAGTTGCCCATTTTATAATGGTTGATAATGGAATGTTGGGGAAATGCCTGTGAATAGTTTTCATTTCTTCCATGATACTTAACTGGTGATTACTGCTATAACTATCCGTACCTAACACCATTGTGCAACCGAAATTCACGAACAGGTCTATGGGAGGTAATTTATTTTCTATATAAAGGTTGGCATTTGGGCAAATGCAGTAAAATAAATTCAGACCATGTTTTTCTGCATGCTTGCCTGCAAATGCAAGGTCATCTTCATTAGTAAATGTATTGTGAATCAATAATACATTTTGCTGGTTTGTAAAGGAAGGCAGCCAGGTTGGTAAACTTCTTTTGCCAGTGATGGGTAATGGCGATTTTGGTAAATTGAAAAACGCGTAAAGTTTTAGAAATTCACCTTCGCCTGTTTCGAATAATTCATTTTCAGCAGCGGTCTCCTGGTTATGCACTGAAATGGTTTTTTGTTTGGTTGATTGATTTACCAGGTTTGCAGTTAGCGAACTAACCGTATAAGGGGCATGACTGGTAAGGTTGGATGGATGCGCTGGAAGTTCCAGCAAAAAATGATTGAGTATCTTTTGATTTTCATTAATCGCTTCATTTGATTTGGCATCTGAGAGATTCAGCACTTCAATGAAATTATACCAATGCATACCACTGGTCTTTTTTGCTTCAATAGTATCGGTCGTATTGCAGATATCGCCTACAGCTGAAATACCGCTTTGGTACATTTCCTTTTCTGCATCAAGGATTGCTTTCCATTTATCAACCGGTGATTGTTCTTTAGAAAGCGGCGTATCGGGCAAGACTCTTTTTTGAACCACATTCAGTAAAAATTCAACCAGGCCGGTAGCCGTTGGAATCAGGGTTTTCATATGACTCAGTTCCAAATGGCAATGGCAATTTATAAATCCGGGAGTCAGCATGCCGGGATGATATTCAATATCGCCGCCTGCCTGTTCCTGGTCAATGATATCCTGCACAATTCCTTGCTGGTCTAGCACCAAAACCATATTGCCATTGATAAACTGGTAACCGTTAAATATTTGATCAGCCCTTATTTTGCGAAATTCCATGCGTTGATTCAATTAACTTTGCGCACCTTTTTTGTTGAAGAAAGCAATATTGCCGAAGGGTGCGACGCAACAGCAGCCAAATAGGATTACTGTTGCCGGTTACATAAAAATAACGCAAAACAAATGTTACACAAGTTAGAAGCTATAAAAGCCCGTTTCGATCAATTATCGGTTGCGTTGACCAACCCTGAGATTGTAAACGATAACAAAAAGTATAAAGCCACCAGTAAGGAATATCGGGGAATGGAAAAAATTGTTAATGCTTACGATGTTTATAGAAAGTTATTGGATGACCAGGTTTTTTATAAAGAGGCTATAAATGGGAGTGACGAGGAACTGCGGGAAATGGCCAAGTTGGAAACACCGGAGCTGGAAGAAAAGATTGAACAACATGAAGCTTTTATCAGGCAGTTATTGGTACCTAAAGATCCGCAGGATGAGAAAAATGCTATTTTAGAAGTAAGGGCAGGTACAGGCGGTGATGAAGCCAGTCTGTTTGCGGGAGATTTATTACGGATGTATTTAAAATATTGCGAGAAAAAGGGATGGAAGTCGACTATTTTAACTGAAAATGAAGGAACTGCCGGGGGATTTAAGGAAGTGCAGGTTGAAGTGACGGGTGAAGATGTTTATGGAACATTAAAATTTGAAAGCGGCGTTCATCGTGTACAGAGAGTGCCCGATACAGAAACCAGTGGTCGCGTACATACCAGTGCCGCAACGGTAGCCGTAATGCCAGAAGCAGAGGAGGTTGATGTTGAATTAAGAGAAAGTGATGTGAAAATGGAAACTTCGAGAAGTGGAGGAGCTGGTGGACAGAACGTAAACAAAGTAGAAACAAAAGTAATGTTAACGCATATTCCAACCGGTTTGGTAATCATTTGCCAAACAGAAAGAAGCCAGTTGGGCAACCGCGAAAAAGCTATGCAAATGATGCGAACCAAGTTATACGAAGAGCAAGTTAGAAAACAGGAAGATGAAATAGCGCGGCATCGTAAAAGCTTGGTGAGTACCGGAGACCGTAGCGCTAAGATCAGGACTTATAATTATCCCCAGGGACGGGTAACGGATCATCGCATTGGATTTACAGCTTATAACCTGGATGCTGTTCTGAATGGAGAGATCCAGGAATTTATTGATGCTCTTCAGTTTGCAGAAAATTCAGAAAAAATGACCACGCATGAATAGCTGATGAATAATTGATTCCATAATGCCACAGTTTTGGGGTTTTTTTTTCTCACAAAAAGATTACAGTTTTAAAGTTCATCCGGGTAGTTATTTTCCGTCGTAATCTTCCATCAGGGTTTAACTTTTAGTACATGTAATTTTATGTCTTCTCTTAAGTGGTTTTAAATTAAGCCTGTAGAGCTGAATTTTCTTTTGTCCGGGCCGGATAAAGACTCGCATTATATATGAAAATTGTAACCAGAGAACGTAATGGATGTTTAAACTTTCATTAACAGCATCTGAATTTTCTTGGCAGTAAATTTGTAATAAGTAATGTAGATCTTAAAAAAAACGAATTTAATTTTCTCATAAGCAGTTAGTTTTGGTTAACGAGCCCTGTTTCTACAGGGGTCTTCTTTAAAAATATTGTTTTAATGATTTATCATTAAAATTTCAATTTTCTCATAAGCAGTTAGTTTTGGTTAACGACCCCTGTTTCTACAGGGGTCTCTTTTTT
>JACCYQ010000218.1 GCA_013696395.1 Chitinophagaceae bacterium
GCCTATGGCAGGTATGTTCTCCAATGGTGAATTGGGAAGAGCCACAGGAGGAAATTTAGAGATGCATAATTTGACTACCTGTGTAGTGGCATTAAAAGAAAAATAACATCAAATATTATCATAATCAAAAACCTAAAATTAACAATCATGGAAAATTTATACACCATTAAAGAAATGTATCATGCCGTAGCAAGTGGCGACTTCCCTGCTTTTCTAAATGGTATGGATGAAAATATAGAATGGAACCAAGCAGAGAACTTCCCCTATGCGGACGGCAATCCTTATATAGGTCCTGGTGCCGTTGCAGGTGGCGTATTTGACCGTATCGCTGCAGACTGGGATTACTGGACCCTTTCTGACCTCGAATATCATGAATCGAATGACAAAGTTTTTGTTACCGGCAGATACAATGCAAAAAACAAGAGGACAGAAAAAATTATCAAAGCCCAGTTTACGCATATCTGGACATTGAAAAATAGCAAAGCAACTCTTTTCCAGCAATATGCCGATACAAAACAGGTTTCAGACGCCATGAATTAATTGTATGGTAAAATTTATAAACTAAACAAATAAGGTGAAAGCAAAATCAATTCAAGGAACTTCAACCCAGGAAATCATACACGCTTTACAGCAAAGCATGGAAGATGACTGCCTGCCCGACAGGCAGGGATTCAAACCAACACTGGCAATTGTATTCACATCAGTTAAACAAGACCGGGATGCGATCTGTGCAATCCTTCACGAAAAAGGCATACAGGTTTTTGGGTCAACTACCTCCGGCGAATTTATCAGTAGTGAAATCAGCGAAGGTGGTATCGCCATTATGCTGTTAGATATCAATCCGGCTTATTTTATTGTAAGCTTCCGGGATACTGGTAGCAGTTCTGTTTATGAAACTGCAAAACAGTTTGGAGCGGATGGGAAAAAAGCATTTACCAATCCGGCATTCATCATTGCATCCGGTTGGTTGCATACCGACGGAGAGGATATTATAAAAGGCATTGAAGATGGGCTTGAAGGTGAAGCACCCATTTTTGGCGGCATGGCTGGTGACGATCTTGCACTGCGGGAGCCCATTGTTTTTACCTATGGCAAAAGCAGCACGACCGGCCTCGTTGCTATTATCATTGACCAGGACAAAATTGATATTACAGGTATTGCCACCTGCGGATGGAAGCCCATTGGTATTACCAAAACAGTAACCCGCAGTATTGGCAATATTGTTTATACCATTGACGACCAGCCTGCATTAGACCTCGTTATAAAATATTTAGGGTTGAATTTAGACAATGAAATGAGTGAAAGCATGGTCGTCAATCTTGGTGCATATTATCCGTTGCAATTAGAAAGAGAAAATGCCCCACCGGTAATGCGCACAGCAATGCTCGGTAATAAAGAAGACCGTTCCCTGATATGTGCCGGTACGGTACCACAAGGAGCCAAAGTACGTTTCTCATTACCACCCGACTTTGATGCAATTGACACGGTGATTGACGAATGCGCTGGTTTGAAAACAGATGAACACAGTGAAGCAGATGCTGTGATCATGTTTTCTTGTATAAGCAGGTATTTATCATTTGGTGTAATGACGAGTGAAGAAATTGAAAGAGTGATAAATGTCTGGAATGCACCTTTTATTGGTTTTTTCTGTTATGGTGAGTTTGGCAAATCCCAAAGAGGGAAACATGAATTTCATAATAATACCTGTTGTGTAGTGGCACTAAAAGAAAAATAATTTTATGTACTTAGCCGTCTTAATACTATTAAGCTTTTGTTGTGCCTGCCCTGCATATTGCGTTGGTCACTCACTTGTACAGCATCAATTCTATTCAAATAAATACCCTCATAAATAAGTGAACAACCACCTTCAATCCATATTGGCTATAATTCAGCAAGATGAAAATTTACCTGCTGAACAAAAAAATGCTATTTCCAATGCATTGAAAGATGCCAATAAAGAAATAGAGATACTCGCTTTCAAATTAGATCGCACAGAAAAAGTAAAACGTACTACCGCAATATTACTGGAAGAAACTATTGAAGAACTGGAGCAAAAACGAAAAGCCATAGAAGAAACTAATTCGGCGCTGACAAAATCATTGGAAGAATTAAAAGCAGCGCAGGCACAATTGATCCAGGCAGAAAAAATGGCTTCGTTGGGAGAACTCACCGCAGGTATAGCACATGAAATACAAAACCCGCTAAACTTCGTTAACAATTTTTCAGAAGTCAGCAAGGAGTTATTGGATGAAATGAAAACCGAATTAGACCTTGGTAATACGGTTGATGCAAAAGAGCTTGCGGATGATGTGATTCAAAACTTAGAAAAAATTGCTCACCACGGTAAACGTGCAGATGCCATTGTAAAAGGCATGCTGCAACACAGCCGCAGCAGCAGCGCAGAAAAAGAACCAACCGATATTAATGCATTAGTTGATGAATACCTCCGTCTCTGCTATCATGGCTTGCGGGCAAAGGAAAGCTCTTTTAACGCTACATTGAAAACAGATTATGATAAAAACATTGGCCTTATCAACATCATTCCACAAGATATTGGAAGAGTGATCCTGAATTTAATTACGAATGCGTTTTATGCAGTGAATGAAAAATATAAAAGATGTCAGGCTGAGCCTGCCTACCGGACAGGCAGGCCTGTCGAAGCCGCCCTAAAATATGAACCAACTGTTTCTGTAAGCACAAAGAAAGTTGGTGATAAGATTATGATTTCTGTAAAAGACAATGGCAATGGCATTCCTGAATCTATCAAAGAAAAAATCTTTCAACCCTTCTTTACTACCAAGCCCACTGGGCAGGGAACCGGTTTGGGATTGAGTTTGAGTTATGATATTATAAAGGCTCATAGCGGAGAAATAGAAGTAAACACGAAGGAAGGAGAGGAGTCGGAGTTTGTAATTCAATTGCCCGTTTAATTGTAACAATGAGAAAAACAATACCAGGTATATTCTTTTTTTCAATCTTATGCAATGTTGTTTTTGCACAAAACAAACTGACGGACAGTTTGCGTCGCCTGCTGGACATTACAAAGGAAGATACAAGCCGGGTGTTGACGACAATAGATATGGGCCTTCAATACCGGAACACCAACCCGGATTCAACCATTTATTATTGTGAAAAAGCCCTGACCTTAGCAAGGCAAATTCATTTTAAAAGAGGTGAAGCATATGCACTTACCACTATTGGTCTGGCCTTAAGAGAAAAAGGGGATTTACCCAAGTCATTGGAATTAAATATCCAGGCTTTGCAAATCGCCGAAACCAACAACTATACCATTGAAGCTGCATTTTGCTTGCGTCGCATAGGGCTTGTATATATGGATTTGAAGGATTACCCTACTTGCCTTAATTATTTATACCAGGCATTACATAAACAGGAAGCAGTTGAATATAAACGGGGAATTGCTATTGAATACATGAATTTGGGGATGACGTATGAATACATGAGTCGGCTCGATTCGGCCTTATATTATATCCGGAAAGCGGACGAGGGAAAAATTCTTATTGAGGATTTATACCCGGAGGTTAACCGGGTGTTTGGAAATATTTATGCTAAGAAAGGGAACCTGCAGCTTGCATTAAAATATTACAACAGGGGAATTGAAACTGGATTAGAATTGAATGATTTCCGGACTGTTTCATTCATTCATGCTGATGCTGCACGGATGTTTAGACAATTGAGCCAGCTGGATTCATGTATAGCTTATGCAAGAAAAGGTGTTATGTATGGACAAAAGGCTTCTTATAAAAAGGGTATCTTATTTTCCAGCACCATGTTGTCTGAATTGTATGATTCCATAAATCCGGCGGAAGCCCTCCGATATTACAAAATAGCTTCATCTGCAAAGGATAGCTTATTTGGTGCAGGAAATATTCAAACTATTCAAACTCTGATCTCAAAGGAAGAGGCAAGGCGAAAGGAGGTTGAACTCGCAAAAACAGCTTATCAGAACAGACTAAAACAATATGGCTTATTGGCGGTCTTAGGCTTTTTTTTAATTATAGCCATCATCCTATTTAGGAACAACCGCCAAAAGCAAAAAGCAAATAAGGTGTTGGAAACAACACTGACAGATTTAAAATCCACCCAGGCCCAACTCATTCAATCAGAAAAAATGGCTTCGCTTGGCGAACTCACTGCCGGCATCGCACATGAAATACAAAACCCTTTAAACTTCGTCAACAACTTTTCAGAAGTCAGCAAGGAGTTATTGGATGAAATGAAAACCGAATTAGACCTTGGTAATACGGTTGATGCAAAAGACCTTGCGGATGATGTGATACAAAACTTAGAAAAAATTGCTCACCACGGTAAACGTGCAGATGCCATTGTAAAAGGAATGTTACAACACAGCCGCAGCAGCAGCGCAGAAAAA
>JACCYQ010000159.1 GCA_013696395.1 Chitinophagaceae bacterium
GATACCTATAGCTTAACATAAGTCGGATAAAAATATGGATAATAAAACAGAGTGAAGAAGCCTCAATATTATACCCTGTTTTAAAAATCCTTTTAATGAAAACCAGGTATATAATATAAAAATCAAGGCAATGATAGCATGGTAAAAAATGTTGGGTATTACCTCGGGAAATAAACGGGAAAATTGCGACATGGAGATACTTTACGGTATATGTTGAACATAAGCTATCTTAATTTTTTGATCACGAATGTGGCCGTTCTTACGGCTTCCTATTGGAAACCAGGCCAGCCTGAAATAATGAAGCAAAAAGATAAACAGGCTAAAGAAATTTTGCAAAAGGCATTTCCCGGAAGAAAAATCATTCAGATAAACGTAGAAAATTTAAATGAAGGCGGAGGCGGTATTCATTGTGCTACGTTGCAACAACCGGCAAGGGGATAAAATGAATTACAGTATCAAAAAAATAAAAATAAAAAAATGAACAGGAGAATGGATTGCTTATTGTACAAGCTCGGCAGGCAGTGAGCGGCGTGGTGTGTATCTTATTTTGCCAGATGGGTTAAAAGAGCATGAATTAGTGCCATCAGGAAAAACCTTCATTATGGGGGCTTACAGGAGGAAAGGTCCTGAACTTGCCAAAGCACAAATTTGCCTATATGCTGGAATATTTATTCATAGGTTCCCTAGTTTTATTAACTTGTACACACCAAGCACGAAAGCATGAAACACCGCTTCCTGTTTTTATTTATTCTTTTTGTAATTGGCAATAAAGCCTTTACTCAAAAGGTTGTTATTGATAGTCTGCAACAAATAAATTCACCTGGCAAAGGGGATAAAGAACAAGTGCTTGCCCTCAATAAATTAGCCAGTGAATTATTGCGTACAGATGCAGAAAAAGCAAAAACGATTTTACATGAAGCCGTCCGTTTAGGCGTGATTCTAAAAAATGCACGAACATTAAGTACTTCCTATTCCACTTTGGTTACCATACTTCAAAACAGCGGTAAACCGGATAGCGCTGTTTACTACCTTGAATTACTACATATGCTTTCAGACGAAGCTACAGGACCTGATGCGGGCACTATCAAAAGAAATTATAATTCAACGGCAGGATTATTTCATAAAAAATCAGGCAATCCCAGGCTTGCATTATCCTACTTCAAAGCAATAGCCAACCTCCGTGAAAATGACGATGACAAAACCACCATCGCAGGAAATTTATTAAACATCGGCAATACGTACCGTGATATGGCGGATTATAAAAATGCGCTGACCTATCATCTTGAAGCATTAAAATATTTTGAAGAAGCAGGAAACAAACGCGGAGAATCATTCTGCTACCAGAGCATCTCAAATTCTTTTGCGGAACTGAAACAATATGAAAACGCTTTAAATTATTCTAAAAAAGCGATTCAGTTAAAAACAGAATTAGGTGATAAAAGAGGTCTGGGTACGGCCCAGGATGGGCTAGGCAACATTTATCTCGGTTTAAATAAATATGATAAAGCGCTGCAACATTTTACAGCCTCTTTAATTATTGCCAAAGAGCTGAACCTACTTACCGAACAGTCAAAAACTTATTTCAACATAGGAAAAGTGCATGCTGCAAATAATAATGCGAAGGCTGCTATATTAAATTTCAAGCAAAGCAAATTGTTGTCAGATCAATTAGGCGACAAGGCTACATCTTCCGCTGCAGATATAGAATTGCTTGCTTTGCAAAAAAATGCTGCAATGCTTGAAACAGAAACGAAAATGATCAGCAGCCTCAATACGTTTACACAAACCGGGGGACGCAGTAAAGAAGCAGGAGGATATAAAAAACTGGCCGATTTCTATGAAGCAAATGGACAACATGATAAAGCACTCATCTACACAAACAAATATTACCGGCTCAATGACAGTATTCAAAACAATGAATTGCAATTGCAGCTAAAAAAAATGGAAGAACAGTACACTGTTGAAAAAAAAGAAAATGAAATTACCCTTCTTAAAAAGGATCAGCAACTGAATGTGGCAAAACTTGAAAAACAAAAGGCATTTCAATATGGCTCCGTTATTTTCTTTGCGCTTTTATTGTTGACTGCCTTCTTAATTATAAACCGTTACCGGGTGATGCAACGGGCTAAGCGGCAAATTGAAATAGAAAAGATGCGTAACAGTATAGCCCGCGATCTGCACGACGATATTGGATCAACCATTACCGGTATAAATATTTTAAGCAACGTATTGCTGAAACAACAGGACGATCCGAAAGCGATGTACTCCAATCTTCAAAAGATAAAAGAAAACTCGGTTCTTATAATGGAAAGCATGAGCGATATTGTATGGGCTATAAATCCGCTTAATGATACGGTTGAAAAAATTATTTATCGCATGAGGGAATTTGCCGCTGAGATTTTAGAACCGCTTAATATTAAATTTCATTTTAAAACAACAGGAGATATAGCCGCTGTAAAACTTGACCCCTCAAAAAGAAAGGACTTCTTTTTGATCTATAAAGAAGCCATAAACAATGCCGCTAAGTACAGCCGTTGCAGCAACATTGAAATTGTTGTAAAATATGATGGTAAAAATTTGTATTTGCATATTACAGATGATGGAGAGGGATTTGACGAAGCCACCAACAGGAAAGGGAATGGACTTCGCAACATAAGGGAAAGAGCCAAAGAAATGCCCGCTTTATTACATTACGAAACCGTAATCGGCAATGGCACGTCTGTAATACTGGATGTGCCCCTCACATGATTAGGGTATTGAGAAAAGAAGTTTTTGCTTAATATTTGCCACATTGTAACATGCCAACCGGAGTATTAATATTTGATGATAACAAAAGCCTGCGTGATAGTCTTGAGCACCTCATCCAGCTTTCAAAAGATCTTTTATACTTCGGGTCATTTGATACGGCGCAAAACGTGCGGCAACAGGTGAGCGAAATAAACCCGGATGTTATTTTAATGGATATAGATATGCCGGTGGTCAATGGCATTGAGGCGGTAAAGACGATCCGCACATTTAATCAGAAAGTGGCTATTCTAATGCTTACAGTGTTTGACGACAATCAGCATGTGCTGGATGCTATTTGTGCCGGAGCTTCGGGCTACTTACTAAAAAAACATATTTCGGAAAAGCTGGAGGATGCCATATATGAAGTTTTGGCAGGCGGCGCTCCCATGTCTCCGGGCATTGCCAGGCTTGTTATTCAAAGCATGCAACATACAATTCCTGAGCAGGATAATAAATACAAACTCACACTAAAAGAAAAAGAAATACTATCCAGTCTTTCCAAAGGCAACAGTTATAAAATGATAGCAGCTGATCTTAGTATCAGTATTGATACGGTAAGAACGCACATCAAAAAAATCTACGAAAAACTGCAGGTGCATTCTCAAACTGAAGCTGTATCTAAAGCAGTGAATGAAAAGATTGTTTAATTTATTTTTAAGACAACCCTTTTTTATTAGTTGCCCTTTTTTTACAAACTTTTTCAATCATTAAATGGTTGAAATTTTTGCAATCCATACATCAAATCATCCTTTCACCATCACATGATTAGGGTATAATCTGACCTTATATTTTGTGTTTATTTTATGTTATTAAAAATATGAAAAGCAAAATCATTTAAGAGGATTGAACAATTTTATTTACGTTTTTATAAACTACATTAATTAACAAAAAAACAAAAATTATGAAAAAAATTTTCTTAGTGGCTGTAATGGCTGTAACAGCTATGGCAGTAAATGCACAAACAACATTTGGTGTTAAAGCAGGGGCTAACTTTTCAAATTACAAGTATGAGG
>JACCYQ010000219.1 GCA_013696395.1 Chitinophagaceae bacterium
GATAACCGCCGCATGAATTTCGAGATCATTGGAAAAACGGGTGGTAATTTCCTGATATATAAAAATATCAGGGGCAATCATTGGATATCCGTGTATGATACGGATATGAAAATGATCAAAAAAGTAGACCAGGAATTTCTTCCATCCGATCGGCTGATAAATATTGATTTTTTCTCTTATCCCGATTTTAGTTATATGGTTTACCAGTTCCAGAAAAAGAATATCGTGTATTGTATGGCTGTAAAGCTCGATGAAATGGGAAATAAAATATCTGAAGTTGTGCAGATAGATACCACTCAGATCAATTTTTCTGCAGATAATAAAATCTACAGCACGCTAAGCAGTGAGGATAAGGAAAAGATCATGGTTTTTAAAATCAACAGCAAAAACCGAAGAGCGTATGAATTATCAACCAGGCTTTTCGATAAAGATTTGGGGCATATAAAGAGCAGTGAGCTGGTTATTCCTATGGAAGACAGGAAAGATAACCTTGATGAATTTCACCTGGATAATGAGGGCGACTTAGTATTTACCAAATTTACCAGGAATAATAATGATAATATTACCGAAGGCAGCTTTATGATTAAACCCGCCGCTACAGATGAATTAATTGTTAATACGCTCAATTTCGGGGAACAGTTCCTGGACCAGATTCACATTAAAGTAGACAATTTCAACAAACGGTATTTTATCACATCTTTCTTTTATAAACAACGCCGTGGAAATATTGAAGGATATTATTTTAATGTTTGGGATCAGCAGGCCGATATACCAATGATGGAAAATACAATTGTATTTTCTAATGAATTACGTAATGAAGCAAGGGGAGATGCAAATTTAAAAATGGCATTCAATGATTATTTTATCCGCAATATCATCACCAAAAGGGATGGTGGTTTTATTATTGGCAGCGAATCTTATTATACCAGCTCGAGGGGTGGTACCTGGAACCGTTGGAATTACCTGTATGGTTCACCATTTATGAGTTCACTTGATTATTACTACTATTATAATACCTATCCATATTTTAACAGTTGGGCATATCGATCAAGATTTGGCAATCAAAATGTAAGGCATCATGCAGATAATATCATGATTCTTTCATTTGATAAAGAAGGGAAATTGGAATGGAGCAACATCATCAGCAAAGAGCAATTTGATGATGAGGCTGGTGATAGAGTTTCATATCAATTAATGAATACCGGCGGTGAACTGCATTTTCTGTTTAATAATATGGAAAAAAGAACGGTATTGCTGAATGATTTTACAATCAGTCCGGGAGGAGAAATTAACCGTAACCCCACGTTAAAGAACCTGGATAAAGGTTTTGAATTTATGCCAAAATATGGCAGGCAGGTCAGTGCCAAACAAATGATTGTGCCATGTATTTACCGTAACTATATAAGTTTTGCCAAGATAGAGTATAATTAATATTATTTTTATTCAGTGATAGGTATTTTCAGGCAAAAGACTCCCGCAAATGTGATCATATTAACCATGTTTGCCTTGTTGGTTAAATTGCCCATGTTTCTGAATCCGTATATTCCTGTTGTTCATCCAAAAGATGGCATTTTATTTCATATAATATTAAGGTGGCTTCAACCAGTCGGTGAAAATTTACCTGCTATTTATCCAATACTTGCATTTTTATTTATAATGATACAGGCATTTTGGTTAAATGGTATGATGAATACACAACGCATGATGACCCGGTCAACCTTTTTGCCGGCTATGTCTTTCATCCTGGTAACCTCCCTTTTTCCTGAATGGAATTATTTTTCAGCTCCTTTACTGGTGAATTTTGCTTTGTTATTTATGTTGAATCTGAGTTTTAAGATTTATCATCAAACAGCAGGGAAGAGTGCCATTTTTAATATGGGACTGGCTATTGGTATTGCTTCTTTTTTATTCTTCCCATCGGTTGCTTTTTTTTTACTGGCATTTTTTGCACTGATGATTATGCGGCCATTCCGTTTTAACGAATGGTTAATTTGTTTGTTAGGGATCACCGCACCTTTCTATTTTTATATTATTTACCTGGTAGTGGCAGGTAATTGGGATCCCCAAAGACTTTTGCCTTATGTTAATATAAAACTTCCATCACTTATTCAATCTATTTGGATTGCCGGAAGTACTTTATTGCTGGTTATTCCTTTTTTGGTGGGCGGATATTTTGTCCAGGACAATCTTAGGCGTATGTTGATCCAGGTGCGTAAAGGTTGGAGTGTTATCCTGATATACCTGTTAGTAGCCTTGTTGATACCATTTGTAAATAATGCCAATACTTTTGAAAACTGGGTAATAGCTACTTTACCAATTGCCGCTTTTCATAGTTGCACCTATTTTTACCCGCTTGATAAATTATTTCCTTTAGTATTATTCTGGATCACCACGGCTTTTATCATTTCCTTTCAATACCTGGGTCCTGGATGGTAAAAAAAGATTGTAAATTTGCACTTCAATATTTTATTCTATAAATATGAAATGAGCCAAAAAGTTGAATACCAAATGAAATTATTGTTGGCGAATTACATTTGACAAATAAAAAACAATAAAATAATACAAATGAAATTTGGTGTTGTAGTTTTTCCGGGTTCTAATTGTGACCGGGATATGCAGGATGCTCTTGAACAGGACCTTGGCCAGAAAGTGCTTATGTTATGGCATAAAGATAAAGACCTGAGTATGTTTTCTACAGATGACTGCATTGTATTACCGGGTGGCTTTTCTTATGGGGATTACTTGCGTTGTGGCGCTATTGCAAGGTTTAGTCCTATGATGCAGAGTGTTATTGAGTTTGCACAGAATGGGGGCAAAGTCCTGGGAATATGCAATGGATTCCAGATTCTATGCGAATCAGGACTTTTACCTGGTGCATTATTGAGAAACAGTCATCAACAATTTGCCTGTAAGAACGTTTTTTTAAAGGATGCCCGGAATGAAGTGTATAAAATTCCGGTTGCTCATGGAGAAGGCAGATATTTTGCCACTGAAGATATATTAAACGGTTTGGAAGAAAACCATCAAATTCTATACTTGTATTGTGATGAAAGCGGCCATGTGACCGAAGCTGCCAACCCAAATGGATCCATGAGGAATATTGCCGGAATTTGCAATACTGAACGCAATATTTATGGTTTAATGCCACATCCGGAAAGAGCCTGTAGCTCTATATTAGGGAATGTAGACGGACGGAAAATTATGCACCAATTATTTTTTGCAGAAAGCCTGGTGTCATAAAAATTTTTACAAGTTCTTTAGCATTCGGGATCTGATATTAGCTTTTTTAAAGATTTTTATAGTCGATCTTTGTACTTTGAGAAGTGTTCGTAAAACGAAATAAAATGATTAAAAATTTAGTGGCTTTTTTTATTTTGGCAACAGCTGTTCAATCTGCTTTCGCCCAACTAAACCCTGTGAGTTGGAGTTTTAATTCTAAAAAGATTTCCGATAAAACATACGAAGTAAGGATGACAGCCAATATGCAGCCTGGCTGGCATCTTTATTCCCAGGTACAACCGGATGATGCTATAGCTATACCCACTGATATTCAATTCAAAAATAATCCTCTTATTACCCTGAATGGTACTATTAAAGAAGTGGGTAAAATGGAAAAATTTAAAGACGAAAAACTGGGAGTTGCTGCTAACCAATATGCCAAAAAGGTAGAATTTGTTCAAATTGTTAAATTAAAGGCCAATGTCAAAACAAATGTTACTGGTACCATAGAATACCAAACATGTGATGATTTCAAATGCCTTCCACCCAAAAAAGTCAATTTCAATTTAGCCGTTCAATAAATGCTTTTTAGCACTTTAACTTAAACGAGTTCCATTTAGAACTCGTTTATTTTTAAATCGAAACTTGTGAACAAACTTGTTAAACTGCTTCCTTTTTTATCCCTTTTATTTTTATCTTATTTATTAAATGCCCAGGAAGTTCAACCCGTTTTTACCTGGGAAGCTTCAGCAAAAAAAACAGGCGAAGGTGTATTTGAAATTACATTCAGTACCCAGGGAGCCGGGGGATGGGAATTGTATGCTCCCCAAATTATCAGCGAGATAAAAACCACTGAAATCGTATTTCCAGATTCCAATATCCGGCATCAAGGTTCATTCGAAGTTATTTCATCACCAAAGACTATAAATAGCACCATTTTTGAAATGCCGGTGCAGGTTTACGAAGGACCAGCTGAATGGAAAACAACGGTGCAAATAAACGGTCCTGTTCCTGCAAATTTGCATGGGGTTCTTCAATACACTTTTGGCAAAGTGGATGAATTTTATCCTGCCACACCCTTTCATTTTTCGGTTGCACTTGAGGGTGGTGTTGCATCAGCAACAAGGATAAGGATCGATGCAATTGACTTGCAAAACACCTTTAATAAATGTGGTGATGAGGATACAGCAAACAAAAGTCTGATGGGTATATTTATCCTGGGTTTTATTGGTGGATTAATTGCTTTAGTTACTCCTTGTGTTTTTCCTTTGATTCCCCTAACTGTTTCATTTTTTACCAAGCGTTCTAAAAGCCGCAAAAAAGGAATCTTCAATGCAACCATCTATGGCTTTTTTATTTTTCTAATCTATATCTTATTAAGTATTCCTTTTCATTTGCTGGATCAAACAAATCCTGAAGTGCTAAATAATATTTCTACCAATGTTTGGTTGAACTTATTATTCTTTGCCATTTTTGTGGTCTTTGCTATTTCATTTTTTGGATATTTTGAAATTGGTTTACCCAGTTCTTTTGCGAGTAAAATGGATTCAAAAGCCGGGATCAGTGATTGGGGTGGAATTTTTTTTATGGCTTTGACACTTGCTATTGTTTCCTTTTCCTGTACCGGGCCAATTTTGGGTTCATTGCTGGCAGGAGCACTAAGTTCTGATGGTGGCGCAATGCAATTATCATTTGGCATGGGTGGATTTGGTCTTGGTCTTGCATTGCCTTTCGCCTTGTTTGCATTATTCCCCGGCTGGTTACAAACATTACCTAAATCCGGGGGCTGGTTAACAACAGTAAAAGTGGTATTGGGATTTTTAGAGTTGGCCATGGCCGTTAAATTCTTTTCTAATGCGGACCTTGTTAAACAATGGGGACTTTTACCGAGAGAAATTTTTATGGCCATCTGGATAGGTATAGGTCTCGCTATCGTTTTATATTTATCAGGATTTATCCGATTCCCTCATGATTCTAAATTACAAAAGATATCTGCATCCAGATGGACCTTCATTATTATATTCGGGGCACTTACTTTGTATTTGGTACCCGGTGTAACCAATACCAAATGGGCTAATTTAAAATTAATTAGTGGCTTTCCTCCACCTTTATGTTATAGTATATACGATGATCCTGTGAATTGCAAAAAAGGATTTGAGCCTTTGAAAGATTATGATCAGGCATTAGCACTTGCCCGAAAGGATAATAAGCCCTTACTGATTGACTTTACCGGCTGGGCCTGCGTAAATTGTCGGAGGATGGAAGAAAAAGTATGGCCCGATCCTGTGGTTGACAGTCTGATGCGTACACATTTCGTAGTGGTTTCTCTATATGTTGATGAAAGACGTTCCCTGCCTTTAACAGAGCAAATCCCGGATTACCAGACTAAACAGGGAATTGAAAAATCGATAATTACCATAGGTGATAAATGGGCAACTTTTCAATCTGAGAATTTTGATGCAGTGGCGCAACCGCAGTATGCTATTTTAGATACAGATGAATCCGCGCTAACAAAAACAAAAGCGTACACACCTGATGCTGACGAATTTGCCGAATGGTTACGTTGTGGTCTAGATGCGTTTGAACGTTACAACAAAGAAAAAAAATAGATTGGATTACCAGTAAATAAAAAAAAAGTTCCGGATTAAAACCGGAACTTTTTCAATTTGGCGTCATTCTGTATCAGCCTACCGGCTGGCAAGCAAGAGGTGGATCTTATAAAAGAATTCTCCATTTAGCAGTGGGAGATACAGAATGACAAGAACTTAAACAGCGTGTGTACAAATATAAGGGAATTACAATGCAATTTGTTTTTGCACCATCATTTTTCGCAAATTTATTAATCCATAACGCATACGACCCAAAGCCGTATTAATGCTGCAATTGGTTAATGCTGCTATTTCTTTAAAACTCATATCTGCATAGTGACGTAAGATGATAACCTCACGTTGGTCTTCAGGTAAGCGATTAAGCATTTCCCGGACTCTGTCGTGGCTTTGTCTTTTCATCATGCAGGTATCTGCACCATCTTCAGTAAAATTGAGCACCTCGAAGATGTCTTTATCATCCCCGCTTTTGATAGTTGGTGTTCTTTTTACTTTTCTAAAATGGTCAACGCAAAGATTATGAGCTATGCGTGTGGCCCAGGGTAAAAATTTACCTTCTTCCGTATAACGTCCACCGCGCATAGTATCAATAATGCGGATAAAAACGTCCTGAAAAATATCTTCTGCAAGATATTTGTCCTTTACTAAAAATAAAATGGAAGTGTACAACTTATCCTTATGACGAAGAACAAGTGTTTCAAGGGCATCTAAATTGCCATCAATAAATAGATGGATCAATTCATGATCGGTGTGTTTAGTGTAAGATTTCATAAACTCCTTAGGGTTTAGGTGGTTAGGATATTGGTTTCTGATTGGGTAAAAAATTAAGTGTAGAAGTTTATAACTTATAGGCGAAGATGGTTTTATTTTGTTTGATATTGGATTTCACTATAAAAGTAAAAGAATTTTTTATACAGCCAAATATTTTATTGTGAGGTAGGGCCATATTATTGTAAACAAACTGTTAATGATTTGGGTTGAAGTTATGATGGATAAGGATTTACATTTGTTAGTTGAATTTATGAAAAAAATTAAAATAGAGAATAAACCCGTTAAAGGGGCAACCGTAAAAACCACAGATAATATCTTTATAAAGGGTGCCAGGGTACATAATTTAAAAAATATAGATGTAGAAATTCCCCGAAATAAACTGGTTGTAGTAACCGGTGTTTCTGGTTCTGGTAAATCTTCATTGACTATTGATACGCTATATGCTGAAGGTCAGCGTAGATATGCTGAAAGTCTAAGCGCTTATGCCCGCCAGTTTTTAAACCGGATGAATAAACCTGATGTGGACTATATTAAAGGCTTATGCCCCGCTATAGCCATTGAGCAAAAAGTAATTACCCGCACACCGCGCAGTACTGTTGGCAGTATGACAGAGATATATGATTATCTGCGACTTTTGTTTGCCCGGGTTGGTAAAACCTATTCACCTGTGTCTGGAAGAGAAGTTAAAAAAGAAGACGTGCCTGATGTACTTAAAGCTATATCCACGAGGGCACATGGAGATAAAGTATTCATTCTTATCAAGTTTAAACAACATAGAAACAGAAATCCTTTTGAGGAAATGAATATTCTGGTGCAGAAAGGATTTAGCAGGCTATATCATGAAGGAAAAATTTTACCTATCGACGAATTATTAACTGCATCAGAAAAGTACTGGAAAAAGGAATTTAGTAAGGGTGATCTCTTTG
>JACCYQ010000173.1 GCA_013696395.1 Chitinophagaceae bacterium
AGCTATTGTTCTTAATGCTATGAGTATCCTTATCTTAATGTTGCTTAAATAGCAGTATAATAAAAAGTGGTAAGCGCCTCAAAACCTGAGTCAGTCCCAACAATTAACCAGCGTTGTCCGTTTGAATCAGATTGAACGCTTACTGGACCGGAAGTGGCGAGTTGCTTTAATTTATAAACATCATATACATGAAACAATACTAAATCGGGATAAAAAGAACTGACATCCATTTCTGTAGTTTTCACTAACAAAGACGAAGAAAAACCGCCAATCGATTTATTTTCCATAATGAGATTTGCATTAGGAAAACGTGCGGTTAAATCCCGCTTAACCTCGAGCCACCAATCCTGCACGCTGATTGATTGTCCGTATACCAATATCTTTACTGTATTTCTGTGCTGTGGCGTGCTTGTAGCCAGTAAACGCATGGTTCTTTGAATATACCTTCCGGTATTTGCGGTGTCAGGAGTTGTGGGCAAAGGGTAGCTTTGTGCTGAAGCTTTGAGCGCTAATAAAACAACAAAAAAAAGAGCTACTTTTCACAATGATTTGTTTGATTTAAACTTCGAAAATAAACGTTCTGCAAGAAACCCGAATGAAAAAGCACCAACAATTGAGTTTCAAATTTTTTATAAGGCTATTATATTAGTTCAATCTAAAGCGGTTTGAATGCCCCAAACCATGGTGAGGGTTCGTATTTAAATTTTACTCCGGAAGGTTTTATTTTGGGCAGTTGCTCTGGTACAAAATCAAATTTAAGTTCGTTCCTATATAATGGGGCACCGTATTGATTATTTGGCGGCAGGTATTCATATACCATTGCGTTAAACTGTCCTTTCCTGCTCGGGCGGTTTTTGCTTCCTTCAAAGAGATTTTCAACAGCTACAAAGTTTCTATCTTCCAGTTCCTTTTTAACTTCTTTCGGGTGGAAAGAAAAACCCATTTCATAGTCCCATCCTTTGTCGCAAATGTTGCGGTAAATAAAAACATCCCGAAAATTTTTAGATAAGATATCAATACTTCCAACGCCGCCACTAAACACATTGGGCGAGCCACAACGATAAAAAGTATTGTTGTAAATATGTATATCCGACCGTAACAAATTATCGCCCCACAAGCCAAACAGTACCCCTGCTCCTTTCATATTGTACACCAGGTTATGATGAAACCGTACATTGCGCAGATCTGAACCTTTACCTTCTACACTAATGGCAAAACCCCACATGCAATTACTGGCAGTGTTTGAGTGAAATTCAACATCCTCCAGCAGTCCAAACCATGCATCGGCGTAGTAAGCCTGGCGGGGTAAATCGTGTACATTGTTATGATGTATAATGCCATGCCTGCTTACTTCTTTACAATCAATACCTTCTTTAAAACAATCGTAAACTTCATTATAGCTTACCTCAAAAAACCGGGCGCCGCAAATAGACAGGGCTTCGTGCGGCGCTTCGCTTCCTTTTTTTTGTCCAGGCTCGTAGTACCTGTCCCCATTGTTGTTGGCTCCTGTAATTTCGCAGTGGGTTACCAGCACTGAATCACAATACCACAAACCAATTCCCGAGTTGTGAGAACCATTTGATTTGCATCCAACCAGCTCAATCTTTTTGCAGGCTGGGCCCCTGATAATAAATCCGGCCGCATCGGAATTATGAACTTCAATATTTTCAAAACGCAGGTAGCTTACTTTTTCAATTTGAAAAACCCCCTCAGTAACCCTGCTAAAATTGATAGAATCATTTTTATAAAAAACTTTTTTAATTAAACTGCCATCAAAGATTACGGTATGGCCGGGGTACGCCCGGTATAAAATCCAATGGCCTGCAGACCCTGACCGAACAGGACGAAACTGTTGGGTAAGCATATACACACCACCCAAAATGGTAACCGTATCGCCAGGCAGGGCGCTTTCCGATGCTTTGCTAATACTAATGAAGGGTAACTCCCTACTCCCCTGTTGAAGATCATTTCCGTTTAAACCCACAAAATATTCTGTTGCGCCAGCAGGAGAAGATGCCAATAAGAACAAGGTTATAAAGCTTATTGTCATTTTAATTAAAAACGATTGCATGTTGTTATATTATTTTAAAAAATGAGTTATTTATATTCCATTTGCTATAATGGATTTGCAAGCTCTATTTGCATTAG
>JACCYQ010000181.1 GCA_013696395.1 Chitinophagaceae bacterium
GCTATCGTTGGTAAAAGAAACGAAGTAGGAAAAGTTGAAATCCTTGGAATGGGGAAATCAGAATCACTGGGCGTGATGCGTGGTGTGGTAGCTAATATTGAAAAAACGGTTAATTCGATTAAGGAAGCTGTTGCTGAAGCAGAAAATAAATCGAATGTGGTAATTGAAGAAGTATATGTTGGAATAGCCGGGCAGCATATTAAAAGTTTACAGCATCGTGGAATGATCACCCGTTCCAACATCGTTGATGAAATCAGCCAGGCCGACATTGATGCGATTATTGATGATATGTACAAACTGGCCATGCCTCCAGGGGAAGAAATCATTCATGTTATTCCCCAGGAATTTATTATTGATAATGAACAGGGAATTAAAGAACCCATTGGAATGTCAGGTGTACGTCTGGAAGCCAATTGTCATATCATCACAGGATTAATTACAGCAGCTCAAAATATTCATAAGTGCGTTACCAAGGCAGGTCTGAAACCAATCGATCTGATACTGGAACCTCTCGCTTCCGCGGAAGCGGTACTTACAGAAGAGGAAAAGGAAGCCGGTGTGGTACTGGTTGATATTGGAGGAGGTACAACTGATGTGGCGATTTTCCAGGATGGTATTATCAGGCACACAGCGGTAATTCCCTTTGGAGGGAACGTGATTACAGAAGATATCAAAGAAGGTTGTACGATTATAAGAGGCCAGGCTGAATTGCTGAAAGTGAAATTTGGATCCGCGCTGGCAAAGCAAATGAAGGACAATGAAATTGTTTCCATTCCCGGTTTACGTGGAAGAGAACCTAAGGAAATATCCGTGAAAAATCTTGCCAGCATTATACAGGCACGTATGGAAGAAATTATTGAAAATGTATATTATGAAATCCGCAACTCGGGATTTGAGAAAAAACTGATCGCGGGAATTGTTGTCACCGGGGGTGGATCACAATTAAAACATGTGACACAGCTGGTAGAATATATAACGGGCATGGATACACGTATCGGTTATCCTAATGAACACCTCGGACAAGGATACGATGAAGTGAAAAGCCCCATGTATGCAACAGGAGTCGGACTGGTAATACGAGGCATGCAGGAATACGATAAAGAAAATTCAAGAGTAATGAAAAAACCCATTCAGGCAACTTCAACTCCGTCACGTCATAAAGGTGGCTGGTTTAAATTCTTTTATGAAAAAGGAAAAGAGTTGCTGAATGATGAAAATGAAGACCCAAAATTATAACCTGAATAAAAAATTAACCCAATTTCATTTATAAAACTTAAAGACAATGATGCAGTTCGAATTACCCAAAGAAAGGCCATCCATCATCAAGGTGATAGGAGTAGGCGGAGGAGGAAGTAATGCGGTCAACTACATGTACCAGTTAGGAATCAAAGGAGTTGATTTCCTGGTTTGTAATACTGACCACCAGGCCCTGGATATTAGTCCGGTGCCTAACAAGATTCAATTAGGACCCAGCCTTACAGAAGGCCGTGGAGCCGGAGCACTTCCTGAAGTAGGAAAGAATGCGGCAATTGAAAATATTGAAGAAATTAAGGCCCTTTTGCGGGAGAATACCAAAATGGTATTTATCACTGCCGGTATGGGAGGTGGTACCGGTACCGGTGCGGCTCCTATCATTGCAGGGGTAGCCCGGGAAATGGGTATTCTTACCGTTGCCATCGTTACCATACCATTCGCTTTTGAAGGAAAGAAACGTAAGGCACAGGCGGATGCAGGAATTGAAGAGTTGAAAAAAAATGTGGATACCTTACTGGTGATCTGTAATGAAAAACTACGTGAAATTCATGGCAACCTCAAACTGACCGATGCTTTCAGTCATGCCGACAATATACTCGCCATTGCTGCGAAAAGCATTGCCGAAATAATTACCAATACACTGCACATCAATGTTGACTTTGCAGATATCCAGACCGTTATGAAGGATAGTGGAGTTGCGATTATGGGAGCTGCAATTGCCGAAGGTGAAAACCGTGCCTTGGATGCAGTGCAAAAAGCACTTGATTCACCACTGCTCAATGATAATGAAATTGAAGGAGCACGTTATATTCTTCTTAATATCACTTCCGGAAATATGGAAGTGACCATGGATGAAATGGGTGACATAACCGATTACATCCAGACTGCAGCAGGTCAGACCGCTGAGGTAATTATGGGAGTGGGACAGGATGATTCATTGGGCGATAAAATTAATGTGACCATCATTGCTACAGGGTTTAAAACAAAAGGTCAAACCGGCCTCGCTGCTTCAAAACTGGAGAGCAAAATTGTTTACAACCTGAACGATACTATTAATAAGGATGTACAGAAATCTATTATCCCTGTGCAGGAAACAGCTGCCGCACCTGCCCCTGTTGCAACAGTTACTTCTAC
>JACCYQ010000188.1 GCA_013696395.1 Chitinophagaceae bacterium
GCATTGAGGATCTCTGCTGATACATTTAGTGCCAGCATTGCTGTTAGCACGAGATACATCATATTAATCATCTTCTGCCGCGGTTCTCTAGGTATAGACATGAAGATTAGTGGTTTTGTTTGTTAAAAGTTGAATTTACAATCATAGAAATAATGGAATCGAATATATAAACGATCCAGCTTGTTTTATATTATGAACGACCTTGCATTGCACTCAGCATGTTACCGTAAACCTGGTTCAAACGCCCAAGGTTATTTGCCAGTAAAGCTATTTGGTCCTGCGCTTTTTTAGCATCATCAACAGTTCCTTCCATAGCTTGCGAAGCCTGTACAAGATTACCATAGTATTGGTTCATTGCTTTCAGGTGATTATTGGTATCCTGCAATTCCAATTCATAAATAGTATTAAGAGAGCCCAGGTTTTTAGTTAATACCTGAACCTGCTCATGAAACACTTTTGTTCCTTCAGCAGCATTACTTAAATAGTTAATACTTTGTGTTGCACCTGCATACGCATCTTTCATGGTAGCTAACGCCTGCGTAGCTTCACGTGTTTTAGCAGTATAATCACCGGTTGCAGCAACAACATCTGTTATGTCGCTCATACTTTCAACTGTACCACCTAATTTTTTAAAGTTCTCGCCTAATCTACCTAACGTTACCGGCGTGATATCAGCTTCTTTGAGCATATCATCTAATTTTTTCATTGCCGGGTTACCATTATTGGCACCACCTGCAAAATTAGTAAGCGGGGTAATTTCAAATTTTCCAGTTCTTTTTTTCTCGACATCCGGATGTTCATTGATGCCAGGAAAGAAGCGCTCCCAATGGTACTCTTCATTTGGAGGAACCATTAAGGCCATAATAAGAAATACCATAACCTCGCAGAGAAGACCAGCAGTGATCATTTCATCGGCGGCAGGCCAGTGGCGAATTTTGAATAGAGCTCCTAGAATTACAACAGCTGCAAAAAAGCTGAATAAGAAGTTAAGCCACCATTGGCCTTTGTGTGTTTTGAAGAACAACATACTGGTTCGTTTTTAATTGGTTTTTAATAGTTAGACAGCGGAAACAATAATGAATAATTTTTAAATATTCATACGAAGTTTGAAATATAGTCTGGTTTTTTAAGCTTATTTACGTTTAGAGGTTGATGCCGGTAAATCAATTACCGTGCGGAACCCAATATAAGATTTGGTTGAATCCTGGTATTCATAGGTGCGGGTACCGGTTTGCAGGTAATATCCCACATCTTTCCAGCTACCACCACGAATTACTTTCCGCTTCATCCTTGGAGGATCTGACTCTTTAGCATTCCAACGAACATCAGGGTTCATGTCATGTTGAAAATTGTAAGATCCTTCATAATATATGGAAGAGGTCCATTCTGCAACATTTCCAGACATACAATACAGACCATAATCATTGGGCCAGTAAGCGTCTGCACGTACAGTATAAAAACCACCATCTTCAGGATAGTTACCACGACCAGGTTTAAAATTAGCCAGCAAACATCCTTTTTTATTTCTTAAGTAATAATTACCCCAGGGAAACATGGATTGTGAACGACCGCCACGTGCTGCATATTCCCATTGAGCTTCTGTTGGCAGACGAAAATCTGATTCCTGTACCCTGTTTTTAGATATTAAAAATGAATTAAGATAATGCGTTCTCCACTCACTAAAGGCACTTGCCTGGAGCCAGTTAACACCAACTACCGGGTAATTGTCAAAGGAAGGGTGTGCAAAATATCTTTTAGTCATTGGTTCATTATAGGAATAAGAGAAGTCCCGGATCCAAACAAGTGTATCAGGATATATTCTTACATCTTTCTTTACAATAAACTGGGACCTTGCTTTGCCAGCGTTTTCTCTTTTTGCGGCTTCTTTCAGATCAAATACTTCTGAATGATAGATCAATTTTGATGCATCCAGCTCTTTTTTTCCAAATACCCTGTCTTCTGGTGAGAGGATAAGGTCAGTTTGCCCTAATTGCTCCACTACTTTTGGATCGTTCCATTTCATGGTTTTCATTTTTTCCCAATCCACATATTCCACACCATCAGTACCGGCCTTTACATAACCCATTTTTTTGGCAACAATGGAATCACGCACCCAATATGCAAATTGGCGATATTCAGAATTTGTAATCTCTGTGGCATCCATCCAAAAACCACTGATTGAAACAGATCTGTTACGGGCACTGAATGCATAAGCAATATCCTCATCACTTGGACCCATGTGAAAAGTTCCCTGGGGAATGTAAACCATTCCCGGAGGCTTTGGAAGTGTATATCTGGTACTACTGGCTATGCCATGTAACTGGCCATCATTAGGAAGCGAACTTCCCTTATTTTTTTTACCAAGTAATCCGCATCCTGACATAAAAACTAATGCAGTAATGGCGATAAAGTTGAAGTAAGGGTTTTTCATTTTCATATTCTTGGGCATTGGGTAAAAATAAGATTTAGGAATAATCCGAATCACAAGGTTAATATTTAAAATTTTTAAATCAAAGTGACTTTTACCACGTAATATTTCTAAACGGTTGCCTAAATGGAATTATTGTTTCAGGGTAAAATTTACTTTCGTAAGTTTAAAGGCAACGCCAAATATAACAAATCCGCAATTGTATAAACGGGCTGAAGGCATGAAAAATTTTGACATAGGAAAAAAATAATTTCCCCAGCTTCTTTTTTGCCTTTCATTAAAGGATATTCATCTGTTTCCTCTTTAAAAGCCATTACCACTTTATGCGGCATGTAAACTTGTAAAACATCGTTTAACGCAGATTTGTATTTTGAACCAAGAATGGCAATTTCCAGTGTTGGGTAAACCCATGGCAGCAAAACACATGCCCATGCCCCAAAAGATGTTGGATAGGATATAATTGCTTTGCTAAAACCTTCAACCATCTGGTAACTACGCTGTTTAAGATCCGGATTATCAAAATAAATGGAAAGCAGATGAAGATTTGCCGCCATTATTGAATTTCCTGATGGTGTTGCCCCATCATACATTTCTTTTTTTCGAAGTATCAAATCACGCTGACCCTTATGAGTATAAAAAAAATATACACCATCTTCTTCACTAAAATGTTGAATTACATGTTCATTAACCTGCTTTGCTTTATGAAGCCATTCCAAATCGGCTGTAACCTGGTATAATGAAAGTAATGCTTCTACCAGGTAAGCATAATCATCCAGAAAAGCAGGATATTTAGCTTGATCGTTCTTCCAGGTATGATAAAAAAAATGGCCATCCGTTTTCAGATTGTCCCAAATGAATGCCATGTTTCGAAGGGCCATTACCTTAAAAGATTCATCTCCTGTAGCTTGGTATGCCCGGGTGCAGGCTGTATTCATCAAGGCATTCCATCCCAGGATAATTTTATCATCCAGGCCTGGTTTGATCCTTTTTTCCCTGACCTTATTTAGTATACTTTTACTCCTGTTCAATATGTTATCCAGTTCCTGAACTTCCATACCGTTTTCAGCTGCAAATTTCTCAACACTGGCCAGGACTCTCAAAATGTTAGTATGTTCCCAATTTCCAGAAGGGGTGATATTATAATAGCGACAAAAAACGTCCGCATTTTCCCCTAAAAGTTGTTGAATTTCCTCATAATCCCACACATAATATTTCCCCTCCACACCTTCGCTATCGGCATCCAGGGCAGCAAAAAAACCACCCTTTTCATGCATTAATTCTTTTTCAATAAACCCCATGGTTTCTGTAATTACCTGGCGATAGTGTTTTTTATTGGTTGATTGATAAGCCTCACTAATAACTGAAACCAGTAATGCATTATCGTATAGCATTTTTTCAAAATGAGGAACAAGCCATTCAATATCCGTTGAATATCGGGCAAAACCACCAGCCAACTGATCATAAATTCCACCCTCGATCATTTTGTCAAGACTCAATAAAGCTTGTTTTAAGGAATCTTCGTGGCCAGTAAAGTGATGGAAACGTATCAGGTATTGAATACTCATTGTTTGGGGGAATTTTGGTGCTCCCCCAAAACCACCCCAGACATTATCGGCCGTCTTTAAAATATTGGTAGCAATGGATTTTGCAGAATTTTTCCCTAATACCTCTTCACCATCCCCTGTTTGATCGATACCGAATGAATTTGATTGAACCAGGTGATCCACCATTTTTTCTGCCTGGTCTTCAATTTCAGGACGACGTTCCCTGTAAATTTTTACAAGAGAATGCAGCGTTTCCATCCAGGATGCCCTGGAAGATATTCTTTTGGGTGGAAAATAAGTGCCCCCATAAAATGGTTTTCCGGATGGTGTTAAAAAAACATTTAAGGGCCAGCCACCACTTCCCGTCAAAGCCTGCACAGCATCCATATAGATATGATCAAGGTCAGGCCTCTCCTCCCTGTCAATTTTTATATTGACAAAATGTTCATTCATGAAATCTGCGGTTGATTGAATTTCAAAACTTTCCCTTTCCATTACATGACACCAATGGCAAGCCGAATAACCAATACTTACAAGAATCGGCATATCCTCCTTCTTTGCTTTTTCTAATGCTTCCTCACCCCAGGGGAACCAATCTACCGGATTGTGTGCATGTTGCAACAGGTAAGGACTGCTTTCAAAAACCAACCTGTTTTGAAATTTTGTCATGAATTAAAGTTCGGATATTATTGCCCTATTAAAGGCAAACAGGTAGAGATATAAATAGAACCAAAGTAGAAAAAGTCTATGAAGTAAGTGATCTCGGCAAGTTTGAAAGTTAAACCTTATTTTCTTTTAATCACCTTACTTAAGTATATATCCAATGCGGCAACCATTGAAGGAGTTTGGGGTTCAGGAGCTTTTATAGCCAGTTCCATCCCTGCCTGTTCCACAGCTTTAAAAGTATTGGTCCCAAATGCACCTATCAGAGTGCCATTGGGTTTATATTTAGGTAAGTTATCGAACAAACTTTTAACACCGCTAGGTGTAAAAAAACAAATTATATCAAAATCGCTTTTTTCAAGGATCTCTTTCACATCTGTACTTCGGGTGCGGTACATGAATGCCAGTTCAAATTGACACTCATTATTTTTTAGCCAGTTAACTATATCGCTATCCTGCTGATTTTCAGAGCATACGTAAAGAAATTGTTCATTATTTTTGTGTTTATTGATCACCTCCATAAAACTTCGGGAAGTTCCATCTGCACCATAAAAAACTTTTCTTTTTCTGTAAAGGATAAATTTTTGAAGATATAGAGCAACAGCTTCGGTAATACAGAAATATTTGGTATCCTGGGATACACTAACCTTCATTTCCTCGCAACTGCGAAAAAAATGATCAATAGCGTTTCTGCTGGTAAATATTACAGCTGAATAAGCCTGGATATCAATTTTTTGCTTCCTGAATTCTTTAGCAGGAATCCCCTCCAGTTCAATGAAAGGAAAAAATTCCAGATCTACATCATATTTTCTGGAAAGTTCATAATAAGGGGATTTGTCGCTTTCTGGTTTTGGCTGAGTAATGAGAATTTTTTTTACCACTTTTCTGTCAATCCCTGCTTTTTTTACTCCGTTTTTAACCATAGTGGAAGATGCTAAAGTTTGGCAAAGTTAGTTACGATCTTTCAAAAAATATTAATAAGCCCTTGTAAATCAATAAAAGTGGCGCTATTTCGAAAGCACAAAGGTATAAAAAGAAATGGAAGAGGTTTACATTTATTTGATTACGAACCGCTGCGAATGTCAAAATGAATCTGTAAAAGAATAATCCTGCAAGACCGATCCACGAAATGGCAAGTCCAATATCGAGGATCTCCACGGAGGTAAAGGCCATTAATACCAGGATGGGTAAAAGAAAAATACCAATGATCTTATTAATAATGAAAACTATGAAAATATAGTTATCTGCCGCCTCCTGTAAATTAAAAAGCCATCCGGCAGCTTTTAACCAAATAAACTTTGCCAGGTAAATTAAAGTAAGAGAGAATATAGCATACAAAAGAATTATCCAAAATTCTCCAGTATCAATTACATTAAAATGCTGCAACAAAAAAGTAATATAAAATGACCCGCTTAATACAAAAAACAAATTCAACAACGCAGCAGCCAAAGGTGTCTGGATCAATTGCTCCCTGATCTGTCTTTGCTTCATGGTTGTATTAAAAAATAAACGGAAAAGGTCATGCAGGTATTTCTCAAATCCCTGCCTGAATAAGCCAACCATAAATAATAAGCCCACCAAAGTATAAAACCAATGTTCCTTACCATCCCAATTTCTTTCAACAATAATAGCCTGCCTTAATTTTGAATTGAAACCAAAAAAAGGATTCTCATAAAACTGTAGCTGAAAAAGCTTGCTTTCCGGTATCTCCTTAATCGGACGCATTTTGTTTTTCGTGGTATCAACGGGTCGTAAACTAACAGAATCTGCCGGGAAAGGATTAGTTTCCGTATTATTAACTGTTGTTGTTGTATTCCTGGGAGGAAATACCATTGAAGTATCCTGCGCAATTACAGCATGAAAAAAAAATGCAGGAATAATCAAGATAATATGGTGGATACGAAGTTTCATTTATGGATACAAAAGTAGTCCAGGGAACAAGCCTGGTGAAATATCTTTTCTCATTAAAAAAAGTTCAGGAACCCAAAATGGATTTTAGATTGTCTCAAATTAAATTCCAAATCATTTCGTTTTCCCACTGCTAACGCAATATTAAAAATCCCGACTTTAGTTTCCAATGCTAAACCTGCGCCTGTCCCGGCATAGCTGTAGGTAACATTTGTCGATTGGCTTTTGTTTCTTCCAAAACCGCCATCAATAAAAGCATAAAAATAAGAGTTCAAACCAACCAGGTAACGATATTCAAAACTGCCAATTGCATATTGAGATAAGTATTGACTCTCTTCATCGAATCCACGTAATAGTTTAAAACCACCTATCTGGAAAAGTTCGTTGCGAAATAAATTTTCACTATGAAGAAAGCCTGCAGATATACCTGTTTTGAATGTTCCTTGTTTTCCAATGGGGAAATATCGGGCAGCCGAACCTGTAGACCTCAGCTGGTAAGATTTCAACTTAACTGTGTCATAAAGAGTTGCGAATTCAAAACCTGGATTGTTTGGATCTTTTAATTCCAGTACTTCATTATTTTTTTTGATTGTTTTATTACCTATAGACAACATCAAATTAAACAGGTTACCCTTTAAAGGATTAAAACGGTAATTGGTTGTATTTAATGCATAGTCTATCCCTAAGTTCCATAAACTAACATCTGCCTCATTGGGGAGTCGCCGGGTTTGTAAAAGCAAAGGGATATTAATACCACTTACAATAGTTTGAAATTTTTGAATAAAAACTTTTCCCTGTTGCGTGGTGCTTAAATCATAACGGGCACCCAATTGAAAATTAACATTCAGAAATGTGCTGTCTTTCCTAAACATATCAAAATTAAAATCTACTCCAACCGGAGAGTTAAGGATATAAGGATGTTGATACAGCAAATTAAGACGGGGTGATTTTGCCTGTAATTGCTGCCAGTTTAAACCTATGGTTTCTCCTGCAGCCAATGCATTTTTTAAAAGAATATTAGCCTCCCCGGTAATCAAAAACTTTTTACCGGTTGTTTGTTCATCCCCCGGCAAAAAACCAACCAATACATTTACCTGGCTGCTTCTGCGTGGTTTTAAATAGAGGTTAAGCACAGATCCGGTTCCCAATAAAGTAAGGTTAGAGGGTCTTTCTTCCTCTATAAAATTTAATTCCCTGATCTTTTGGGCAATGCCATCCAACTTTTGTTTATCGTATATACTGCCATTGTTTATGCCCAGATAGCGCTGCAAAAACATGTTGGATATCTTTACATCACCATATATCCGAATGCTGTCAATAATATAGAGTGGCCCCTGATCAACTTTTAAATTTGCTGAAGCCTGTCCATTTTCAAATTGCAGACTATCTAACCACACTTTTGCAAAAGGGTAACCTGTTTTCTCAAGATGATTCAACATATTTTGCTGCCAACTTTCCACCAGGTTCAGATCCACAGATTTGCCATTAAATTGGTTAGCCTGCCAGCCAACTGATTGTAACAAATTTGGATCAACACTGCCTACATCAATTAAAGTCCATTGATATAGATTGCCTGCATATAATACCAGGTAAGCGGATAGTGAATCAAACCTGGTGGAATCAATGTTTGCTGTAACAAAACCCTGGTTCTTTAATGTCTGTGGTAAAGCGGCAACATATATTCTGCACGCATCCTGTGACACAAATTGAGTTTGTATGTTCAGAACGTCTTTGACAAAAGCAGAATCATAATCTAAACAATCAACGTACAATTCATAGGTTTGCTGTCCTGTTAATTTTTTAGCATTTAACAGGAGGGCAATCACAATAAAACATAAAGAAACAGGCTTTAGTATTTTTGTCATTCCTTTAGGGCAATAAATGCCTTTAATTTAACGGCGCCCAATATTAAAATTATTAATTGTTTGGCTGGCATATATCTTCATATTCCTTTTTGTAAACAAGCGTGTCATTATTGCAATTTTCACTTTTCAACTTCATTGAAGTTTAGAAACGAAATGGTTGAAGCTTTATTGAATGAAATAGAAATGCGCCGCTCTTACCTGTCAGAAAATGATCTAATTGAATCAATATATTTTGGCGGAGGAACGCCCAGTCTTTTACCAACAGTTGATATTGACAGAATTTTAAATAAGATCTATTCCCTTTTTAAAATAACGGATGATGTTGAAATTACTCTTGAAGCTAACCCCGATGATATTGAAAGGACCAGGCTTAAAGAATGGAAGGTATCCGGTATAAACAGGTTTAGTATTGGAGTGCAATCTTTTTTTGAAGAAGATCTAATTTGGATGAATCGTGCGCATAATGCCCATCAATCTGAAAACAGTATTTTGATGGTTATGGAAGTAGGTTATCAAAACCTAAGTATCGATCTTATATATGGATTACCCCATTTGTCAGATGAAAATTGGATTAAAAATATTGAGAAAGCCATAGCTTTCAAGATTCCGCATTTATCGTGTTATGCATTAACTATTGAAAATCGAACCGCATTACATTCATTTATTCAAAATAAAAAAGTGCCGGATATTGATACTGATCAGCAAGCCAGGCATTTCAACATTTTAATGCAGAGACTTCAAGCTGTCGGTTATGATCAATACGAAATATCCAATTTTTCCAGGCCTGGATTTCGCAGCAGGCATAATTCCTCGTACTGGCAGGGTAAAAATTATTTAGGTATCGGACCTTCCGCCCATTCATTTAATAGTGAAAGCAGGCAATGGAATATTGCCAATAATGCGTTGTATATAGAGGCGCTGCAAAAATGGGAATTAAATTATGAAAGGGAAACCTTAACTCCATCGCAGCAGTTAAATGAATACATAATGACCTCATTAAGAACGATAGAAGGAACCGACCTTTTATGGGTGGAAAAAAATTGGGGGAAACCGGCATCCGGCAAATTATTGAATGCTGCTGCAAAATATTTAAATGGAGGAAAAGCCACGATCTGTCAAAATAAAATTCAATTAACCAGGGAAGGGAAATTTTTGGCAGATGGTATTGCCGCGGATTTGTTTTTTGATTAATGAATTCGTTGCCTGAAATATTTATAAACCTGGGAAATTACCAGGCAAAGTATCATCAGCAAAATGGCTGTAGGTCCGAATCCATGGTACGAAAAAGGCATAACGTCTGTTTTAGATTTCTAAGTTTACGGTTTCATGGATTTATAACTTGCCAGAAAACATCTACAACTGCTGGAATGTTATTGTAGCTAAAAATTACTCATTATATTCCATGATGTCTACTAAAGAACTATTAAATTATCAGACCAATACCTTTTCAATCTGTTTAAAGCCCTCCGAAGCTTTAACTTTTTGCCAAAGAATGTTATAAATGGATTCAGCAATAGGCATTTCTGCCATAAACTGTTGATTTATATTAAACATACATTTAGCTGCATTATAACCTTCAGCCACCATATTCATTTCAAGAAGGGCAGCCTGTACAGAATATCCCTTGCCGATCATATTTCCAAAAGTCCGGTTCCGGCTAAATAAGGAATAACAGGTAACCAACAAATCTCCCAGGTATACAGAGGCAGCGTAATTGGAGGTTTTTATATGATTTACAGGATCTTCATCATGAACACCCACTTCAATGTGTTCAATACCTGCCTTTTTTAAAAAACCAGCCATTTCATCAGCGCTATTTGCAATATATACACTTAAAAAATTATCACCGTAGTCCAGTCCGTGTGCCATGCCGGCACCTAATGCATAAATGTTTTTTAATACCGCTGCGTATTGCACTCCTATAATATCATTATTGATGATCGTATTAATATAATACCTTTTAAAATACGATGCGATTTTAGCAGAATGATCCACATCCTTCCCGGAAAAGGTCAGGTAGGATAATTTTTCAGCAGCTACTTCTTCCGCGTGGCATGGACCGAGCACGGCAAAATAATCTTCTAACGGTATGCTATATTCGTTTTCAAAAAATACATTCAATAACACGTTTTTATCGGGTAAAATTCCCTTTACTGCCGAAAGAATCTTTTTCCCTTTCAGGTCTTTTGCAGAAATGGGTTTAAATACTTCAACCACAAATGCCGATGGAACCGCAATAACCAGAACATCTGATGCCTGGATCACTTCTGAAATTTCTTTGGTCATCTTTAATTTCCCTGCATCAAGGGAAGCCATACTTAAATAATGTGGATTATGACCCCATTTATTTATATGATCTATAATATCCTGGTTTCGTATCCACCAGTTTAAATTATGCCCGTTATCTGATAAAACTTTTACCAGTGCTGTTGCCCAACTTCCACTACCTATTATTCCAAATCTCAGATCCATATACTGTAATTTATATCCTTATCATATGCTAAAATTACGATTCGCCCTTTGCAGATCCATAAAAAAAGAAGGACACAAGTCCTTCCTTTTAAAATTTACAACTGGTAAGGTTCTATTCAAACAATTTATCTTTTTCCACAACTTTTACTTTGGAACCTTCTTTTAATGTTTTACTTACTACATTATATGGACCTGTAATTATTTTTTCACCCGATTTTAATCCTGTTGTTATTTCGATATAATTAATATCCTGGATAGATGTGGTAACTACAGACTTTTTAATCGTACCATCATTATTAAGAACAAAAACCACTTCTTCCAATTCATCATCATGCAATGAATTGGAATTTTCAGTCTCCTCTTCTTCGGGACTTTCCTTTTTTGCTTCGGATTTTTGATCTTCAGCTGTTTTGTCGCTTCCCCTCACCCTGGTGGTTACAGCATTGATAGGAACGGCCAAAACATTTTCATGCCTTGTGGTTTTTATATCCGCACTGGCGTTCATGCCCGGGCGAAATGGAAATTTTTTAGGTTTAGATGGATCATACAAGTCCTTATAGGATGCTGGATCAAGTCTGATAGACACTTCGTAATTGGTAACATCATTTGCCGACGCAGCTGATGAAGCACCCTTTGTACTGCTGGCTATTTTAGTAACGATTCCCTTAAACTTGCGGTTATTATAGGCATCCACTTCTACGTCAGCAGAATCACCGAGGTTTACTTTCACTACATCATTTTCACCCACTTCCACTCTTACTTCCAATAAACTCATATCTGCAACCCGCATCATTTCCGTACCCGCCATTTGTGCTGTACCAACCACTCTTTCCCCTTCTTTAACAGCTAACAAAGAAATAACACCATCCATGGGAGCAACCAGTGTTGTTCTTCCCAAATTTTTGTTGGCAGAAACCAAACCTGTTTGTGCACTTTGCACTCCAGCCTGTAAACTCCGAATATTTTGTTTGGCTGCATTATAATTTGCCTGTGCAGATAAATAGGTAGTTTCAAATTGTTCCAGTTCTGCTTTTGAAATCACTTTGTCATCATATAATTTCTTATTCCTTTCATATGCCTGGCGAGCCTGGTTAAGGTTTGCATCCAGTGCCTGCAAAGCGGCATTGCTATTAGCAACAGTTGCCTGGGATTGATTTACCCGCGACGATGCTTCATCTCTTTGCAATGCATATATATCAGCATAAATGCGGGCCAATATCTGACCTTTCTTTACACTATCACCTTCCTGCACATTTAGTTCAGTGATCTCTCCTGATATATCCGGGCTGATCTTTACTTCAATTTCGGGATATATTTTTCCACTCGCATTAACGGTTTCGATGATCGTACGATTGGTGACCGTTTCCGTTGTCACTTTAATTCCATCATCATCCTTGCCAAAAATCATTTTGCCGCCAATCAGTAATACGATCAGCACTCCCAGACTGATTAAAATCCATTTTACCTTTTTACTCATTTTATTTTTAATTTTTTGCCGGTATAAATTTTAAAATTGGTATACTCATGTATCAATAACAATTGACTATAGTTTTAAACCCTGTCCCTTATAAAATTCCAGCAGTTTTACTTTAAAAACATAATCATACTGTGCATAGATCATATCGATCCTGGCTCTCTGTAAATTATTCTGGCTGTTGATCATTTCAAATGTAGATAATAACCCCAGATCATACCTTTTGGTTGCAAAATCCATGGTCCTTTGAGCCGCTTCAACACTTTTTTGATTAGCGTTGAATCGTTCAATAGCAGCAACTGCATCATTATAGGCAGCATAAATATCCTGCTTTAATTGTCTTTCGCTTTCCTGGTTTTGCAATTGCAATTGTTCCACATTGATCTGGCTTTTTTCCCAATTAGTTCTTGCATTTCTGCCATTGAACAGGGGAATACTTAAATTAAGGCCGATACTTTGTCCAAAATTTTGCCTTAACTGATCGCCTAATGGATCGGCCTGAATGAAAGTGATAACTGTTGTTCCGTCAGCAGTTAAAGGTCGCTGTACATCATAAATGGTTCCACCACCAAGGTCAACTTTGAGTCCTGAAGGAGCATATCCCGTAATAACCTGGTTGTAAATAGGTCTTTCTTTAAAATTTACAAAATTAGATCCCAGGCTTCCAAATGCTCCCAAATTTGGATACATAGCACCACGGGCAGCTTCAACTGTTTTTCCGGCCGCCTGTATGCGCAGGGCATTTACTCTTTGTTGTGGAAGATTGGCTAACGCCAATGCATAAACTCTTTCTGGCTGTAATTCTGCTAATGGTTCAACCGGTATCATGTCCACCGGCGGTGTCACTATATCAAAAGGGACTGCAGCATCCAGATTAAGCAGTGCTTTCAATTGTAAAATAAACTGGTTGACCGATGCCTGTGAAGCCACAAAAGCCGCACTATCACGGGCTAACTGGGCTTCCAATTCTACCGCATTCAATTCCGGTAATGCACCTGCATCTACCCTGCTGCGTGTATTATTAAGTTGTGTCCGGGTCTGCAAAATCTGTACAGATGAAATATTCGCCTGTTCTTTGGCAAGGAGTACCTGCAGGTAGGCCACTGCCACGTTTAAGGCCACATCATTCTGTATCTTTTTAACCTGTTCTTTATCTGCTTCAAGTGTATATCTATCAGCTTCTATGGCATTCCTTTTAGAAAACCAGTTAAAAAGGTCAACACCCGATTGCAGGTTTAATCCACCACTGAAAAATTTATTATCTTCTAAAACACCGGTAGTTGGATTTTCCGTTAAACCAAATCGGTAGCCGACATTGGTACCGGCATTCAGCGAAGGCAATTGTGATGATCTTGACTGCTTCAAGGTCAGGTTTGAAAAACGAACTTGCAGATCCTGTTGCTTTACCGAAATATTGTTGGCTAACGCATATTCAACGGCGCGTTGCAGATCCCATAAGTCCTGGGATGAGGCTGGTAAGTACATCATACTGCCAAGCAGTATAAGTTTAAGGGTTCTTTTAAACATTTGCAAAAATAAAAGAATCATAGAACCTGATAAGTTCTAATTTATGAGCGGTGATTGGATGTAAAAAATCATAATCATATTTTCGATAATGACTGCTTCAAATCATTTATTAAATAAGATCCTTCTTCAAGCCCCACATATAACCGGATCAAATGATGTTGGCGGTTTTCCTGGTCAAAATCTTTTTCCCGAATACCCGCACATTTAGGGATCACCAGGCTTTCGTGCCCACCCCAGCTAACGGCCATCACTATATGCTTTAAGGATTCGCAGAATTTTACAATGTTTTTTCTGTCCTTTGTTTTTAGCGTGAATGTGATCAACCCACAAGCTCCCTGCATTTGTTTTTTTGCAAGTTCATATTGAGCAAAATTTTTATCAAAAGGAAAAATGACTTCATCAATCAATGGATGATTGTTTAAAAAAGAAAGCACCTCATGGGTTGTTTTGGTGATCTTTTCAAATCGTGCAGGCAGGGTGCGCAGTCCCCTGATCAATAACCAGGCGTTAAAAGGCTGAATACCACTACCTATATTGAGGTATTCGCTGCTGAAAATCTTATGCATCATCTCCCCTGTACCGCAAAGCACACCGCCAAGTGTATCACTATGCCCGCTTATGTATTTGGTTGCCGTTTGCATGGCAATGTCAATGCCAAACGAAATTGGTTTTTGATATAACGGTGAACAATAGCTATTATCGCAAAGGGTAATGATATTATGCTGACGGGCGAATGCAGCGACATTTTCAAGATCCTGCAAAACAAAATCCCAGCTATTGGGCGTTTCCAGGTATATAAAGCTTGTGGTGGGTTGCAGAGCATTTTCGAAATTTTTGATATCACTGCCATCTATATATGTAGTGGTGATTCCAAACCTGGGAAGAATAACATCAAACATTCGTTGTGCCCAGGTATAGGGTTTATCAACCGAAATTATATGGTCGCCCATTTTAACATTGGCCAATACGCCTGCAAAAATGGCAGCTGCCCCGCTGTTAAATACCAGGCAATCTTCTGCTCCATCCAATGCAGCCAGTTTTTTGCGCAGAATATCAACTGTTGGATTAATTCCTCTTGAATATAAATAGCCACTGGTTTCATTACATTTATACTCATCTTCAAACGCCTTACCCAGATCATCCACTTTTTTAAAAACAAAATTGCTGGTCTGCATGATGGGTGCACTCATGGCATTAAAGTATTGTTCTCTTTCCTCTCCCAATTCATTAATGATATAACTAAGATCCAT
>JACCYQ010000189.1 GCA_013696395.1 Chitinophagaceae bacterium
TACTGTTTTTACCAGCTATAATAAATTCAGCAAAGAACCGGTGAACACTGACCTGGTTGCTTATGTAACCGAAAGAGCGATGGCTGGAATTTTTCATATGGTGGCGGCGGAAGAACAAAAGATCCGAAAAGATCCAATGGCCCGCACATCTGATTTGTTGAAGAAAGTATTTGCGAATTAGTTGAGGGTTTATTTGAAGTTTAGAGTTTAGGGTTTAGCGTTATGTGCTTTTGTTTAGAAAGCTGAATGAATTTTAAACATCCCAATTCCCATTTCCCAATAAATAATTCCTAAACCTAAAGCCTTATTCCAAAAGACAAACCGATCCTATAACCCGGTAAGACTCCTTTAAAATCAGCCATAACAGTTCTTTCATCCTGGTTTACCAGGATAGTTGTTTTATTTTTCAAAAAAGGTACATCATCTAAAAATTCCCGGATATCATATTCGGCTTCCCTGGCTTGTGCGTAAGTCCATGCCGAATTATTCGTTGTTTCAACAGCCTTAAAATTATTACGGGCCCAATTTATTTCAGGACCCAGGAAAAAAAAGTCAATTGCCATTCGTTCATTGATTAAAAACTGAATACCTAATTCAACGCCAATTCCCGCAGCATTATAATCATTATTGAATTGCATAAGTACGGCTTCTCCATCAAGCGTTGTATTTGCTTTGCCTTCACTGCTGTGATGTACATATTTAAAATAAGGCTCCAGGTAAAAACCTTTTAATTGTTTTTGTGAAAGATACCTCCTGTAACCAGCCATAAATGACATGGCTCGTGATGAAAACCTGGTGTCATCGCCATCGTACTTTAACTGGTGACTAACTTTTACAGGAATTCCCAGTTTTGCAGTGAGTGAAGAATGTTTGCCAAATCCATATTCGACCAGCAAACTGATATTACCCGCAATCAATCCTGTTGGTGCCCATTTCAAAGCTACCTGGGCTTTTTGAATGGAATCCTGCGAAATGCAATGAACTGAATGCAAAATCAAGATCAGCAGCAAAAAAGAAAAGGTAATATGTTTTCCAGCACGGTTTTTCATCGATCTTTTTTAATGTTACATAAAAAAGATTGCCAGCCAGGCAATTTTTCTAATGTAAATCAATATTATCACCTGTATTATTACAAGTGTATAGCTTCACCATAAGCCACTTCAATGGCTTCTTTGATATTCTCGCTGATCGTCGGGTGTGGATGAATGCTATTCAGGATCTCATGATGTGTGGTTTCAAGCTTACGGGCAACCACTGTCTCCGCGATAAGTTCCGTAACATTATAACCAATCATATGGGTGCCTAGCCATTCGCCGTATTTAGCATCGAAAATCACTTTAATAAATCCTTCATTATGACCGGCAGCGGTGGCTTTTCCGGCTGCACTTAATGGGAATTTACCAACCTTAATATCAAAGCCTGCATCCTTAGCCTGTTTCTCGGTATATCCTACGGATGCTATTTCCGGATAACAATAGGTACATCCCGGAACATTACCATAATCCAGTGCCTCAGGTTGATGATTGAATTTCTTTTCGGTGAACGCGATATTCTCCACGCATATAATTCCTTCTTTGGATGCAACATGCGCCAATGCTTGTCCTGGTGTACAGTCACCAATAGCATAAATTCCGGGTACATTGGTTTGATAATATTTATCAACCATGATCCTTCCTTTGTCCGTTTTTATACCGGCTGCTTCTAACCCGATATTTTCAAGGTTGGCCGCTACACCAACTGCACTTAACAGGATATCCGCTTCCAGGCTGATCTCTCCATTGGGCGTTTTCACTTTTGCTTTTACGCCATTTCCATTGGAATCTACTGAAGTTACTTCGCTGTCGGTCATGACCTCTATACCACTCTTCTTAAAATTCTTCAATAATTCTTTGGAGATTTCTTCATCTTCAACGGGTACGATGCGTGGCAAAAATTCAACAATGGTCACTTTGGATCCCATACTATTATAAAAATAAGCGAACTCAACGCCAATGGCGCCGCTGCCCACTACTATAATAGTTTTGGGTTGCTGGGGCAGGGACATGGCTTCGCGATAACCAATGATCTTTTTACCATCAATCGGCAGACTGGGCAATTCCCTGCTGCGGCCGCCGGTTGCAAGAATGATATATTTTCCTTCTACAGATTGTTTTTTATCATCCCCATTTGTTACTTCCACCTTGCCTTTGCCGGTTATTTTTCCGAATCCCATGATGACATCGATCTTATTTTTTTTCATCAGGTACTGAACACCTTTGCTCATTTTATCGGCTACTCCCCGGCTGCGCTTGATCACAGCTTCGAAATTAGGCTTACCTGAAGCTTCAATACCATAACTTTCTGCATGTTTAATATCTTCATATACCTGAGCACTTTTTAATAAAGCTTTTGTGGGAATACAGCCCCAGTTCAGGCAAATGCCACCCAGACTTTCCTTTTCAATAACGGCTGTTTTTAATCCTAACTGTGATGCCCTGATGGCGGCTACATATCCGCCAGGGCCTGTTCCAATGACTATTACATCGTATGCCATGATGTTTGCGATTTTAGATTTTACTTTTTCAGGTTTGAGGAAATGACTAAAAAGAACGGATCACCCTATGATCTTTGGACCTTTTTGCCTTTTAAACGAGTTGCGAAGCTACTTGAAAATGACTAAATGAAAAAAGGCATGGACAAGGGTCAGCTGAAACCCATACATTTAAAAGTTTTTATGTGAAAATTGGTAAATGATTAATTAAATGAAATACAGTTCTGGCAGCGGCTTTTAAAGCTAAAATGCGCTTATTAACAGGTGTGAAGAAATATGCAAAATATCCCATCTGAATTAGCTATAATTAATTGGTTTTCCCTACCTTTGCCGTCCAAAAATTTAAGAACATGGCGAGAGTATGTCAGGTAACAGGCAAAACACCGATGGGCGGAAATACCGTTTCGCATTCAAACATTAAAACCAAGCGCAGGTTTTTACCTAACCTGCAAACTAAAAAGTTTTTCCTGGTTGAAGAAAACAAATGGGTCACTATTAAGCTTTCGACAGAAGGTTTAAGAACAATCAATAAAAACGGGCTTTATTCGGTAGTTAAACAAATGAGAGCGCAAGGTCAAAAAATTTAAAACATTACAATACCATAAACAATGGCAAAGAAAGGAAACCGTGTACAGGTGATAATGGAGTGTACTGAACACAAAACAAGTGGTCAACCAGGCACTAGTCGTTACATCTCCACCAAAAACAAGAAAAATAACCCGGAACGTTTAGAGCTTAAAAAGTTCAACCCGATTCTGAAAAAGTACACTTTACATAAAGAAATTAAGTAAATAGTTGGCGTTGAAAATGGCAATATTTCAATCAATCAACAATTCAACAAAACAACTAATAAACAACTACCATGGCAAAAGCAGCTAAAACCGCCCAGAAGAAAGACCTTAAGTCTGCCGCTGACGCAAAGAACTGGAGCAAAGTGATCAAGCCTGTACGCAGCCCAAAGACGGGTGCATATACTTTTAAAGAGGCTATCATTCATAAGGATAAGGTTAAAGATTTTTTAGCCCAGAAATAATTTTAATAAATAAACTCAGTTAAAGCTGTCACGATCATTTATCGCGATGGCTTTTGTTTTTTAGAATAGTAATTTTTCACACCTAATAAATGGTCATGGGATTCTTAAATAAACTCTTCGGAAAAAAAGAAAAGGAAAGTCTTGACCAGGGACTTCAGAAAACCAAAGAAAATTTTTTATCCAAGATTACCAAAGCGGTCGCTGGTAAAACATCTATTGATGAAGAAGTGCTGGATAGCCTGGAGGAAGCTCTCGTTGGTGCAGATGTTGGCATCGATACGACCGTAAATATTATTTCCCGGATTGAAAAAAGGGTAGCCAGGGACAAGTATATGAGCACGGGTGAACTTAATAAAATGCTGAAGGAAGAAATTGAAGATATTCTCATTGATGCTCCTGAATCAAATAGTTATGACTTTCATTCGGAGCTTCCGGCTAAGCCATATATTATTTTGGTTGTCGGGGTAAATGGGGTCGGTAAGACCACCACCATTGGCAAGCTGGCCTATAATTTTAAGCTGGCTGGCAAATCGGTGTTACTTGGAGCAGCCGACACATTCAGAGCTGCTGCGGTTGATCAACTTACCATTTGGAGCGAAAGGGTAGATGTTCCTATTGTAAAACAGCCGATGGGTTCAGATCCTGCTGCTGTAGCATTCGATACCGCAAAAAGTGCTGTTTCAAGGAATAGTGATGTGGTATTAATAGATACAGCGGGAAGGCTTCATAATAAAGCTCACCTGATGGAAGAGTTAGGAAAAATTAAAAGAGTGATCCAGAAAACTATACCTGATGCACCTCATGAAGTGTTGTTGGTTTTGGACGGATCCACCGGTCAGAATGCACTGGAACAGGCTAAACAATTTACTGCAGCAACTGATGTAACTGCATTGGCAATCACAAAGTTGGATGGTACAGCCAAAGGAGGTGTTGTGCTGGCAATTGCCAACCAATTCAAGATTCCGGTTAAATTTATAGGTGTTGGGGAGAAGATGGAAGATCTGTTGGTTTTTGATAAACACGAATTTGTGGACAGCCTTTTTGATTTAGAAAAAATAGGATGATCATACCTTAGTCGAAACCGGCAGCCGGTTTATACAAGAAATCCCTTCCTGGCGTGAAAGCTGATTTTTCAAATTGTCAAATTGACTAAATTCATGGTTCTATGGATTGCATAATCGGGATCGATATTGGAACTACGAACATTAAGGCAGTCATCATTTCAACAACAGGGGAACTGATCAATGAATTTGATCAATCCCATGAACTTCATTCACCCAAGACAGGTTACAAGGAACAGGACCCTGAAAAAATATTAACCTCCGTTATTGCGATTATCAAACAATCACTGGCAAGTCTATATGCTGATCATGTGGCTAAGGCAATATCTTTTAGTTCAGCAATGCACAGTGTAATGGTTATTGATCAAAACGGGAACGCTCTTACACCCCTGATCACCTGGGCAGATACCCGTGCCCATAACATTGCAGAAAATTTAAAAAATACGGTAAAAGGAAAAAGCATTTATCAAAAAACCGGAACGCCGGTTCACGCAATGAGTCCGCTGTGTAAAATTGCCTGGCTTAAAAAAGAACAACCCGGTATTTTTCTAAAAGCAGCAAAATTTATTTCTGCCAAAGAGTATATTTTTTTCCGGTTGTTTAATCAATTTATTGTGGATCATTC
>JACCYQ010000221.1 GCA_013696395.1 Chitinophagaceae bacterium
ATGAATTTATAAAAGAAAAGCAACTGAACATCAAAACAAATTTTCAGGGTAATTTTAATATAAATCTTCACCCGGTGCTTGCCGGTTCGCTGATTTCTAACCTGCTTGGCAATGCCATTAAATACAACTATAATGGCGGTACCATAGAAATAACAATTTCTGAAAACGGTTATCACATCAGCAATACCAGTATGCAGAACCCAATAGAATCTGAGAAATTATTTACGAGGCTGCGTGTATCAAGAGAGAGCCGGGAGGCATCCAACGGGCTCGGACTGGCCATCGTTAAAAAAATTATTGATGTAAACAACCTGCTTATCACCTACCATGCGCAAAACGGGATCCATAGTTTTGACATCATGAAAAATATTCCGGCGTAGAGCAGGTTGCCGGTTATAATTTGAAGCAGCGCCGGATTTAATCGTAAATAATCAGAGATCAAGAGCCAATGCACATAAAAGGGATAATGATCAGAACCAAATGCTGAAAGCCGTTCTATCTCCAAACTTTAAATTCATTTGAAACATATACATTGTCAAGCTGCTATTTAAAATTAAAGTTTTGTCTTTCCCAGCAAAAGTCTCCCGCAAAGTCCGTAGCGATATTCTCTCCCGGCAATGCGGCTGCCTGGGAGAAGTAGTAGCATGAGCCACGCAACAGGGCGATTAATTTAAATGCCGAATATTTACTGTACCGTTCTCAGCCTGTCTCACATTGTTAGTGTAGAGACAGTTGCTTGGATGACATGTTGCGTAAGCCATGCATCATGGCACCCACAGAAAAGCATCCGCTTATAAAGCGGGAGGCCTGTCATTAATTATCATCTATCCCAGTGACTGCAAATTATAAAGCAATTTTATATACCCGTATTGCCCTTGGTTACTAGGTTATAAATTATTGCTATTACTGCTATTACCAATAAAATATGGATGATGCCACCTGTGAAGAAACCTCCAAGAAAGGAGATAGCCCAGATAATTATTAAGATTACTGCAACGGTCCAGAGAATGTTTACCATGTTATTCGATTTTAGATTAAAAATAAATGTTGATGTTCATTATATATAAAAAATCTGCCAAAGTAAAAATTAGCTATTAAACAACTGGCTATTAATTTTAAAAAATTATAAAATGGAATGGTTTTTTAAAAAAAAGGGGAAATAGATACACAAATTTGGAAAACAGGAAAAATAAAATGTTGCGTGTGCCACGCACCAAGGCGAGGGAAGTCTCTAAGTTGCGGTGACATCAAGTGCAACGACGCCCGAAGTTTAAAGAGTGCAGCGAAATGAATAAGGATCTTTCGATTTCGATGAAGAGAAATCAACGACGAGTGAAAATTCCGGGATTAAAAATCAGTTGCACATACAGAGGATAATGATCAGAACCATATGCTGAAAGCCGTTCTATTTCCAAAACTTTGAATTCATTTGAGACATATACATAGTCAAGCGGCCATTTAAAAATGAAAGATTTTGCACTGAAGGTATTATACATTCCCCTGCCGCAACGAACATCATTTAAAATACTTACTTCTTCAAACTCGCTGGTATTGTGCGACCAACCCACATCATTAAAATCTTCGGCAACCATTGCCGGCAGGTCCACACCCGCTATAAGGCGGCCCGCTTTCAATAATTCCTTTTCATCTTCCCCTATATTACCAGGATGTTCGCTTGGCTTGGGCGCAACAGGATGCACTGTTAGCAATTGAAATATTTTGCCGCCAGGCATGGTAACGTGGCAATGAAAAGAGGGAACCTTATCATTTTACAGAAACAATATTTCTTTATTGCTCAGCGGAAGTTTGGAATATAAAAACATACCATAGGTATTATCGGTAGGAAACATTATTTGGTAAGGATATTTTTTTTCCAAAATTTTTAGATCGTTTTCCCATCGTTCATTTACTTCCATTGTTAATACAAAAGTTGAGTCTTTATCATCAATCATCTTCAACAGGCCTTTCGCTTCACGGTTCTTCATTAGCACATTAGCAACCACTATGCTTAATATAGATTCTTTACTTACTTCAGATGCTTTGGCAGAAGCCACTTTTATATGTGCTAAAGATGTGTACGGAAAAATAATATAGCACTGTATAATGTTTGCCACAACAAGGCTTCCGTAAAAATGAGGGAAAAGACGGATTTGTTTTCATTGAGTACTAAATAAAAAACCAGGCACACGAGCATGGCAAAAAGTGTTGCCACCCTGGGAAAGTTTAAAATTTTCAAATACCAGTGCCATGCATTAAAAAGTGATAGTGCGGTAATTGTTATCAGCAATATCCCGCATACTAAAAAAAAATAGTAAAAAATATTATAGACAAACGTCATAGTTTTTTTTTGATTAGATAATCAAGTTAATGTCAGGCTGCTCTTAAAATTCAATGTATAATCTTCCGATGAAAAAATCCTAACAATTAATTACTGGTAACTTTATTGTTACGTTATGAATACACAAAATTAATTAAGGCTAAGTTGGAGACAGGCCTGCTTTTCCGTCGATATCTCAACACAAAAACATTATCAAATGCCGTTCGCCGGGAAACCAAGCGGCGGCAGTTGTCTTCTACGGCGGCAACAAGACTTCCTTCCACCTTTGCAGGTGTTATTCTTAATTCTTGAGAAACCGTTGCCTGGTGTTATGAGGCAGAAAAATTAGATTGTATCCCCTGCCTCGGTTGCGGGTGTTACCTTGAACTTTTGAGACGCCGTCGTTTGGTGTTATTCACCAGCGACGCCACTATTTAGGTCAGCCCGGGGTCTTCACAACAGAGCCTTGTGTGTGGGGAGACCCAGGGATTTCATTGTGTAATGCATCAAGAATATGTACCAGCTTTTCATATTTCTTATTCCTTTTTCATAGAATGATGCACTGGAATATTCATATTCTGTAAAATCTTTGATTAACTGCCAATTTTTACTCACCGGATTGTGATGTATGTAATCGGGCTTCTGAAAAAATAAAGTCTTCTGAATAACATTCTTTAGCATCAAAACTGTCTTGAAAAACTTTGTGTAATTATCCTTACTTACTTTCTTTCACTCTGCTTCAAACCCGCCTGTAAAATATCAGGAAGGTCATTTGCATTTTTCTCTTTCAATCTTTTTACAATTTCATATGCCATAAATCTTTTAGCATTGCCGGTTAAAATATTCAGCGATTTGGGCATTTGAGGGAAATGTAAAAGTACATGTACATGATTAGGCATGATCACATAGACAGTTACATGAATTTTATTATCACAGAGGCTGTTGAACCACTTATAAACCGCATCATAGGTATTTGTTTGATGCAATAAGGGAAGCCATTTATAACAGGTGAAGGTTATAAAATAAATACTATCAGGCTGCTGATCTTGTTGAAAACGAACGGGCATTATTAATGATAATTCAACTTTCATCAAATTACATCTGGGGTCTCCACTCACTGGTACTGGCTGTGAAGACCCCCCGGGCCGACACCAAAGATTTTTTATTGAAGAATCACATCAGTGCAAATCTGCGCAATCTGCGGGGGGCTTTTCCCCGCTGATTATTTATTTTCCGCTGATAACGCGGCGGGAAGGAAGAAAAAATATTCAATCTTCACCTCTAAGTCAAATGGGGTCATTATCACCAATTCCGGTTAATCAATTAATAAGATGAAAAAATAAAAGGGTGATGTCAGGCGCTAAAGGGTGGTTAAAGTTGGAAATTTTCCCGTAAGCGAAACCAGGAAGTTTAAGCCATTTTTAATAATCCCTTACCTTTGCGGCTCTAATGCATAGACGCCTGTTCATATCAAGTTGTTTATTGCTGGCTTTCGCCATGCTGCAGGCGCATAATTTTATTCCTCATCAACACATAGAAATCAAGACAGCGAAACATCATCATGGTCACGATAAACACCACCACCATGATGATGAGAAAAAAGATAAAAATGATCCCCAACCTCCTGTTACCCATTTAACTCATAATGCTGATTTTGGGAAGGTCATTGCCAAGCCGCATCTTGATAAACAGGTTATTAAAAAACCTGGTTTTTACGAAAGCATGCTGCTTCAGCAATATGATAAGTTGGCTTCCTTCACAAATTCTCAGCGTCCGCATCCACCTGATTACATTTCTTCCCCGCATCTTATTTTCCTTTCTTATAGCATCCCGCTAAGAGCACCGCCAATTTTTTCCTGGCACCTGTCCTAACATTGGGATCAGGATTTCTTTGTCAATCCCTTACTATTCTTTTTAAATAATTAAATAATTTATTCCATGAAGAATTTACTCCCGGGGCTCAGCCTGGCCGTTGTGTTAATGATATCTGTTGGCTGCAATAACAACTCCAAAACAGAAGAAGGCACTCATACACATGATGATGGTTCTACCCACATGGATCATGATACAACCAAACCGGTTCAGCAAGAATTCAAAGTTGCGGACACAACAAAGACGGATACCAGTACTCATACACATGAAAATGGAGAGAAACATTCTCATTAAAGACAAACGAATTCTATTATGAAATATCTATTTGCAATTTGCCTGCTGACAGGTTTGATATCTTGTAAGCAAAAGGCGGCAAAAGTGGATGGTCAGGCAGAAGGTTTGCAACCCCTTTCTTATACTTTGTATACAACGAAGTCAGAACT
>JACCYQ010000190.1 GCA_013696395.1 Chitinophagaceae bacterium
TGATCCCGGAGATAATATTTATTCAACTCTTCTCCTACAGGTACACCATCTACCTGTAACACACCCCCGAAATTTGTTTGCACCAACACCCCTACTGTATAACTTCCTGATCCGGCTGGAAGTACCCGGGATGAAGTTCCAATGCCACCTTTAAATCCAAAACAAATGGTTCCTGTTCCGGCGCCTACATTTCCTTCTGCAACGGGTCCTGTCTTTGCCGTTTCAATTGCATTTAAGACATCAATGACCTGTACATGGCGACCGCGGATATCATTCAAATAACCATCATTTGTTTCACCAACCACCGCATTTACAGATTGTACATCCTGGTTTTCTTTTTGTATGTTGGTATACTGTATCACTCCATCCATGCCTGTTGAAACATTCATGGTGTTGGTAAGAATAATGGGCGATTCCAGGTTTCCCAATTCAATTATTTGGGTTGTGCCGGCTAATTTTCCAAAACCATTGCCTGTAAAAATGGCTGCCGGTACTTTTTGCTGAAAGATATTTCCACCATGAGGAATAATGGCGGTTACGCCTGTCCGTATGGAATCTCCTTTAACTAAAGTAACATGACCAACCTTAACGCCTGGCACATCCGTAATGGCATTTAATATGCCGGGATGTAGCACACCCACGTTAATTCCATATGTGCGAACCCGGTCACGATCCTGGGAGAAAACGGCTGGTATATTAATTGCGTAAATTATCAGAATAATGATCCACCGCATAAAAATTTTTCTGTGTAAGATATAATTTTCATTAAAAACGAACGCTTTAGATTTTATAGAGGTTGAATCAATTTAAATTTTGTCGGGGCAGCTTACACCTTCGCAATAATTTCTTAAATTAACCAAACCGGCTTCAAGCCAGATTAAAATTTGATTATGAATGTTAATATTGGAATGATAGGATTAGGTACAATGGGCAGAAACCTGGTTTTGAATATTGCGGATCATGGATTTTCTGTATGTGGTTATGATAAAGATGAAAAACAGCGGCAGCATTTAATGGAGGAAGCCGTTGAAAAACCCGTATCTGTTGCTGTTTCCCTGGAAGATCTTGTTTCCAAATTGAAAGCACCTAAAGTTGTGATGTTACTGGTACCCGCAGGAGCTATTGTAAACATGGTTTTAGAAGAATTATCCCCGCTTTTACAAAAAGGTGATGTGATCATTGATGGCGGAAATTCTTATTATATGGATACCGCAAAACATTACCAGAATCTTCAAAGTTCGGGTTTGCATTTTATTGGTATGGGCGTATCTGGCGGTGAAGAAGGTGCAAGACACGGTCCCAGCTTAATGCCCGGGGGTAATCCTGAAAGTTATGAAGTAGTAAGGCCGATTTTAGAATCCATAGCTGCAACGTCCGATGAAGGACCCTGCGTGGCATGGATGGGCAATTCGGCATCCGGGCATTATGTAAAAATGGTTCATAACGGTATAGAGTATGCTATTATGCAACTGATCACTGAAATATATGACCTATTGAAAAATGCAGGCGGTTTTAACAACAAAGAATTGCATCATTTTTTTAACGAATGGCGTCAATCAGAACTTCAGTCATTTTTAGCAGATATTACGGCAGATATTTTTTTACAAAAAGATGAAGAAACCGCTAATTTCCTGGTTGACCAGATCCAGGATAAAGCCAGGCAAAAAGGAACCGGGATGTGGACCTCTCAATCAGCCATGGAGCTGAATGTTCCCCTTCCTGTTATTGACGCAGCAGTTACCATGCGTTTTTTATCAGCCATGAAAGAAGAAAGAGTGGAGGCTGCAGAAAAGATTAAACAAGGAAAAGTTGAAGTTTTAAGTATAGGTAAAGAAAAACTGGCCGAACACTGCAGGCAAGCAATGTATTTTGCACAAGCGTTATCATACGGACAAGGTTTACATTTATTATCCATTGCATCCGTTACATACGAGTACAAAGCAGACCTGGCAGAGGTTTTAAGAGTTTGGAAAAGCGGGTGTATTATCCGTTCAGCAATGTTGAATGATCTTCGTAAAGAATGGCTGAATGATCCTGCGTTAACCAATATTATTTTATCGCCTTTTTTCAGTAAAAAACTTTTTCACCAAAGAGAGCATGTAGCTGCATTGATCCAAACCGCTATTCAATTTAAATTATCATTACCATGCTTTAGTGCAGCACTGAATTATTATGATGCATATAACAGGGCCCGGTTGCCCGCCAACCTGATTCAAGCTCAAAGAGATTATTTTGGTGCACACTTGTATGAAAGAATTGATAAGACAGGCCGTTTTCATACGGAGTGGCTTCACGAATCAACCTCAGACCAATGACAGCAAAAAATTCAAATTTGCCAGCCAGCATAGTGATCTTCGGAGGTAATGGTGACCTTGCATGGCGAAAACTTTTTCCTGCCTTTTACCACCTTTATATAAATAATCATTTGCCTGAAGATTTTTTAATCATTGGAGTGCACCATGCGGCCATGAAAGAATCCGAGTATAAAAACAAATTATTTGAGGGACTTAAAGAATTTTCCCGCAGTGGAAAACCATCCAAAAATGACTGGACCAAATTTGCCGGTCACATCCGGTATTTCCAGGGCGATTTTACCCAACCTGAAATGTATGGTGGCCTCAACCAACTACTAAAAGAGAATGATAAATTATTAAAGCAACGAGGTGTACGATTATTTTTTTATGCTGTTGCTCCACGTTTTATTGAAGATATATCTACAGGTTTACACAAAAACGAATTGGCCGTTGAAAAAACCATGGACCGCATTGTAGTGGAAAAACCTTTTGGCGAGGACCTGAAGACAGCGAGTGAACTAAACGTTATGCTTAGCCGCTATTTTTCCGAGCAGCAAATTTATCGCATCGATCATTATTTGGGGAAAGAACCGGTACAGAACATTCTGACTTTTCGATTTGCCAATATCGTATTTGAAGCTTTATGGAATCATAATTATATAGAGAATGTGCAGATCACCGTGGCTGAAAATATGGGCATTGAAGGTCGGGGTGGCTTTTATGACCAGGCCGGAGCTTTAAGGGATATGGTGCAAAATCACCTTTTGCAATTATTATGTGTAATTGCCATGGAACCCCCCATATCTTTCAATGCAGAAGAAATACGCAATAAAAAGGCTGACGTTTTAAAAGCTATCAGGCGGTATAATGACAAGGAGGTGAAGGAGCATGTGGTACGGGGGCAATATGGAGAAGGTAAGATTAATGGTGAAAATCAACCAGCCTACCGCGATGAAGAAAAAGTGAAACAAAAATCATTGACAGAAACTTTTGTCGCCGGTCGTTTTTTCATTGATAACTGGCGCTGGCAGGGAGTTCCATTTTATTTAAGAACAGGCAAAGCGCTGCATTCTTCTACCTCAGTTATAGCGGTTGAATTCAAAAAAATACCCCATTTGTTTTTGCCTAAATCTGCTAACGTAAGTCCGCAACCGAACAGGCTGATCATCAGCATTCAGCCAAGGATGGAAATTACACTGTTATTCCAGGCAAAAGTGCCCGGCATGCAATTACAGGTTTGCCCTGTAGAAATGGATTTTACCTATGCGGAAAATTATGTTCAGGGTATTCCGGAAGCTTATGAAACGCTTTTATCTGATGCCCTGAAAGGAGACGCTACACTTTTTATGCGGGCCGACCAGGTTGAAGAAGCTTGGGCGGTGGTTACTCCCATATTAAAAGCATGGGAAAAAGACAAAAGTGTGAAATTTCCTGATTATGAGCCGGGAAGTTGGGGGCCTTCCAGTGCACAAAAAATTGTGGAGAAAGATGGTTTTGAATGGATATTGCTACCGGAAGAAAATACATTAAAACATAAGGCCAAAAAAAGTTGATTATTATTTCGATTATTTGGATACTAAATTACACACGATGCGAAAAAATACTGTTTTGGTTTATGATGATCACGAAAAATTAAGCGAGGCGTGCGCTCATTTTTTTGTTCTTGATGCTACCCGTTGTATTTCAAAAAGAGGCCGGTTCTCCATTGCACTTTCCGGATCTCAAACCCCACAACGCTTTCACCAATTATTGGCTTCCCAAGCTTTTTCGAAAAATATACCATGGCATAAAGTATTTATTTTTTGGGGCGATGAAAGGCATGTTCCACCCACAGATGAACAAAGCAATTTTCGCATGGCTTACGAAAATTTATTGCAGTACATAAAAATTCCGGAAGAGAATATTTTTCCTGTTCCCACACTCAATAAATCCCCGAAGGATGCTCTGAATTATGAAAAATCGATTTACAAGGTTTTTAATAAAAATCTTCCCCGCTTTGATTGGATGGTTATGGGCCTGGGAACAAACGGGCATACGGCGTCTCTTTTCCCTTTTTCTGAAGTTTTGAAAGAAAAAGACCGGCTGGTTATGTCTTCAACCAATACCGATAACGGGCAGGAAAGAATCACTTTTACGTATCCACTGATTAATGCAGCCCGCCAGTTATTTTTCCTGGTGTCAGGAAAGGAAAAAGCGGCCATGGTAAAAGAAGCCATTGAAGGCAGTCAACCCAAAAAAATAATTCCCGTGCACGGCGTAAAACCAGAAGACGGAAACCTTACCTGGATGTTAGACAAAGATGCAGCCAGCCTTTTACATAGCTATCGTACATTTCAAAAGGAAAAGGTTTAAAAAAAGCCATCATTAAAAGATGGCTTACTTTAATTTTTGAGCAATTACTTATTTTGTTTCCAGCAATTTAAAGAACTGGTCCAGTTGCGGAAGTATAACTATTCTTGTGCGGCGATTGGTAGCCTTACCATCCTGCGTACTGTTTTCGGTAAGGGGTTGATACTCACCTCTACCTGATGCCGCCATTTTGGAGGGATCCATGCCATATTCATTTTGTAACATCCGAACAACTGAAGTTGCTCTCTTTACACTCAAATCCCAATTATCAGCCAAAACACCACTGCCCCGGAAAGGAACATTATCGGTGTGTCCTTCAACCATAAATTCTATATCGGGTTGATTTTTTAGTACCTGGGCTACTTTGCCCAATACCGTTTTTGCTGCAGGTGTAACTTCGAATTGCCCGCTTTTGAATAATAATTTATCAGAAATATCAATATATACCACTCCTTTATCAACTTTAATATTGATGTCTTTATCATCCAGGTTTCCAATAGCTCCTTTTAAATTCATGACCAATACCATATTCAATGAATCTTTCCGGGACAAAGCACCCTGCAGATTTTGAATATATGCATCCTTTGATCCGATATTATCCAGCGATTTTTTAATGCTTTCAGCCTGGGAAGTGCTTATAACAGAAAGATCTTCGAGTTGTTTCAGTGCCTGGTTATTATTTGTTTTTAAAAAAATTACCTGCTCTTTCAAATTATCCATTTCACCCTGCATCAAAGCACGGCGCCGCTCAGCATCTACTTTTTCATCCATGCATTCTTTTAAATTTCCCTGAATACCGGTATAGGCCGTATTAAGCCTTTCGTATTTTGCTTGTTCCTCCTGGTATTTTTTTGTACTTACACAAGAAAAAAGAAAAAGTGAACTAATCACTGCAACAGGCAGCATGTGTAATTTCATATGCATGATTTATAGATTTAATTAAAGGTGGTCGCAAGTTAAAGTTTTACCTTATTGCAAATGGAATTTCTATGTTTTTTAGTGTACAGTATTTATGTATTACCAGAATTTTTTTGCATAAGATTATTATACTGGCCTTATTTTTCAGAAAGGTCCCGCACCATTTGTATGCCGATAAAATATCCTGCAATTGCTCCAATTAATGCCCCTATGGTAAGCGCTATATAATTTAATCCAACGGCAAAAAAGGCAATGATGATACCAAATACGGCGAGAAGTAAAGACCAGATTATCCGTCCTCTTACACGTTGGCTTGCTGGAACTTCTGAAGGCTTAAGTTTAGGTGGAATTTTTCGTTTACGACTTTCAGGCATGTGATTTTTTTTTAAAAAGGTAATGAAAATATTTCAATTCATTGTAGATGACTATCTGGTAATTGACCAGGTACCAATAAAGAGTTCTATGAATTTGGATTTCCAGGTCGTGAATGTTTTGAAAGCAATATGAATACCGTTAGTTTGTGTTTCTTTAATTTTGATTAATATGAAATCGTATAAAAATTATTTTATCCTCCATGCCCCACCTGAGGAAGTGTACCTGGCGTTGACACTTCCAGCTACCATTCAATTATGGAGCGGAGACAAGGCAATAATGAGCACCGAACCTGGCAGTGAATTCTCATTATGGGAAGGAAGCATTGCAGGTCGCAACCTGGAATTTGAAGCAGGAAAAAAAATCGTTCAGCAATGGTATTTTGGTGACCAGGACGAAGATTCCATTGTTACTATAAAATTACATCCGCATAAACAAGGTACTTCCGCGGAGCTTTCTCATACTAATATTCCTGATGAAGTTTATGAAGAAATGGTGGAAGGATGGAAGATTAATTACTTTGGTGCACTGCAGGAATTCTATGATTAAATATTAATTATCACTTAAACCTTTAATGATAAAATCTACTTGTAGTTTACAAGGGTATGAAAAGTCATTTTCCAATCTCTTAGGATGGTTGATGGTGGAATAAAATTCATCCAGCCATGAAATAGTTGATTTAACAAAGCGGCTATTTGCCTGCGGGCAATCTGTTATAATTTTGTAGAATTCCTCTTTTTTTCGATTATAAAATTCTATGGTTGACGTATACTCTTTAAAATCACTCAGGCAATAGCCCCTGTAACGGCGCTCCCTGGTAGATGATAAGTTTAACACTTCAGGTGGGTAAGCGTAAGGTGCAGATACAAAGCCGGAATGGTCGAAATCATAAGGAACTACATAAGGTATACTCATGGAATCAAATGCAATAATCCTTGTATTATGCAGGTAAGGTATAGACCAGTCACAATTACCCACCATGTATTCAAAAACAGTCATTTTTAAAAAACTCTCTTTTTCCATTGCTTGGGGCTGAATTTGCTTTTTATCCATGATCTTCATCCCATTTCGTTTTGCCATTTGATCATCCTCTTCCAATAACATTCCGTAAAAATTCCCTTCTTCCTTTTTCTTAGTATCATCAAATAAACTTACTCTAACCAGCCTTGCTCTAAAACTTTTTTCTGTAACCTGGTTATATAATTTATAAGCAAGATATTCCCTGACAATAAATTCATCATTGGTGCAAGGCATAACCAGTTTCATCTTATCCTGCCCGTCAAACAAAGTGTTTTTGGTTATTTTTTTTACGAAATTTAATAACAGCGGAGGATAAGTGCAATTAGATTTTTGCCGCCTGAAATTGCCCCTGGTTTTAATACGCAAAGGAATGGTTACTGTTTCACCGTTTTGATCGGCGTAAGAAATTGTAAGGGAATGATACTGACCATCATCACCCCGGTCTTTTAATAAGGATCGGATGTTTCCGGTTAGCCGGATATTTAGTACACTGTCATGACTGAATAGGCCTTCATCCTTTGTTACAGTGATATTATTTACCGGGTATTGGCTTGGTGCCGTTCCGGAAATGATAGCTATAAAAATATATAGCAGCAGCTGTGGCATGTTAGTAGTTAATGAACCAATATACTTAATTTATTTGTTAGATAGTTTGCCATTTTATGGTTGAGTTTATTTTTCCCGCATACTATTTTCCTTTCTTTGGGGAATTTTATTATTCTGAAGTCTCATATATAAAAACTGAATGGAAACTTAAACCTATTAACAGAACTATAAAATTTATTTTAAACCTATTTGAGGGAGAAGGAGGATTCCCGGCACGGATTTTAAGTACTTACAATTAATTAAATATTTGGTTATGGCTCATCATAAAAAAATTTACACACAGCATGACAATCATACTGTAAGACAAGAACCAGGAAATATGAAACACCCTCATTATACTATCACTGCCAATAATAATCATCAGGATATCAATGAAAGAGTTGGTGTTAAAAATGAACGTAAAGTGGATAACAAAATATTTTACCAGTTTAATCTCGATGACTGGCAGGGATAAAATGTCAACTATTTATTAGATTCACTCCCGGCATCCAGGAGATTTAAATTCAATTGCTTTACAGCAATCATCCTTGTCATTTATACAAACCCGCAAATAATCATAATCTCTTCCGCTTTTCTTGAAATTCCTGATTTTTAATGGGAGTGAGGATAATTTGTAGGTACCTAACCGTATGTTATTCCTGGTGAATACCTCAAAATATTCATTTCCCGCATTTTGGTGTTTGAAATTTATTGTTAAGTGGTAAGTAGAATCTGAAGTACACTCTTCTTTATGAATTACTAATTCGGAAATCGAACATTTTCGCTCCTCACAGGCTGGTGATTTAAATTCAGCAATTGCAAAACAATCCGGTTTATGATTTATTACCACTTTAATAAAATCATGATCGTTGCCACTGCGCTTGAAATTTTTGATGGTAACAGGAAGGTTAGCCAGTTTATAAGTGCCAATTAATTTTCCATCCCTGGTATAAACGTTGAAAAATTCATTGCCGGCATTGTGATGATTGAAATTGATTTTAAGATCAAAGGTTCCATCTGAATGACATTCTCCAACTTCCGTTCTTAATTCATTGATGGAACATTTTCGCTCCTCACAGGCTGGTGGTTTAAATTCAGCAACTGCAAAACAATCCGGTCTATCATTAATCACCACTTTAATAAAATCATGATCGTTGCCGCTGCGCTTGAAATTTTTGATGGTGATGGGAAGGTTTGCCAGTTTATAAGTGCCAATTAATTTTCCATCCCTGGTATAAACATTGAAATATTCATTGCCGGCATTGTGATGATTAAAATTGATTTTAAGATCAAAGGTTCCATCTGAATGACATTCTCCAACTTCCGTTCTCAAATCATTGATGGAACATTTTCGCTCTACACAGGCTGGAGGTTTAAATTCAGCAACTGCAAAACAATCCGGTTTATCATTAATCACCACTTTAATAAAATCATGATCGTTTCCTGATCGCTTAAAGTTTTTAATATTGACGGGGAGGTTTGCCAGTTTATAAGTGCCAATTAATTTTCCATCCCTGGCATAAACGTTGAAATTTTCATTACCGGCATTGTGATGATTAAAATTGATTTTAAGATCAAAAGTTCCATCCGAATGACATTCTCCAACTTCCGTTCTCAATTCATTGATGGAACATTTTCGCTCTTCACAGGCTGGTGGTTTAAATTCCGCAACTGCAAAACAATCCGGTTTATCATTAATCACCACTTTAATAAAATCATGATCGTTTCCTGATCGCTTAAAGTTTTTAATGGTGACGGGGAGGTTTGCCAGTTTATAAGTGCCAATTAATTTTCCATCCCTGGTATAAACGTTGAAATTTTCATTACCGGCATTGTGATGATTAAAATTGATTTTAAGATCAAAGGTTCCATCTAAATGACATTCTCCAACTTCCGTTCTCAATTCATTGATGGAACATTTTGGCTCTTCCCAAGCTGGTGGTTTAAATTCCGCAACTGCAAAACAATCCGGTTTATCATTAATTACCACTTTAATAAAATCGTGATCGTTCCCGCTGCGCTTGAAATTTTTAATGGTGATGGGAAGGTTAGCCAGTTTATAAGTGCCAATTAATTTTCCATCTCTGGTATAAACGTTGAAATATTCATTGCCGGCATTGTGATGATTAAAATTGATTGTAAGATCAAAGGTTCCATCTGAATGACATTCTCCAACTTCCGTTCTCAATTCATTGATGGAACATTTTCGCTCCTCACACATTGACGGTTTAAATTCTGCAACGAGAAAGCAATGTGGTTTGTCTTTGATAACGATTTTGATGTAGTCAAAATCTTTTCCACTCATATTAAAATCCTGGATGGTTAATGGGAGGTCAGCAAATTTATAAGTACCGATCTTTTTATTATTCCGGATATATACTTCAAAAAGATCATGATCTCTATTGCGATGTTTGAAATTTAAAATCAGTTTGTAAGTATTATCGGAATGGCATTCTCCTTTTTCAATCCTGAGGTCCGATAAATTGCATTTTTCTTCCACTTCCCTTTGGCAAGCCAGGAATGTAAATATCAATAAGCAAACGGCTATGAAATTAACTTTTGCCACTTCTTAAATTTACATTCATTTTCAGCCTTTATAAAATAATTTATTAAGTAATTACCCGGTATAATAAAACCAGAATGTACTGTCCTTTATTACAGCAAGTTAATCTGGGCGGTTTTATATCTTTGCTGCCGTTTTACCTCGAAAAAGGTTTTCAAAAATTAATTTATGTTCAATAAACGCATCAAAATAAAGGAGTTATTGGCTGTAGAGCCGCAGCAACAGGAAGTGACTGTAATGGGATGGGTACGTACTTTTCGCAATAACCAGTTCATTGCGCTTAATGATGGATCTACCAACAATAACTTGCAGGTAGTAATGGAGTTAGGTAAGTTTGGTGATGATCTTTTAAAACGCATTACAACAAGTGCCTCATTAAAAGTAACCGGCACCGTGGTGCCTTCTTTGGGTAAAGGACAGAAACTGGAACTAAAAGCTACGCATGTAGAAATATTAGGTGATTGTGATGCAGAAAAATATCCGCTTCAGCCCAAAAAACACAGCCTGGAATTTTTACGTGAGATTGCCCATTTACGTTTTCGAACCAACACATTTGGTTCCGTATTCCGGGTGAGAAATGCTTTAGCATTTGCGGTTCATAAATTCTTTAATGAAAAAGGCTTTGTGTACATGCACACACCAATTATAACCGCAAGTGATGCGGAGGGTGCTGGCGAAATGTTTAAAGTCACAACGCTGCCTTTTGATAATACGCCGAGGAATGTTGACGGTTCCATAAATTTTAAAGAAGATTTTTTTGGCCGCGCTACCAACCTTACTGTAAGTGGCCAGTTGGAAGGTGAGCTGGCAGCTACTGCCTTGGGTGATATTTATACATTTGGCCCAACATTCAGGGCCGAAAATTCAAATACAGCCCGGCATCTTGCTGAATTCTGGATGATAGAACCTGAAATGGCTTTTTCTGACCTGGAGGACAATGCTAATCTCGCAGAGGAATTCATTAAATATATCATTGGTTATGCTATGGTCCATTGCCGGGAAGATCTTGATTTCCTGGCACAAAGACTGGCTGATGAGGAGAAACAAAAACCACAATTGGAACGCAGTGAAATGGGATTGATCGAAAGACTCGAATTTGTTATTCAAAACGATTTTGAAAGACTTACTTATACCGAAGCAATTCAAATTTTAAAAGAAAGCAATCACAATAAGAAAAAGAAATTTCAATACCTGGTTGAGGATTGGGGAGTTGATTTACAGAGTGAGCATGAACGTTACCTGGTGGAAAAACATTTTAAGAAACCCGTTATCCTGACAGATTATCCAAAAGATATCAAGTCTTTTTATATGCGGATGAATGATGATGGTAAAACCGTGGCAGCTATGGATATCCTGGCACCTGGAATTGGTGAGATCGTGGGTGGATCGCAAAGGGAAGAAAGAATGGATGTTTTAGAAAAGCGAATGAAAGAAATGAATATTCCCGCGGAAGAGATGTGGTGGTATCTGGATACACGTCGCTTTGGAACAGTACCGCATGCAGGTTTTGGATTGGGCTTTGAAAGAATGGTACAATTCGTTACTGGCATGACGAATATCCGCGACGTTATACCTTTTCCGCGTACACCGAAAAGTGCTGAATTTTAAAAACTTTTTTTTATTCGTGGATGCACATCACCGGGATATGTGATTCAAACACCAATTGCCGGGTAGAACTTTTGCGGAAAAGGCCATCCAGTAATTTGTGTTTTTTGGGAATAGTGATTACCAGGTCAAGGTTATTCTCTTCTGCAAATTTATTAATACCATCTTCTATGTCACGATTTTCAATAAAATGATATTGCGGATTAAGATCTCCAAGCAGGCTGTGAAGGGAAAGAGATTCTTCCGGAGTTTCAGGTTTAAAATTTTTATTCTTATAATCTACATTCAGAACATGCAATGTTGCTCCAAATTCATGTACCAGGTCATGAATATAATGAGTGGGAGTAGTTTCAATCACTTTACGGAAATCGCAGGCAAACCCCACTTTTTTTATTCCTTTAAATACCGAGCCTGGTGGTACCACTATAACAGGGCATGTAAGATGTTTGATGGCTGTAAGGGTTGTGCTGCCAAATAAAATGCGTTCCATACCAGTTGATCCCCGGCTTCCCATAACCACTATAAAAGGATGCATCTTTTTGCAAAGGGATTCAAGTTCATCAACTGTATTTCCCATTATGGCTTCGGTAGTAATTGTCAGTTGCTGATCAGAATTTACATGTTCCAGGCTGGTTTTTAAATGTTCCAGTTGTTCTTCTGCATTTTTTTTCAATTCTTCAACCGAAACAATTACAACCGGCACATCAGAAACAGCTACCGGTACCTGGTAAACATGAAATAAATGTATGGCAGCATCAATTTCAATGGCCATACTGACTGCATAATTGATAGCAGAAGTGGCTGAGGCGGAAAAATCAGTGGGAACTACGATTTTTTTCAT
>JACCYQ010000201.1 GCA_013696395.1 Chitinophagaceae bacterium
GATAAAACCCACCCGTTGCAGTGTAGCGGCATCATAATTTTCATGAGGCCGGCCATCAAAGAAAATATAAGAAGGATAAGATGTCCATTGGCTGATGGCTCCGCGGTCGCCACTGATCACGATTTGCACGGCCATTGGATTTACGCTGCGATCAAAAACCTTACGGTGAGATTTTACCGCTTTTACGATGGCCGCCATGGCGGCTGCTCCATTTTGTTTTATATCGAGCATCAACACCGGTGCATAAGCCGTATCAGTACTGATGCGCCCCTGGTGTTTTTTAAAAAGTTTAATAATGGGTTTCAGGTACAGTGATTTTAGTTTGGGAGCAGTAGCCAGTTCTTTTGTATCATGTGCTACCAGCAATTTGCTTTTTACCAGGAATACATCGGCCTCCAGCGAAAATACTTTATTGTGAACAGCATGGACCAGCGGTTGCGGTTGCTGGTAATCGTTATGTGCATGAATATGCGGCTGCGCAAAAAGGAGGTTGACAGTAAAAAGAAAAAGGAATATGGAGAGGAGATGTTTCATGGGTTGAAAGTAAGGAAGAGTACATGCAAAAAAGTAATCATTACTTTAATGTTTTCTACACTTACCATTCTTTTGACCAAAAATATGAGGCTTTTTTATATTAAGGGTTCTGTTCGTGTTACTGCCTATAAAAGTAGAATCGAAAGCCCTTTGTAAATTCTAATTAAGTATAACGGTAAAATAATAATGTAATTAAATAGTAAAATGCTATTGCGATGCAATCACCAAAGCCCACAATGTAGAAATAATTTTTAATTACATTTTCTTAATCGATAATGAAAACTTGTCGAAATATTTCATTGCCGTTTCTCCAATCCATTCTCCCATTTGAACTGGTACAGCATTTCCAATTAACCGATAAGCACTTCTTCTGTTTTCAAAATTAAAATCATCCGGAAATCCCTGCAATCTCGCATATTCCCTTATAGTAAAAGGTCTTACTCCAAATTCTACTTTTTTATCCTTAACTAATCTAGTACTTAAATCCTTTGCGTAGTGCGCTACGCAAGTTGGTGCAACCGCTGAAGAAAACTCAGGATCCACAATGATAGGAAGATCTCTGTATGAACCATTAATTCTTTTTACAACATATTCAGGCATATCAAACTCAGGATGAGCTTCTAAAATAGATTTTAGAGTTGGGCGGTTTTTAATTTGATTTGGAGAACTGATATTAAAATCTTTTTTAGTCCCTATTAAAATCAATCTCTTTCGTCTTTGAGGTAACCAATTTGAGGCATCAACAGGGCAAAAAATATTTACATAATAGCCTGGAAGTTTTGTCATTGCTTCCATTACTACTTTAAATTTCTTCATTCCAGGTACGTTTTCTACAACATACATTTCCGGTTTTTCAATAGCTATATGTCTGAAGAAATGCAGGAATAAATCATCTCCTGTTCTTGTACCATGTATATCTGCAATGGGAGAATACTTTGTACAAGGGTAAGTGCCAACTATTATATCACTTTGCGGTTGGTCTAAAACAGTTTTATCTTTTATGTCGGCATTTAAAACAGAATGAGAAAAATAATGGCTGTTCATTTGCATGCAATCTGTTGCCTCTTTATCTAAATCTAGCGATTGAATCAAACTGACACCAGCCATCATCAGGCCAAGCTCCATTCCGCCACATCCTGAAAAATATCCTTTTGCCGTTGGTTTGTACATAAATTATCTTTAAAGCAAAACTCCCGAAATGAATCAAAAACACCGGTGTATTTTAGGACACAATTTAAATGCTTAATATTGGACCGAATTTGCTTTTAAGTCACATTTACAAATTTTATTTAAAATCAGTTGCTAAAACAAAGAAATTGTTGTTAATCAATATTAATTAATGCTTAATTATTATTACTCGGATTCTATAGAGAACTTCTTAGATAAGAGCACAGCAGAAGTAATAGGGTCTATCACTCTCTCTAACTATTTTGATTCAACACTTAACCAAAATAAGGCTTGGGAACAGCAAATTGTTATTTTAAAATCGGCTCTTCAAGGTTTTGAAGGCACATTATTTTTTGAATTTTCTATCCCTAGAATGGGGAAGAGAATAGACTGCCTTATCATAATTGAAAATGTAGTTTTTATTATTGAATTCAAGGTGGGCGAATCTGAATACTTAAATTATAATGTAGATCAAGTTTGGGATTATGCGTTGGATTTAAAGAATTTTCATGGTCCTAGCCATAAGGCTGTCATAGCTCCTGTTTTGATTGCCACAGAATCAAAAGTTTCTTTTATAAATATAATTACAACTTCTCATGATGATAATCTAATTCTTCCATTAAAGACAAATAGACAAGGATTAAGACAAGTAATTGAAATTACCTTAGCTTGGTTTTCTGATGTGATTAAATTAGACCAAGACGAATTTGCAAACGGCAGCTACTCGCCTACCCCTACAATAATTGAAGCTGCAGTAAATCTATTTAACAATCATAACGTTGACTCAATAACAAGAAACGATGCGGAAGCAATTAATTTAACCTTAACGACTAATTCGATTTCCGAAATAATTGACTACGCCAAACAGGAACATAAAAAGATTATTTGTTTTGTTACAGGAGTTCCAGGTGCAGGTAAAACTCTTGTAGGGCTAAAAGTTGCAGCGACACACCTAGATAAAGGAAAAGGAAATAGTAGTGTATTCTTGTCAGGAAATGCTCCATTGGTTGCCATATTGCAAGAGGCTTTGACCAGGGATAAGGTAAAAAGCGAGAAAGAACTTGGTAATAGAATAACAAAAGGGAGAGCAAGAGAAGCCGTTAAGGCTTTCATACAGATCATACATCATTATAGAGATGCTTATCTGATTGACCCCAAAGCACCTTACGATCATGTGGCGATTTTTGACGAAGCCCAGAGAGTCTGGAACAAAGAACAGACCATCAAATTTATGAGGACCAAGAAGAATCAACCGGACTTCGATGAATCGGAACCAGAATATTTAATTTCTTGCTTGGATAGGCACAAAGATTGGGCAGTGATGATTTGTTTGGTTGGTGGCGGACAAGAAATAAATACCGGGGAAGCTGGCATTTCTGAATGGTTAAATGCTATTATTGAAAAATTTCCCCATTGGGAAGTTGCTATTTCTCCAAACTTAACCGATAGCGAATATTCAGCAGTGGATGCTGTAAACAAAATAAAAAATAGTCATGTCACAAAATTTAATGCTGATTTGCATTTAGCTGTTTCAATGCGATCTTATAGAGCTGAAAGTGTTTCACTTTTCATAAAACAACTTTTAGATTTGGATAGAGAAGCGGCCAAAAAAACTTATAGCATTATCAACAAGAATTATCCAATTGTATTAACACGAGACCTGACCAAGGCAAAGAAATGGTTGAAAGAAAAAGCAAGGGGAACTGAGCGATATGGAATTGTTGTATCATCACAAGCACAAAGACTTAAACCCTTGGCAATCGACGTTAAATCACCAATGAACCCCGTTTACTGGTTTTTGGGTGATAAAGATGATATCCGTTCTTCTTATTATTTAGAAGATGTTGCAACTGAATTTCAAGTGCAAGGTCTTGAATTAGATTGGGCATGTGTTACATGGGATGGCGATTTAAGATATAGTAATGGAGGCTGGAAATCATATTCCTTTGTTGGAACTAAATGGCAAAATATTCATAAAGAAGAGCGGAAACGATATCTCTTAAATGCATATAGAGTTCTATTAACACGTGCAAGACAAGGGATGATAATTGTTGTACCTGAAGGTGATGTTGAAGATGGGACTAGAAATCCAGAATTTTATAACGATACTTTTAAATATTTAAAAGATTTAGGTATAGAAACAATCTAAGATTCCAGATTGATTATTTCAGTAAAACAACATCAGGTTTGCCAGGCAGATTTTTTACATGCAGCCTGTAACGAAAACCCTGTGAATGAAGAAAGCGCCTTGCCAGTATTTTCGGCTTGTGTCTTTTACCTTTATGCGAGACATATTATAAGACCTGATTTCTTTTGAATGCACATCTGCCATCGAACTGGAAACGGAAGAAGACGATGAAAAGGCAAAAGAACATCTCGAATGCATCGAAATATGCCTGGAGCAAAATGACCAGGACCTGCACCTGTTTACCGGTAACCCGCATCCTTAAGCGTAGTAGTGTTCATTTATCGCCAACAGTTTCATTCAATTCTTCAAAAGCATGTATTATTTCATCTGATTGGGGGTTATTCTTATGCAGTATTATGGAATTATAAATTCCTGTTCCTTCAACCATTGCTATACCATCTTTCTTAATCATGGAGCCATTATTATGCCTGGAAAACCAACTGCCAAATCTCCGTTTCCTGGAAGATGTCTGCCATCCATACTAACACAAACATAAATGGCAACATTGTCAGCATCTGAAAAATGCATCCGCCCAGATTTTAACCTGCTTACTTTAATGGATGTTCCGGCAGCATTCGGTTGTCCATTAACCATCGAAGGTTTTTATATCATAGAGAAAGATGCACCCTTAGGCACGTTTCCCACCATTGCACAAAGTACAGGAAACGCCGTGCCTTTCTGGTTTGTAAACCGCGAAGCGTTTGAAGCCATTGCCACCGATGGCATTGTTACCATTGGCGATATCAGCAACCTTTCTCCGCTCAAAGGAACAGCAACCGTTTATAAAGAAACTTTAAGACCCCGGTTGAATAATCACCATGTACAGATCAATACAAAAGGAGAAATGAATGACGGCCGTTCATTTTCATTTCATGTTACGCATGTGGGTGATAAAACAACGAGTATTGGGTTGTTAATGAAGTAGCAGCGGGTTTTTAAGTTGTATAAATATGCTAATCTGCCATCCTGTAACCTGTAAACCATCCTTCGCTCATTATATTGGATGGAAGTGCAAATTCTGCTTTAGATATTTGCCTTTTAAGTACAATGGTAGCAGGCGCCGTGATATACAATTCGATACTGAATTTTTCTGAATAATTATAACTGTTGCTGTTTTCAAATTCCCTGAGTGGAATTAGTTTTCTTCGCACAATATGATAATTGTCTGATCC
>JACCYQ010000010.1 GCA_013696395.1 Chitinophagaceae bacterium
ATTTTCTAATTTATCACCTGCCATACCCTGCACCTCTACTGCAGCGGGTTTGATAGAGTTGATTAATGTTACAATATGTCCCGGTGGATTTTCTGGTCTTTTAATAGCTGCATCCACTGCTCCACAACTGCTATGACCCAGTACTACTATAAGCTTTGTGCCTAATGCCAGGTATGCATATTCTATAGTACCATAGGTAGCTTGGGCCATAACTTGTCCTGCCGTACGACTTACAAATAAATCTCCAAATCCCTGGTCGAATAAAATTTCTGATGAAACCCTGGAATCGGAGCACCCAACAATGGTAGCAAAGGGTTTTTGGCCTTCAGACAAACGTCTTATTAATACAGGATCCTGCCGTGGAAAAATACTTTTTGACCGTTGAAAACGTTCATTGCCGCCAGTTAATTTTTGTAAAGCAAAATAAGGGTTACTATAAGCTGAATCTCTGTTAACAATAAAATTTTCCTTTCTCCATTGCGCTGAATCTATTTTTACCATTGAAGTGGCAGGCGTTTTTTTTGATGTATTTTTTTGTTGTGCACAAGATTGAAATGATGTGAAGAAAAGAAATAACACAACGACAAGACTAATTTTTAAATTCATAACAGACTTTGAATAAGATCAAGGACTATTTACTACAATTTCAATGCCATGGTTAAATACTTTTTAGCGGTTATCATGAGCGCTTGGTTAGAAAGAAAAAAAATTTTAAGGAACGATTTTTTCTAAAACCAGGAGAATATTACTCCCATTTCTAAATACAATGGTCAGTATTGGTTTATAACCATCAGCCATACATAGTTGTAAAGCGTTTTTTTATTTCTTCGCTAGAATTTCCTTTAATTGATTTTGCTTTCATGATTTTTTTTTGAAATGTGCGGTTTAGAAATTCACCTATCATTTATTAGTTTTCAACTCCTAAATGTTTACCCATAAAAAAAAGCTGATTTTGTAAATTATAAGTAGAATATCCAAAATAAATTAAGTGATTATAGACAATTAGGTTCAAATTGCCTGAACTTTTCATTTTTACACATCCGTTACCACATCAAAACCTTTGAAACTACCGACCACGGCAAGCCCGGTTATTTTTTTTGCAATTCCTTTTTGTTTAATTTTTCCAGCAATTTGGTTCATAGTGGAACCGCTACCCACCGCATCATCAATTAACAACAGGTGATTGTATTTCACTGTTTCATTAACTGCAAATGTATTTTCTGCATTACTGATGCGTTCATCAATCTTATTCAGCGATTTTTGCGGGACCGGTATAATGCCCGAAATTTTTTGAATATTTATTTTTGGCAGGTTTATTTTTAAATGTGTTTCCAGGTATTTCATGATCTGTACTTCACGGCGGATGGTAGGAGGCACAAAACCAACTGCATCAAATTTACCTGTTTTTACCATTGCTGTCAGTTTCGGTTTTATTTCTGCCAGTAAAATTTTCATCAAAAATTTATTTTGTCCTTGTTTGGCGTAGTGTAACAAAGTGCCCAGTCTTGTTTTACCAAAACGTTCGATGGCATAAAAATCCAGGTAGTATATTTCATCCAGATAAATGTTATCGTATCCCTTTGTATTGGTGATTTTTTCTTTGCCATCAATACGCCCGTTTGCAGCAACATAAGCGTCATATTTTTTCCGGGTTATTAAGAATTCTTCCAGGGTTTTCTCCATTGGCAGTTTTCGTTGATTGCACCAGTGGTTAAAGCCCTCAATGCCTTCCAGCATTTTGCCTATTTCGGTAATCAGTAGAAAATTCTCAGCCAGGTATTGTACAGAATCTTTTTCTATGTTTGAAAAATCAGTACTAACCGGAGTGATGCCTGTATTTAAACGGTAGATTGTCTTTGGAGTTCGGCCAAACTTTACAACCGCATCTTCTTCCAGATGCTGTTTCAGGGCTATGTGAATAGCCTGTTTTGAAACATGCAGCATATCCACCAGCTCTTTTACACTCAAATCACCCTTTTCCTGCAGTGCCTTTTCTATCCTGTGCTTAATTTTCATTTATTTTACTATTTACTATCAATAGTCAAAAGTAATAATTTTAAGTTAGATCACGTAGTTTCGGAGGAATAATCATCTTTCTCCAGTTGCTTAATCGTTTTCTTTGCCGCTGCCAGCCTTATCTTTTTATTCTTCTCCACCAATTTATTTGTTGCCCATTTTTCCAAACGATGATGTAAAGGAACCAGTAAAGATGCAATGCATACTAAAGCCATCTGGATCGATATAGGATTATGATGAGTCACTCTCTCCAAAGCAAGTGTTGCACTTATTGCTTGAATACAGCTTATAATGAATGCTTGCAGAAATTAAATTTATTCAACAAAATGCCAGCATACGCCGGCTATGTCAATGAGGTTAACTTCCTTTCCATAAGGCTGATTGGTGATTTCACCAATGCGGATGCCATATTTTTCAGGTAGTTGTTTCTCCATAACATTCATTCGGAAAGCCTGCACATCATCAACCCTGATATTGATCATCAGGTTTTCTGCAAATGCTTTGTTATCATATTTCTGCAAAATGAATTTGCAGCCATTTTTTTCAAATCCTACATAGTCCCCGGCATCCCAGTTTATATTAAATCCCAATT
>JACCYQ010000021.1 GCA_013696395.1 Chitinophagaceae bacterium
GACAACCGGTTTATCTTAACCGACAAATTAAAAAAGCCATTCTCTTATTTGGTTCCTGCAAACGGTTTTGCAAAATCCATTGAAATACTGGATGCGCAAACAGGATCGCTGGTAAAAGAAGTAGCCCAAAATCCATCCACCGAAACGGCGCCTATTGGTTTGGATAATGTGGTGGATTATGGCAGAAGTTATAACTGGCGCAATGATCAGCCGGCAACATTGTATTATGTACAGGCTTTGGATAAGGGCTTGGGTAAAAACGAATCAATATACCGCGATGCTGTTTACACTTTGGAAGCGCCCTTTACCAGCGAACCTAAAGAATTGGTGAAAACTAAAATGCGTTTTCGCGGCATTAGCTGGGGAGATGCGAATACGGCTCTCTTGTATGAAGGATTCAGCCGCAGCCGCCTGATCAGGATGAATAAATTAAATCCGGCAACGGGTGAAGTGGATTCGTTATTCCAGCGCAGGCAGGATGATCAGTATGCGGACATCGGCCAACCGGTTACTAAACAGAATGAGTATGCGCAAAATGTATTACACATTTTACCGGGTAATAAATTACTGCTTCGTTCGCAAGGCGCATCGGATGAAGGTGATATGCCGTTGTTGCAAACTTTTGATCTGAAAACAAAAAAGACAAAGAAAGTCTGGCAATCCAAAGCACCTTATTATGAGCAGGTGGTAAATGTAATTGACCCGGTGAAACTGGTATTCATCACCTCCAAAGAAAGTGTAAACGAAACACCGAATTATTATTTACACAATCTTGCAAAGAAGTCAACAAAGGCTTTAACGAATTTCAGTGATCCGCAACCCGCTTTACGACAGCTTTCAAAAGAAAAGATCTTTTATGAAAGAAAGGATGGCGTCGACCTGACGGGAACCCTTTATTTGCCTGCCGGTTACAACAAAGAAAAAGATAGTCCTTTACCAGTATTGATCTGGGCTTATCCACGTGAATTTAAATCAGCGAATGATGCGGCCCAGGTGCGTGGATCCAAATATACTTTTACCCGTATCAATTACGGTTCTCCGGTTTTCTGGGCCATGCAGGGCTATGCCGTATTGGATAATGCGGAAATGCCTATTGTTGGTGAAGGGGATAAATTACCCAATGATAATTTTGTGGAGCAATTACAAATGAATGCGGAAGCTGCCATAAATAAATTAGCCGGGATGGGTGTTGGTGATCGCAACCGGGTGGGAGTTGGTGGCCATAGCTACGGCGCATTTATGACGGCTAACCTGCTTGCACATACGAACTTGTTCAAAGCGGGGCTGGCAAGAAGTGGCGCATATAACCGTACCCTTACGCCATTTGGTTTTCAGAATGAAGAACGAACTTATTGGGAATCGCCGGAGTTATACAACCAAATGAGTCCTTTTTCTCATGCCAACAAAATTAAAACGCCTATCCTTTTAATTCATGGAGAAGCCGATAATAATTCGGGAACATTCCCAATACAAAGTGAAAGATTATACAACGCTATTAAAGGACATGGCGGAACGGTTCGTTATGTAACACTGCCTTATGAATCGCACGGATATGCCGCAAAAGAAAACATATTGCATATGCTATGGGAGCAAAACCAATGGTTGGAGAAATATGTTAAGGGAGTGGAGGAGAAAAAAGGATTTTAAGATTCCAGAAATTGGGAATTTGGTTGAATAGTTGGAAAGTTGAATGGTTGAGTGGTTGGGTAAGTTGAGTGGTTTAAAACAATACTCATTAAACACTTAAACTCTTTAAACTCTTAAACTCTTAAACAATTCATTAAACAATAAACATGATGAACAAACAATCCATATTATTTCTTGCTTTGATGTCGTGTCTGTTTTTTAGTTGTGGAGATGCTGAAGATAAAACCATACAAACCGATTCGGCTGAAACACTTCATGTTGATACCATTGTTCAACCTGGTGCCATAAATGTGGATACGCCTTTAACTCAATTTCAAAAACCCGTTAGTGAATTAATCAGGGTACAAAGTCCGATAGCAGGAGAAATCATACGCTCCCCTTTTAAGATAACAGGGGAAGCAGTTGGTTTCTGGTATTTTGAAGCGGATTTCCCGGTCAGGCTGTATGATGAAAAAGACAGTTTACTGTCAACCGCTATTGCCATGGCAAAGGGGGAATGGATGACGGAAAATTTTGTTCCTTTTGAAACAGAACTGGTTTTCAAAATTCCCGCAGGTCAAAAAACGGGCAAACTTGTTTTTGAAAGATCCAATCCTTCTGATATGCGGGAACATGACCGCTCATTGACCATTCCGGTAAAATTTAATTAGGAACCTGAGAGATTGCCATGCTTGTTTTCCTCAATATATTATATACTATTTTCCATATTGTAATTACGCTTTTTAATATGGTGGGATGGATATTTCCTAAAACCAGGAAATTACATTTGATTACCATTGCGCTGACATTCGGAAGTTGGTTCATCCTTGGATTCTGGTATGGCTTTGGATATTGTTTCTTAACCGACTGGCATTGGGATGTAAAAAAGAAACTGGGTGAAACTAATTTACCCTCATCTTTTATAAAATATTTTGCTGATAGAATTTCAGGGAAAGATATTTCCGCAAACCTGGTAAATAATGTGACATTAACTGTATTTTTCATTACAATCATTTTAACGATCTATTATAATTTTTTCCATAAAAAGAGAAGAAATACAACACAACAGGCATGATTTATTTGTATCTGCATTTAAATGCTGGTTAAAGACAACCAAACAGGGCGGATAGTCGACTATTTAAAAAAGTAAGTTTGAAAAAGGGATTATTATTTTTATTGATTTTGGGAAGCTTTTCTGTTGTTAAAGCACAAAAGATAGACAGCCTGTTTTTTAATCTATATACAGACAGTCTGAAAAAAGGCACGCATAATTATATCAATTTGGATGCGAAGATGTCTGATGGCAGCTGGATGCCGCTAACCTCAACACATCTTGACTTTAGCAGCAGTTATGGTTATTTTGATAAAAATGATCTGGTTTTGCCAGATACACCAACCTGCGAATTTGTAAAAGTAAAAGCAGTTCTAAAAGCTGATTCCACTATTTGGCGGGAAACAACAATCTGGATCAAAAAAAATCCGGATGACGAATACTTACCTACTAATGAAGAAATACTGAGAGAAATGAGAAAAGGAAAAACCAAAAAGAAGAAGGGGTAGAATGAAATAATTTGTTTTTTATTTACTTTTCCAAACTCTTCAAAGTTTCATTGATCCATTGTTTTGAGAGCCATTTGCCATTTAAAACAACGCCTTCTATTGTTGTTGTATGTTGGATATTTTCCAATGGATTTTGATTTAATAAAACCAGGTCTGCCACGGCACCTTCTTTCACAACACCTATATCCGTTCTGTTCAGGAATTTCCCCACATTAACAGTTGCTGTTTGCAACGCTTCAAATGGAGTAAGACCAGCATCTACCATATATTTCAATTCGTGATGCGATGCAAAACCCGGAACATTATAAACTTGTGGCGCATCTGCTCCAAGCAACAAACCCACGCCCTTTTGTTGAAGTTCATAAATTAATTTTCGCCTCAATTCTAAAAAATGATTCGCGGCATCTTTATCATATGCGGGCGCATTCATTAAATTATTTTTAGCATTCTGCCATTGGGATCTTGTACCGGGCGACATATAAATCATCTCTGGTGCATTATCAAAAACAGCAGATTCAATCGGGGCCATCCATCTTTCAGCCAAAGCCTGGGTGGGAACAACCCATATATTATTTTCTTTCAACGCTTTTAATAACGGTGGAATTTTATTGGTATCCGCCCTCATGGCAATACCCATTCCAAACATTCCATTTTCCTTTTCGGTAACAGATTCTATTCCGGGTACCAGGCTTTCTATAAATCCATCCAAATGATCGATGGTTGCATAACCGGCACCGATAGCCCGCCATACGCCAACATCAAATGGAACATGCCCGGCAAAAGGAATTTGTACTTCTTTTGCAGTTTGCGCGATGGATGCAAAATTTTCCTTTGAAATGCCGGGATGAATTTTCAGAAAATCATAACCGGCAGCTTTTTGTTGTTTTACCATTTCAGCACCCTGCTCAGCTGATTTCACAGAATTTCCATTGAATGAAGGTCCTGAAGTGATGAAACGCGGACCCGTTACTTCTCCATTTTGAATCAACGTTCTTAATTCAAGATGTTTGGGATGGCCCAGCATGCCCCTGATATTTGTAACACCATTGGCTGCAAATAAAAGCAGTACGTCTTTCATTTCATCCATGTTACCGGACGGTGGTACATGGGCATGCATTTCCGTTAAACCAGGCAGCAGGTATTTATCTTTTCCATCAATGACCAATGCATTTTCAAATTGGGTAGATGTAGTCGCGAGAATCGTTTCTATTTTGCCGTTACGGATCAATACTGATTGATTAGCCAGGATCCTTTCATTATTCATCGGAATTACATTCACCGAATGAATAACAATATCTCCAGCAGCAGTAGAAATATTTTTTTGACTTGTGCAGGAAACCAGGATGAGCAGTAAACTGAAACCCAGTAGATACTTTTTCATACAAGAAGTTTTAAAGAATATTAAATTTAATTCTTTTTAAACTCTTCTATCTATTTCAATACTATGCAGAGGAGAATACCAAGGTAATGATTTCGGAAAAACATTATCGATAAAAAAAAGTCCCGTTCCGGGACTTTAAATTTTACATTTTCTTGGCGTCTTCCAAAAACTTGGCAAGACCAATATCGGTGAGCGGATGCTTTAGTAATCCAAGGATCGATTCCAGCGGGCAGGTACAAATATCGGCACCGGCAGCGGCACATTGAATAATATGATTTGGATTGCGGATTGAAGCAGCCAGTACTTCTGTTTTATAACCCTGTATACTGAATATTTGCACTATTTGTTCAATCAGTTGAACACCATCCCAACCGCTGTCATCGATGCGACCAATAAAAGGAGAAACATAAGCAGCGCCTGCTTTTGCAGCCAGTATAGCTTGTCCGGCAGAAAAAACCAACGTACAATTGGTGCGGATTCCATTATCGGTGAACCATTTAATAGCTTTGATGCCATCTTTGATCATAGGCACTTTTACTACGATGTTTGGATGAATATCAGCCAGTTTTTTTCCTTCTTCAATGATGGTTGCAAAATCAGTTGACAACACTTCAGCACTGATGTCACCATCAACCAAATCACATATATCTTTATAATGTTTTGTGATGGCTTCCTCTCCGCGGATTCCTTCTTTAGCCATTAATGATGGATTGGTTGTAACCCCATCCAGAATACCTAATTCGTGTGCTTCTTTTATTTGTGCAAGATTGGCTGTATCAATAAAAAATTTCATTACTGGCTAAAATTATAATTGAAAATGGAGAATAAAATAATATGATCGGGGTAACCCTAAAAATAAAAAAAAGTGGCAGGCTTATTACATCGCACCGCTACAACCGCCTACCCTTGCTGTCTTCCGACCCTGGGGGAGTTCAGCAGGAGCTGGTCGTGTAAGACCTGCCGGCGCAAAGATAAGGAAGCAGGATAAATCTCAAAAAATGAATTCAAAAAATTGTGTTGAAAAAAGAAAATTAACGCAAGCCCGGCCTTCCCTGCAAGGAATTAATTTGTGTGTAGCCGATCAGTTCATCGGCCCGGGCGCCAAAAGGCCGGTAATAAACAAGAATAGTATACACATTTTCAGTATCCCAATAATGCCCTTCCGCGGTTTCATAGTTTATTATTATATCATCCTCATTCAATGAGGTAGTAACATAGTTGTAATTATAAAAACCCTGCTTTAAAAAAAGTGTTTTTTCATATGCGCCTCTTTCAGGATTAAAAACCATTTCGGTGGATTCGTTGGTTACGTACTGCGTTAATTCTCCAAATAAATAGAGATTCCGATCCTTATATGGCTGATTGCCCGGTGGGAAAAAACTGAACAGAACATTTGCATAATCAGATTGCCAAAAGGGATTATTATTATCCCGGCTTTCAATGGTATATAAACCGTTGATGTCCCTATAATATACATATGGCTGTGACTTTCGTTCACCATCTGGTTTCACGATCACATCTGTTGAATTTGTATTTTTATCGATGCGTTGCATTCTTTCACTCATTAACCTGAGGCTTCGCAGATCAATCCAACGCCATTCCTTACCTGCTGGCATAGCGGTGCTGGCTTCATCACTGTATTCATAATAATTTCCCCGGTAAATAGTAGGCCTGTCGAGGTACAATGCATTAGGCCAAATATAATTCTGTAAAACCACCACTTTAATATCCTGTGGTGTAAACACCCGGGTGCGGTTATCCGTACTCACCGCAATATGCAATTTCTGATAAGTGTTATACCACTGTGCATTAAATGGTTGCTGAACCTGCGCCGCAATGGATACTTTCTGATCTACTACTAAGAATCTTTTGGAAAAAACGGTTTGAGAAGTATCTCCGTTTAAAAACACTCTTAATAAATAATTTCCACTGACTGTTGGAAAACTATTGCGGTCAGGAACAGATGCCTGGTAATTTGTATAGTGTGTGAAAGCGATGGATGACTGGCGGTATTGGGAGATGCGCACATTCTGAAAACCCCGGGTATACTCAAATGTATTTAACATGGTTGGCGTCCAGTCTGCATTGCATAACTGGTAACCGTAATAATAATTTTTAACATCCGCATCCAGGTCGTCAAAAGTCAATTGAAGTTGTTCACCACCATTTAAAGATATAATAGGATAAGCAGTTTGATCACCACCCGGATAAAGCTTAATTGACCGGATGGATGTATCATAAATCATATCTGCATTTTGGGCATTCAGCTTTGCCACTGCACACAACATACAAATACATACAATGAGCATGTTTCTCCTTATTTTAATCATAAATAGATATTTATCGTACGAAAAATGAATAATTATCCTGTCGGCTAATGTTAATTCTGTTTAAAAATAAAATTAATCACGCTTTTCTGACGGGTTCTTTTACAAATACGTTGCCTCATATAGGGTGGGATGGTTATTTTTACACTTAAATTTTCCAGTTTGAATATTACCGGATTTATCGCTAACCGAATTGCCTTTAACCAACAAAAGTCTTTTTCTCGTTTTATTATCCGTTTATCAATAGCAGCAACTGTAATCAGTGTAGCGGTAATGATCATTACATTAGCTTTTGTAAATGGTTTCCAGGAACAGGTGGGTCAGAAAGTTTTCAGTTTCTGGGGGCATATCAGGGTGCAGTATAAACAGCCTATGAAGACCGCAATTGCTGAAGAAACACCCATTGAACAAAATGACTCCGTTGCTTATGCAGTTATGAAGAACCCGCAGGTTCAAAGTATTCATCCATTTGCTACTAAGTATGCCATATTAAAAACACCTGATGAAATTGAAGGCGTTTTACTGAAAGGTCTTGACGCCACTTATGATTTTAATCATCTTAAACAATTCATGCAGGAAGGAAGGTGGTTGCAATTCAATGACAGCACTTATAGCCGTGAAATCATCATTTCGACCTATACTGCCAACCAATTGAAATTAAAATTAAATGACAAACTGCTGATCTACTTTATCAGGCCAGATGGAAGTATGCGTCCGGATAAATTAGATATTGTTGGCATTTACAAAACCGGCATCCAGGAATATGACAATGCTTTTGCATTGGGCGATTTAAAACTGATTCAAAGACTTAATAGCTGGGAATCCTATGAAATTGGAGGATATGAAATATTTCTGAAAGATTATAACCAAATGATCCCGGCCAGCCTTGACTTATACGAGATGGAGGAATTTCCACAGAGTTGGGATACCCGCATTATTAAAGACATTTATCCTTATATTTTTGATTGGTTAAAAATGCAGGATGTTACACGCAATGTTCTCATTACATTTATGATCATCATTGCTGTTATAAACCTGATCACCTGTTTAATCATCCTTGTACTGGAACGTTTGCGCATGATCGGTATATTGAAAGCATTAGGGGCAAGTGACTGGACAGTGCAAAAAATATTTTTAAAACACTCATCCATCATTACTATTGGCGGTATCATAGGTGGCGTATTGTTTGCACTGTCCATAATATACCTGCAACAGGAAACAGGGTTTATAAAATTGGAGGAAGAAGCCTATTACCTGAGTGAAGCTGCTGTAAAGATCATCTGGTGGCAGGTTGCAGCGGTCTGTGGTGGCACACTACTGGTAAGCTACCTGGTATTGATGATCCCTACCTATATCGTAAAAAAAGTACAGCCTGTAAAAGCTATTCGATTCCGATAGTTAGTTAACATTCATTTTAAACCAGGTGCGAAAGTATAATTCCTGTAGCTACGGACGCATTTAAGGATTCCGCCTTCCCAATACGTGGTATGGTGATCAAAATATTGGCTTTAGCTAATAAAGATGGGTTCAAACCTTTTGATTCGTTCCCAATCATAATGATTCCTTTTTTTAACTTACCCATGCTCGTGAGGTCTTTCCCTTCCAAAGAGGCTGCGTAATAGTTGCAATCAGCATGCTGATTTATCCAGGGTAACAAATCGGTAACCAGTACTTCCACCCTGGCAATACTTGCCATAGATGATTGTATCACTTTGGTATTATATATACTGGCACATTCATGACTGCAAATAATTTGTTTAATCCCAAACCAATCAGCTATGCGGATAATGGTGCCCATATTTCCAGGATCCTGGATACCATCCAGCAACAAAACCCATTTATCTTTTGTAATTATATCAACTATGGCTTTGGGTTGTTGAAAGATGGCCATTACTTTGTTAGGTGTTGAAAGTTGGGTGATCTTTTCCAATTCTTCTTCCGTTACTATGAGCCTTGGGATATTTGCCGGAAGCGGGTTTTGTAACAGCCATTCAGCCAATGCAAAAATTTCAATGACTTTCATATCAGGTTCCAATAAAAGTTCGCTAACTATTTTAGGTCCTTCAGCAATAAATACCTGCTCTTCATCCCTTCTTTTTTTGTGGCCTAAACTTTGAATATATTTGACCTTTGTTTTACTAAGCATACATTTCGATTACAATATTATGGTAAATGGCAGGATGAAATTTATTGGCACACCAACTTCGTCAAGCTTTATCTTCCTGCTCATTATGGTTTTTGCAGGTTGTGGTGTTATTCCAAAAGATTACCCCCCTTATGAACCATTTGTTTACAAAACTAATATCAAGTTAGAAGGAAATTTTTCAACCGAAGAAAAAAATGAATTAGAAAGCAAACTTTCCACACAACTGGATGACAGTATACGGGTCAGAACATTAGATAAATTATTCTGGAGTGTACTTCAAAATCCACCTGTTTATGACAGCAGTAATGCGGATCGCTCCATTTTATTTATGCGGGCTCTTTTAAATTCACAGGGTTATTTTCGTGATTCCATTACTTATGATACATCGCTTAGTATTCACAGTAAATCCAATGTACCCGATCAATACCGCACTACAGTTAATTTCACGGTAATTCCTGGTAAACAGGTAAAATTGGATAGTATATTTTACAGCTTTTCAGATTCTGCTGTATTATCTGATTCTATTATTCACACTGATCCAAGAACAGATATTCAACGCCTCACTGATTCCGCAGCAGGTTCCGCATTGATAAAACGCGGTGATCCATTTGCCAAACCTGCCCTTTCATCTGAATTGGAAAGATTGGTTGAACTATACCGAAATAATGGGTACCTGCGATTTACCCAGGATGAATTAAGAATAGTTTGGGATACGCTGGATGCTTCTTTATTAAGGCCGGTTACGGATCCTTTTGAACAGATACAGATTTTGGCCGAATTACAAAGACGCCGTGAAAATCCACAAGCAGATATAGAATTTATTCTCACCCCCGGACTTGACAGTGGCCGTCTTACAAGATTTTATGTGGGCGATGTAACTGTATATCCGGATTTTGATGAAGATACCGCCGGGTTTACACCTACGGAATCCATAGTAGATGAATATCGCATCATTCAATTCAGGGATTATATAAAACCAAAAATCTTACCTCCAAATATTTATTTAAGAAAAGGAGAACTTTACAGTTTGCGACGATACGTGCGGACCATTAACCGTTTTAATACGCTCAGTGCATGGCAATTGGTAAACATTGAACAATTTCCACGAGCAGGTGAAGACACCGTAGATTTTGTTATTAAATTATCACCAGCTGAAAAATATTTATTCGATGCCAATATTGAAGGAAGCCGGAACACCAGTGTGTTTGCCGGCAACTTATTGGGTTTGGGATTTAATGTAGGATTACAAAACCGGAATTTTGCAAAAGCATCCAACCTGGCAAATACAAACCTGCGTTTTGGCACTGAATTGAATGTAAATGATAGTAGCCAATTCGTGCAAAGCCGGCAGGTAAGTTTCAGTCACAGTATATTTTTTCCGCGTAGCATTCCTCATTTTGGTTTTATACCGGATCGCTATCGGGATAATATTCAAACTGTGTTTTCAATAGCCTTGTCCAGCACCGATCGAGTATCTTTTTATAACCTCACAAGTTTTAATAGTTCCTGGGGTTATGAATATAAGTGGCGGAATAAATCTTTGAACGTAAGGATACCGAATATTGAATATTCACTGATCAATCGCCGTAGCAGGCTTGATTCATTAATCGATCTAAACCCTTCCTTAAAAAATATTTTTAATGACGGACTGGTAATTTCCACGATCTACAAATATGTAATGACAGGCGGAAAAAAAGGAACGAATATTTTCCGGACCAACCTGGAAGAATCGGGATTAGTTACCGGGATGATCAGGAATAATTTCCTGGATTCTCAATTATATCGTTTCGTAAAAATTGATGCTGAATTTTCCAGGTCGATTAAATTCACAAAGAAAGAATTCGCCTTTCGATTTTTTGGTGGTGTCGGTTATGAACTGGAATCTACCAAACACCCCGACAAACAACGATACCTACCCTTTTTTAAACAATTTTTTGCAGGTGGCCCTAACAGTATGCGGGCATGGGGTTTACGCCGCCTGGGGCCCGGATCGGCAGTTAAACCTTTTAATGAAGCGCCTGACCGTTTTGGTGATATTCAACTGGAAGCCAATGCGGAATACCGTTTCCCATTATTTAATTTCCGGGGTATTCAGTTTAACAGCGCATTGTTTGTTGATGCCGGAAATGTTTGGTTCCTGAGAGAGAATCCCGATTTCCCTAACGGACACTTTAATATAAACCGGTTATGGAATGATATTGCTGTAGGAGTGGGTACAGGATTAAGGGTTGATTTTAATTTCTTTTTGGTGAGGGTTGATTATGGGTTTAAAGCAAAAGACCCAAGTCCGGCTCCGGAAAATATCGCTTCGCAAAACAAATGGTTCTATAATTTTGGCTGGAATAAATTGCTCGGAGGCCAGGTACAGTTAGGAATTAACTATCCTTTTTAATGGCCGATTCGTTTTTTACAATCGCAATAGTTTTTTCAAATTCTTCCATACTCATTGCATTTTCATTTTTAAATGTTCCGATGCGGGTACGGCATAAACTGCTTAAATAAGCACCACAACCCAGCACTTGTCCAAAGTCGTGTGCCAAACTGCGTATATAGGTACCCGTTGAACAAACGACCCGGAATGAAATGACCGGTAAAGAAATATCCGTGATCTCAAATTCACGAATTAATAATTTACGTGGTTCCAGCACCACTTCCTTTCCCTGCCTTGCCAGTTCATATACTCTTTTACCTTGTTGTTTTATGGCGGAATGTGCAGGAGGAACCTGCATAATCTCACCAGTAAATAAAGCAGTAGCCTTTTTTATTTCTTCGTTTGTCAGATGATCAAAAGGTTTTAAGTTGACCGGTTCACTTTCAAGATCGTAAGTTGGTGTTGTGGCGCCCAGGGTAAAACTGCCCGTATATTCTTTTTCCTGCGCCATGAATTCGTTGATTCTTTTGGTGAATTTTCCGGTACAAATAATGAGTAAACCGGTAGCCAGTGGATCAAGTGTACCGGCATGACCAACTTTTTTGATCTTCACCAGGTTCCGCACTTTTCTCACCACATCAAATGATGTCCATTTTAAAGGTTTATTGATCAGTAAAACCTTTCCCTCTTCAAAACTGTTGGTACTTTGCATGGCAGCAAATGTAAGCATCCGCCATTTTTTATGGCAAATACCGCTAAAAGCAAAACAATTTCTTTGTTTCAATCGTGAATAACCTTAATGTAACTGTTACCCTAACTGAGTTATTCTTTTTACAGTTAGGTTAGTCTTAATATTTACAGGTACTGAAAATCTCATTAACTGTATATCACCTTTTACTTTTGATTGTACCTCACTATCCAATAACATACCGGTCTTAGTTTCTATAGTATATTCACCTTCCTGTTCACCATTTAATGAAGGGGTTACTGAATAACCCATTAATGTTACAGGTGTATTATCGCTTTTTAATTCACTTGTGGAACTTATATGTGCTTTCTGTTCATTGATTTTTTCCAGCTGAAAAAAATTATTTACATCGAAATTAAATTCCCCTTCCTGCCTGGAATTCAATTTCCATTTATCACCTCGCCTGATGGTCGAGTCAGGAAAAATCCCGAATAGCTGGCTTAAATTATTTTCAACTATTCCCTTCCCTATAATTTTATCAAAATGCGCCTGAGCAGTTTTCCTGGTTTCTATATCAGTTGGCAAATCCTTCATTAATTCGGTTGCCAGTTCCTGATAACCTTCAATATTTATGACTTCGCCAGTTGGGGTAATCGTAGCCGTTAGTTTAGCATCTTTTAAAGCTCCCAACATTACATCAACCGGGTTATTGGAAAATGAAGCATTTTGAGCATCTGCATGCATTTCCGTATCACCCTTTTTTGAAAAGATTTTCAAGTCCCCAAATGTTATGCTTAATAATAAATTACCAATACTATCCATATTGATTTCATAATTCAGATTACTGGTTGATCTATTAATACTCTCAACTTTTTCACCATTAAATTCAAATACAACCTCTGTAGAATTTACAATCTCGTACTGATATAACGAACCCGAGACCGGGTTTAAGGATAATTTAAAAGAGTTACTACTATTATCATCATATTGTTGATCCCCACCGGGAAGCATTTGGCAGGAATTGAGAAAAACTAAAATGCATCCAAAAATCATGTAAATTGTCTTCATAGCAGTTTATCAGGTTATTTGATTATTCAAAAAAATTGAAAATAAAATAATTACATTTAGAATTTCATTTGCGCATAGAATTTCAGTGAACGTCCCTAAGACATCAGTATTTTACTGTAAACCAAATGCCATCTCCTATATTCGGTATTTTCCCAAAAGTTTTAAATCTTTCTTCCACCAACTGCAATACTTCTTTCACACTTAAATTCATCGTTTCTTGTGTACCCTCATTTAAAACAAATGCATTGTTTTTATCAACAAGTTCCTGAACGACTTCTTTTGTAGCTTCAATAAGCTCTACAAAACTCAATTTTGGATTTTCTTCTTGTACCTTATTAGCAATAACACCAAGTTCAGTGTAATCATCCTCTATAAACGCCATTAAATGGCTAATTATATCTTTCAAATTATTAACCATTATGGATTGAATTTTAATTTACCTTGAAATAATCCTGGATATTAACATCAATAGTAGCAGAAGTACCAGGACTTCTGGTCATCATAGTTCTAAATCCAACTGTCCCACCGTTTGGTAATTCCATTAATATCCCTTTATAGCTTTTTCCTAATAGAGGCTTCGCTCCGCAGGCTACTGATTTTTCCAATTATTAATATTTATTCTAAAAATTTCTTGAGCAGTAGTTGATAATTCCTTTTCGAAAAAACAATACATTTCATACGAATTATCATATAATCCAATTGCTACTTCATTGATTGCACCATTTACTCTCTCATCTTCACTTAACAAAGCTTCATTAACAAAATCAATACACTTTGAAAGTGTATCAGTATCATTTTTAGAAAATGCTTCAATAATAAAATGAACAAAAGAATTCATTACAACTGTGAAAAGCTCTTCGTCTTCACTTTCCATTTCAAATTTTGGAACCTTTGCTTTTAATACATTTATAAAATTTGATGAATTAATCATTATAATGGATTTTTTGATATTATATCTTTAATGACCTGAGGTATTGACCCAATTTTTGAACCTGGACTCAATGCAATTCTAATCGCTCTATTACCTTCCATAATTTGTCTAACAATGAATTGTTTTTCAAATTTTGTAAGAGTTAAATAATTGTTGTTCAAAATTTTTGTAAAAAATATTCTGGCCTCAGCAACTTTCTGTAGGTGCCCTGTAGCACTTTCACTTAGCATTATTCCTGTACGAGATTCTTGAACAAGGGCTGCAGCAGAACTTTGATTTCCAACTTTCGCTGTCATCCTATAGTAATCTGCCAAAAAATTTCTTAATCTGGTATTTTTAAATAGGTTAGAGCTTCTAACAAACGAAGCCATATTTGGAGGAATATTTCTTAATTTAGAAATTGTCCTAAGAAATCGAATTGCACTTGGCAAACCAAATTCAACAATAACATTTGGATTTTGATTTAAATCTATATACCCGTTTTTGTCAATAGAATAGTTATAATCATTCCCATTATCCATAGCTACTTTAAAATTATCGCCACCATCAAGTAAAGAAAATATTTTAGTTGTTTTACCCCACCAGTTTGAATCATTAAACCCCTTTTCTATTCTTATTAAAAAGGGTTGCCTATCATTTCCGCCTACTTGTCGCGTACTTACGCCATTACCAAAAATATTTATTACTTTAAAAGTTTTTAATAAAACAGTGGCTGTTGTAGCAAATAATTTTTGCCCTGTATTTACTACTTTTGAAACTCCACTAGTAACTTGAACGGTACTTGAGAAACTTTTAAATGCGTAATATGGTAGGGTACTTCCACCACTGGGATCTACTAAATTCACCGGGTCATTGCCCATACCAACATAAGGGGATGCATACTGCTGATATGGGTCCTGCTGTACCCATCTGCCTATCTGTGCATCGTAGTTCCTGAGCATAAAATCATTCCAGCCTATGTCATCGTCCATTTCACTGTAAGCACCCTGCATCTGGTAATTGTTCTTTATATCTCCATCATATACGTCCGCATACTTTCGGCTGCTGATAGCCGTTATCTTTAACCCAAAGGAGTAGTAATGATTTTCTTCAATGATGTTTCCCTGCTCGATGCTTACAACCAGGTTATCAAAATATACATCCTGGTTACTTTGATTGCTTACGTAAATAAAACTATAACCATTCTTTGGCGCTTTTACGCCGCTGATGGTTAATGATGCCCCATTGCTGCCTACAGAGGATGCTACCTGCTGCTGGTATGCGCCTCCATCCTGCGCCTCAATAAAATTAAAGCGCTCATCAAAAAACAAAACCGTCAGGTAAGCCAGTGGCCTGGTGCCGCTATTGGTTGTTGGCTGCACCG
>JACCYQ010000082.1 GCA_013696395.1 Chitinophagaceae bacterium
GGCCGACCAAAAATATTTACAAAACCAACTTTCATACAAAACCCATTCCTTTTATGATAGCAAAAAATATACAACTGTTTAACCCGGCACAAGATTTTTTATAAAAATGAACCTGGAACTCCCAAAAATAAAAAACCCCGCCTTTTTTGCGGGGACTTTTGTTGCGAAGGGAGGGATCGAACCTCCGACCTTCGGGTTATGAGCCCGACGAGCTACCGCTGCTCTACTTCGCGATTTGGATGGCAAAGATAAAGTCACTGACCTTACCCGCCAAACTAATTTGCAGAATGTTATCTTAAGATCGCTTTTTGATACTACTGGCGCCGCTTGTGCGAATATCCAGAACAGAACCTGTTCCTTTATATCCTATATCACTGGCTCCACTGGCTTTTGCATTTAGTTCCTTATTCACAGTAACCTGCACGCTGCTTGCACCTGAAGCATCTGCAGTGCAATAATTAACATCAAGATCATAACCCTTAAAATCACTGGCTCCACTCGCTGACACATTCAGGTTTTCAACAACCCCACTTAATTTAATATCTGATGCTCCACTAAGATTTACACCTAAAAAATTTGCTTTTATTTTTCCATTCAAGTCACTGGCTCCGGATAAATGAATATCCAGTTTTTCCATCTTTAACTCATTCCGGATGTTTACATTACAGGCCCCGCTTACAGAAAGTTTTTCCAAAGATTTAAAAGATATATATGCTTTCAAATTCATTTTACTGTTCCTCAAACTTTTCCAGAAATTTTTATCCGCATCAAACTCTATATATAAGGTTCCATTTTGAACATAAGTTTTAATCTTATCTCTGAATTGTGTTTCTGAAGCACTAACTGCCAGCGCATGTTCATTTCCCTGAACCAAATAAACATCAAAAGCATTGGATACTTTGATCTTGTCAAAAGAGCCGATATTACGAGGCTGGGCGTTAGCATCATTGATTACATCCTGTGCATCAACAAAAAATGTTATACATAGAAAAGATAAGAGAATTGCATATTTCATGGCTATAGCGATTAGAGGTTTTTAATTTAAATCTGGCTATTATTGGTGTGGGACGCCGGGAACCTCAAAATGTTACATTTCCTCCAAATTCTTCTGTAACTTTGCATCGTTAAATTTAATTTCAAATTTTTCAGCGTTTCCCGGGGTGCTTCATTTTAAAAAATTGAGGCTGAGATTAAACCCGTAGAACCTGATCAGGGTAATGCCTGCGCAGGGAAGGTTCAACTACTATTCCTTCTATTCCTGTTACTGCATTTCCCTCTCATTTTAAATCTTTTAAATTATTAAAAATGAAGAGGATTGCGATTTCAATGTATCTCCTGGCACCGGCCATTTACTTGTCCGCGCAGGAAGAAATACCTATAAAAGACAGTTTTTTGTTATTATCACCAGTTGAGGTAAGATCTATCAGGGCGGGAATAATAGCTCCTTTCACCAAAACAAATCTCACTAAAGAAGAAATTGAAAAGGTAAATTTTGGGCAAGATCTTCCGTTTATACTTAATCAAACTCCTGGAGTTGTGGTTAATTCAGATGCAGGTAATGGTGTTGGATATACGGGCATCCGAATTCGTGGTAGCGATGCCACCCGGATAAATGTAACGCTCAATGGAATACCGTACAATGATGCGGAAAGCCAGGGCACTTTTTTTGTGGACCTCCCAGATTTTTCATCTTCTGTAAATACCATACAGGTACAAAGAGGTGTGGGTACTTCATCGAACGGAGCCAGCGCTTTTGGCGCAAGCATCAACATCAGTACCAATGAAGTAAACAAAATACCTTATGCAAGTTTCAATAACAGCTATGGATCTTTTAATACCTGGAAAAACACTTTGAAAGCAGGAACCGGGTTATTAGGCGATCATTTCACTGCAGATCTGAGACTTTCCCGCATCAGTAGCGATGGTTATATAGACCGGGCAAAAAGTTCCCTTCATTCATTTTATTTTTCCACGGCTTATCTGAATGAAAAATCAACATTCAGGTTCAATGTATTTTCTGGAAAAGAAAAAACTTACCAGGCCTGGAATGGTGTAAGTGAATCGGATGTAAAAACGAATCGTCGCATTAATTATGCGGGCATGGAAAAACCTGATGAACCCTACGAAAATGAAACAGATAATTATACGCAGGATCATTACCAGTTTTTTATCGATCACAAATTCACCCCGGAAATTCAATTCAATACCGCATTTTTCCTGACTCATGGAAATGGTTATTATGAACAATACAAAGAAGGTGAAGACTATGCGGATTATAATCTTCCCTATCCTGTTTATGGAAGTACTACCATTACAAGCACAGACCTGGTGCGCCAGTTATGGCTTAATAATTATTATTATGGAAATATTTTTTCGGCACAATACACTAAAAAGCGAACAACCGTAACTGTTGGAAGCAGTATTACAAAATATGATGGAGAACATTTTGGCAAAGTAATATGGGCAGAAAACGGGTTGCCCAATTTTGATAATTACTATGATAACAATGCCTTTAAAAATGATTTTTCATTTTATAATAAATGGCAACAACAGGTTGCTGATAAATGGTACAGTTTTGTGGATCTGCAATATCGTAGTGTACGCTATGCCATAGATGGATTCAGGGATAATCCTGGATTAAGTGTAGATAATCGTTACAGCTTTTTTAATCCAAAAGCCGGAATCACTTATTTAAATAAAGATTGGAAAGCATATGCATCTTATAGTGCCGGAAGCAAAGAACCTAACCGTGAAGATTTTGAATCAAGTACAGATGGACAACCTGATCCGGAAAAGTTGCACGATTTTGAAATTGGTGCAGAGAAAAAAACAAAACAATTCAGTTATGGCATTACAGCATATTATATGTTGTATAAAAATCAATTGGTCTTAACCGGTAAAATAAATGATGTAGGTGCTTATACCCGAACCAATATTGATGACAGTTACCGCACCGGTATAGAAATGACCGTTGAAACAAAGCTTTCACCCTGGATGAACCTGCAGGCAAACCTGGCATTGAGCCGGAATAAAGTGAAGAATTTTACTGAATTCCTGGATGATTATGACGCAGGCGGACAAAAATCCTATCAATATTCATTGACAGACATTGCATATTCACCCTCCATAGTTGGTGGTGCAAATTTGCAACTTAAACCTGTTGACAGGTTAGCCATGAATCTGACCAGTAAATATGTTGGCAAGCAATACCTGGATAATACGCAAAATGAAAACCGTAAATTAAATGCATTCTATACACAGGATGTTTCTTTATTCTATTCATTGAATAATCAATGGTCAAAAAATGCCACCCTGGTATTGCAGGTAAATAATATTTTTGATAAAAAGTATGAACCTAACGGTTATACTTATAGCTATATTTATGGCGGGGAATTAACTACTGAAAATTTTTATTTCCCTATGGCTGGTACCAATTTTATGTTGGCTTTGAACATTACACTATAATAAAAAATGAGCGATGATCTTCACCGCTCATTTTTTTTATCTCATTATTTAATTTATTTGTCAATTTTTTCCTGCCAATCCAGCATACCACCTTCCAGGTTTTTGGTATTTAAAAAACCAATAGTTTCTAAAATCTGGCAGGCCATTGCGCTTCGTTTACCGCTACGGCAATGAATGATCAGTTCTTCTTCTTTCAGGTTTTCAATTTCATCTACTTGCATGGTCTGTATCTGGCCAAGCGGGATTAATTTTGCGCCAATATTATACTCTTCATATTCGTGAGGTTCTCTTACATCAATCAGGTGAATTTTTTCTCCCTTATCCATCCTTTGCTTTAATTCTTCAACAGTTATTGTTTGCATCTTATAATATTTTAAAGTTCTAATTGATTGGCATCTCCCTCAGAATTAATAACCGGTCGTTCACTACTTAACCATACATCCATTAGTTGCCCGGGTCTGATTTTCAATTTTATGCCATCATCCCTCAGCCTCTCAGGATTTTGTTTATAAATAAAAGCACTCAGAGTATCTGTAATACCCGGATCAAGGACAACGGCACCCAAACTTAAACCGTTTGCTCTTAATAATCTTTCCGCATCGGCATAGGTCATTCCAATTAAGGATGGGACAATCATTTCAATATTTCCAACACCATCACCTAATATTAAGGAAACTGAACTTCCCATCCTGATCTGGGTTCCCGGATGAATTGCAGTTCCATTAAAATGTTGTTCAAGAATTGAATTTTTTGCAAAATCCGGTTTAAATGAAGTATCGCCAATTAACAAACCCATATTTTTTAACACCATTTCCGCATTCCTGTAACTATACCCCAGCAAGTTGGGCATTTCTACCATGGGTGGTTCTGAACGGTTTATGGTAAGATAAACCGTTCTGTTAACTTTAACCGTTGCATCTGCATCAGGAATTTGTTTTATGATCGCCAAAGGTGGCAATTTGGTTTGATACACTGAATCCTGAACTACCACCTCAAATCCCATAGCTTCAAGCATGGCCCGGGCATCTGTAAAATTCTCACCTACTACCGATGGGACTTTCATGGATTCACCGTGTTGGGTAATACTTCTTAGAGATAGTATGAAAACCGCAACCAGGATTATTATCAATAAAATACCTATCAGGATGTTGGCCCAAAGAGGTTGCCTTGTAATAAATTTCATCTGTTAATATATATGTTTTTATTTGACAGATGGAATTCGCCAATAATTATTGCGATTTGAACCCGAATTTTATATATGCTCATTTCATCTTAAGTGTTATTTTTTAAAACCAATCAGGATAAAGATGCGTTTAATTTTATTTATTTTCTGTTAAATGCATCTTCAAGTATGGAAGCATAAAAGTCTTTCAACTTTAACCCCATAGCTTTCACCTGTTGAGGAATGATGCTGGCTTCGCTTTGCCCTGGAATTGTATTTATTTCTAACATATACGGATTGCCATCCAATTCATTGTAAATAAAGTCAATTCTTACAACGCCATGGCAATTAAAAAGCATATATATTTTCCTGGCTGCTTCCCTGATCTTATAAGCCGTTTCTTCTTCAATTTCCGCAGGGGTTATTTCTTTTGACTTGCCTTCATATTTTGCTTCATAATCAAAAAAATCTTTTTCGGTTTTTACTTCTGTGATTGGTAAAGTAATTACTTCAGCATCTTTCCTGAAAACACCTATCGTAAACTCTCTCCCATTGATCATTTCTTCAACCAAAACCTGGTCATCTTCATTAAATGCTTTTTTAATAGCCATGTCCAATTGCTCCGGATCTGCTACTTTGCTCATACCAATACTGGAACCTCCATTATTTGGTTTTACAAAAACCGGAAATTTTAAGGAAGCAGCAATGTCATCAGTTCTTAAGGGATTAGATTTAAATACAAGTATGGAACGAGCTACAGAAATACCTCCCATTCCAGCCACTGCGGTAGTATATCTCTTATTGAAGGTAATTGCGGATGTGGCTGCATCACAACCAGTATATGGTAATTTTATGGAATCAAAATAGCCCTGCAATTTTCCATCTTCTCCTGGTGTACCATGCATCCCTATATAAACGGCATCAAACTTAATATGCGTTCCGTTAAATGACACTGAAAAATCATTTTTATCAATCTCCTTTTTTTCTCCACCGGGTAAAGAACAGGTCCATCCAACAGGAGAGATATCAACTACGTAAATATTAAATTTCTCCTTATCAAGGTTAGCCTCAATAGTAACAGCTGTTTTATATGAAATAACAGATTCGTTAGAATAACCTCCTGTAACGAGGGCTATGTTTTTTTTCATGTAGAAGTTTTGACAGCGCAAATATTCAAAAAAAATCAGGTAAGTACAGTTTATTTTGAAATTGACAGTTGTTAAAAGCATTAATAATTTAGGGGAGAAAATAATAAGAAAGGTGAAGGCTGTTTCTCCTTCACCTTTTTACGACGGGAAATATCACCCGCCTATTTATTGCAGCTTATTAAACTGCTATATTCTAGATATATTCAAGTTAACCAAAAATTGTACAGGGACATATTTATATACCATAAAATTATTCACATATTCATATTTATAAATGCATCCTGTCTTTTTTAGCCAGTAGTTCATCCACAGTTTCCTGGTACATTTCATCAGGTACACAACAATCCACCGGGCATACAGCTGCACATTGAGGCTCTTCATGAAATCCCTGGCACTCTGTACATTTATTGGGGGTAATATAATATACATCTACTGAAACAGGTTCTATTCTTTGGGAAGCATCCACAACAGTGCCATCAAGCAAAGTGAATGATCCCTTTACATTTGTTCCATCTGTCATAGCCCATTCTACTCCGCCTTCATAAATTGCGTTATTGGGACATTCAGGCTCGCATGCTCCACAGTTAATACATTCTTCTGTTATTTTTATAGCCATAACTACTTTAATTTGTATTGGGTTGGTAAGTATTTTTGCAAAGCAAATTTAATATGCACTGATCAATTTAATAAAAAAAAATCAAATACATCCGGAATACCACGGCTTCACAATTTTATAAAGACCGCATAAATTGAATTCATGGACTTAAGCAGCCGGCTGGCATTATTAGAAAAGTTGAAAACTTATATTTTATCAGACGATGAAAACTGGATAAATGCTCAGGAAAATGCATTTAATGCTAATGCGTGGTTCATTCCAGAATTTATCAAACTATCTGCTAAAAATATTGCTGATAATTTTTTACAGAAAGAACAGTTGTCTTTATGGGCAACTGACCACCAGATACCTGAAAATATTATTCAACCCAAAAAAGTGGGAATCGTAATGGCCGGTAATATTCCGATGGTTGGATTTCATGATCTTCTTGCTGTATTTGTTTCAGGTCATAATGCGATTGTTAAATTATCATCCAGAGACACTGTTTTAATTAAACATCTTGTCGAAAAGATGCAGGAATGGAATTCAGCTGTAAAAACTTATATCGAATTCGCAACTACCTTAAAAGGTTGCGATGCCTATATAGCAACAGGTAGCCAAAACTCCAGCAGGTATTTCGAATATTATTTTCAAAAATATCCTCACATCATCCGGCGCAACCGGACTTCTGTAGCCGTGTTAACAGGTGAAGAAACCATGGTGGATTTGGAAAAACTGGCTGATGATATTCATTTGTATTTTGGATTAGGGTGCAGGAATGTAACTAAGATCTATGTACCTGAAAATTATGATTTCAATAAGCTGTTAAAAGCATTGAAAAAATTTGATTATTTCATGGATCATTTTAAGTACAAAAATAATTTTGATTACATGTTTTCAATCCACCTCTTAAATCAAACAAAATACATGACAAATGGGAATGTTTTACTGGTAGAAGAACCAGCTTTTTTTTCGCCAATAAGTCAATTGAATTATGCATTTTACTCCAAAGCTCATGAAGTAAAAGAACAATTGAAAACCGAAACGCAGTTACAATGTATAGTTGGTATTGGTGAACTGCCTTTCGGCCAGGCACAAAGTCCGGCTTTAACAAACTATGCAGATGGAATTAATACCCTTGCATTTCTGCAGTCAATATGATTATTATCCAACATTAACACTGGTAATTTGTTGGTAAATTTGTATCAGAATGAAATACGAAAGTCTTAGTAAATTATTGTTAAACTCAACCAGCGGGTGTTACAAAAAAGATTTCATTCGTTATTTTGTATGGCAGGGCATAAGTTTTGTCAGAATATATTTAAAATATTTTTAGGAATATGAAATTAAGACACATTTTATTAGTTATCGCTGTCAGCAGTATAACAGCTGTAGGTAGTATGTGGGGATTCACTAAATTAAACCCGAATAGTACCTCCGTTTTACAGGGACAAAATGGCTTACCTGTCAACTATGCAGGATTTTTTGACAATGACCAGGGTACGGGTGATCCTGTTGATTTTTCTAAAGCAGCCGCTGCATCTGTGCCTGCCGTTGTTCATATCAAAACAAAAATTCCTGCACAGCGTGTTAGCAACGACTTGCCTCAGCGCAGGGGCGGTGGTGTTTTTGATGACTGGTTCGAAGATTTTTTTGGACCCCAGGTAATGCCTGAACAAAGAGCTTCTGGAAGTGGTGTTATGATAAGCCAGGATGGCTACATAGTAACCAACAACCACGTGATCAGTGATGGAAAAGGAGGACTTGCCAATGAGATTCAAGTAACAACTCATGAAAAGAAAAGCTTCAAAGCCAAAGTTATTGGCAGAGATCCGAGTTCCGATCTGGCTGTTTTGAAAATTGAAGGAAATAATTTTCCTTTCATGATTTACGGAAATTCGGACAACGTACAGGTTGGTCAATGGATATTGGCAGTTGGTTATCCCTTAACCCTGGAAACCACTGTTACAGCAGGAATTGTAAGTGCAAAAGGCCGTTCTATTGGTATTAACAGCCGTCAAAGCAGAACTCCTGTTGAATCGTTTATCCAAACAGATGCCGCCGTAAACCAGGGAAATAGCGGAGGAGCGCTTATTAATACAAATGGTGAGCTGATTGGAATAAATTCGGCCATCCTAGCCCCAAATGGAACTTATGCCGGCTATTCATTTGCCATTCCCGTAAACATTGTTAAAAAGATCGTTAATGATATTGTTCAATATGGTGATGTGCAAAGAGGTTATTTAGGCATCAGTTATCCATCAGGTGAATTAAGTGAAGGACAAAGAAAACAATTTGGTTTAAGTGAAAATGACGGTGTTTATGTTTCTGATGTTTCACCCGACGGCGGTGCTTCACAAGCTGGCATTAAACAAGGCGATGTGATTACTAAAGTGAATAATGTAAATGTTTCCAGTGGCCTTGAAATGAGTGCGCAGATTGCCAGTATGAAACCAGGAGACAAGGTTCCTGTCACTTATCGCAGGAATGGTAAACTGGTTGAAACAAACATTACATTGAGAAAACAACCCGGTACATTTGAAGTTTTAGCCGCTACAACTATTGGTGACCGTTTGGGCGCTACCATGGTTACATTAGACAGGCAAAAAGCTCGTTTATATGGATTAGAAGGTGGTGTACTGGTGAATGAAATTAAGAAGGGTGGCCCACTGAGTAGAACCAGGATGGCTGATGGATTTATCATTACCAGCGTGAATGGTCGCGAAGTAAAATCGCTTGAAGATCTTGGTAATATTCTTGCACGAGCAGAAGGAAATGTGCGGTTAGAAGGCACCTATCCAGATTCAGATGGCACTTATACATACCCGTTAAATCTTGAATAAAAAATATTCCTGGGAAAACCCGGATTTCATAAAAAAAGCTGTCCTGGTCAGGGACGGCTTTTTCATTGTCATTATTTTTCAAAAACTAAATATCCCCATGACGGAATATTCAATGGTGTATTTTGAAGTTCTTTTTGCTCCTGGGAAAATATGTTTTTATAAACTCCATTCAGGTTGTTATCATTTATTGTAAAGTCAACAACAGAAGTTCCCAAATTTAATATCACTAAAACTTCTTTATCTCCGTTCTTTCTCAAATAGGATAATAATTTTGGTTGTGTTGGCGTTGCTATCATAATCGTTTCAGAATCCTTTCCAGCTTTCAAAGCCGCATTTGTCGTACGCAGGCTCAATAAGGTTTTATAAAAATCATGTAATTCATTTTTGCCGGTCCATTCAATTGGATCACGTTCAAAAAATTCCAGGCGCTTTTTATTGGGTAATTCCTGTCCACTGTAAATAAGCGGAATGCCATTCCAGGTACAACTGAATACAGCCAGGGGCAGCGCCATATCACCATACTTTTCATACTCTGTTCCATTCCATGAATTTTCATCATGGTTGGTTGTAAACCAACTTTTAATACCAGGTGCATCATTATAAAAATTCAGCAATTTAGTCAGGCTGTCTGCCGGCCAGCTTTGTTGATAATAATCCTTTGCCATGTGCATCCATTTCCAGGTATAACTGGCATCAAAAACTTCCATGTATTCAGGATGCTCCCAGGTATCATTTTCAGCAAACCAAAAAAGGGGTTTTACTTTATCAACTTCCGGGCGTGCTTTTTTCCAAAAATCAAGTTCAACCCAAAATGCTAAATCACACCTGAAACCATCAATATCCGCTTCCGTTACCCAAAACTTCATTGCATCGATCATTGCCTTTACCAGTTCAGGGTTTTCGAAATCGAGTTCAATGATATCATCCATACCGGATGCGATCTTAAATGTCCCTGTAGCCGAATCTTTTTCAAAATATTCCGGATTTGTTTTTGTCCAGACATGATCCCACCCGGTATGATTGGCCACCCAATCAATGATCACTTTAAAACCCTGGTCATGAGCAGATTTCACCAGTCTTTTAAAATCCTCCATGGTACCAAATTCGGGGTTAATAGAAGTATAATCGCTGGCCGCATAATAACTACCCAGTGTTCCTTTTTTATTCATTTGGGCAATAGGTGTTACAGGCATAAACCATAGTGTTTTAACGCCCATATCTCTTAACCGGGGCAATTCCTTTTCAAAGGCATTAAAGGTTCCCTCCTTTGTATACTGCCTTACATTAACCTCATAGATATTCGTTTGATAAACCCATTCCGGGGGTTGGTAAGTTTCATTCATATCAGGTTGATTAAGATTTTGGTTTGAAGTGGTGGATTCATTATTGGCGCATCCGGCTAAAAGACAAAATGCACTCATAAAAAGAATATTTCTAATCATTTTATTGGTTTTGGTGAAAATAATCACTTGCTATCATTTAGTAAAAATTATGTTGCATGATTACAATCCATCCTGCTGTTTATAATCAACCACTATAAAATGAGTAACTTGCAAACTAATTTTTAGACTGGCAAAAAGCCAATGGAAAAACTGAGTTTTATACATGAAAAGTTTTGATGTTCCTATTATTTATCGCAGTCCGCTAATCTCAGCAATCAAAAAAAACAGGAAAAATGTCGACCGGATGAAGAAGGATTTTTCCCCTACCCTGCTGGATTTTGGTCCTGTTCAAATATACCTTGCCCGTCATTTTGGTTTTTGCTATGGTGTTGAAAATGCGATAGAAATTGCCTTCAGAACCATTGATGAAAACCCAGGGAAACGAATTTTTTTATTAAGCGAAATGATCCATAATCCGCATGTAAATAAAGACCTGCAGGATAGTGGTGTTCGCTTTTTACAGGATACTTCCGGCAAACAGATCATTCCTTTTGAAGTATTAAATGCGGATGATATCGTATTAATTCCCGCATTTGGAACTACGCTTGAAATAGAAAAGCAGTTGAATGAAACCGGAATTTCCACTGAAAAATATAATACGACCTGTCCTTTTGTAGAAAAAGTCTGGAACCGTTCGGAAGCCATTGCTCAAAAAAAATACACCATCATTATTCATGGCAAACCAAATCATGAAGAAACCCGTGCTACTTTTTCGCATGCTTCCACCAATGCACCATCTGTGGTGGTAAAAGATATGCAACAGACCATTGAACTGGCTAAATATATTACAGGAGTAAAACCGGCAGCTCAATTTTACCTGGAATTTCAAAACCAGTTTTCTCCTGGTTTCAATGTGGAAAAGGATTTTCAGCGTATTGGTGTGGTTAATCAAACCACGATGCTGGCCAGTGACACCCAGGCCATTTCAGATTACTTAAAACAATTGATGATCGATCAATACGGACTTGATCAGCATAATGTAGAAGATCGTTTTGCTGATACCCGCGATACTTTGTGCTATGCAACCAATGATAATCAAACAGCTGTTTCAGGAATGCTTGACACAGATGCTGATCTGGCAATTGTAGTGGGCGGCTATAATTCTTCCAACACCTCTCACCTGGTTGAACTCTGTGAAGAGAAATTACCCACTTATTTTATCAGCAGTGAAGAAAAGATCATTTCTGAGAAAGATATCATGCATTATAATTTTCACACCAAACAGGAATTATTAACGAATGATTTTTTACCCAAAAATAAAACCATTAAAGTGCTGTTGACCAGTGGGGCATCCTGTCCCGATGCTTTGGTTGAAAATGTGATACGCAGATTAATATCCTTTTTCCCCGGCAGTAAAACTGCTGAAGAAATGGTAAAACAATTTGACAATTCGGCAATTTGACAAGTCTTCATTGAAAAATGTAAATCCTTTTATAAACTACATTTCCAATGAAGACTTTTATAACTTGAGATTTTTGACTTTTAACTTTTTACTTTTAACTTATTAAACGGTCACTTCAACCAGTTGCTTATACAGTAACTCGTAATATTCAGTTGCCATGCGCTGACTTTCAAATTGGTAACGAACGTCTCTCATACCATTTTTAATAACATGTCTCCAGGTGTTGTAATCATCATAATACAAAGGCAGAATTTCCTTTTGTAAAATGTCATATAACTGGTTCAGATCATAATCATCCTGCTCATGAACGGACATATTGTGATAATCTGCTTTAGGCACTACAAACCCATTATGACCATGATTGATGAATTCAGGTATCCAGCCATCATCTGTTGAAAAATTTACTGCTCCATTCATGGTGGCCGTCATACCACTGGTTCCGGAAGCTTCTCTGGGAACGCGGGGATTGTTTAACCAACAATCAGCAGCTTGTTTTAACCTTTTGGATAATGTTAATTCATAACCAATTAAAACAGCTACATTCTTAAATTTTTTGCTGATGTGCACGAGGCTGTTAAATTCACTGATAGCAGGGTAATCCACGGGATACGGTTTGCCTGCCCAGATGATCTGCACCGGATAGCGACTGTTGCTTAATAATTTTTCAAAACGTTCTTCATCACGTGTTATCAGGTCAGCTCTTTTATATCCGGCAAACCGGCGTGCCCAAACGATAGTAAATACATTCGGATCAAAGATTTTACCGGTCTGATCTGCAACAATTTCAAAAGCTCTTTTCTTTAAATATTTTTTACGGTCGTCAAAAGCCCAATCATCACCCACTTCCATAGCCTTATACAATTGTTTATCTGCCCAATACAGCCAGTTCTGCGAATTAGTGATTGATATGATGGGACAAATATTTTCATACTTACTCCACATAGCTCTTGAAACATGACCATGTAATTCAGATACTCCATTAGCCAACCTGGCAAATCTTAATGCGGCTAATGAATGATTGAACATGTCTTCATTATTTCCCGTTAATTTTTTAACCTCGTCAACTGTCAAACCGCAGAAATAACTCATTTTATGACAGAGATGAATATCATGCTTTTCGTTACCCGCCTCCTCTGGAGTATGTGTTGTAAAAACAAGCCTCTTTTTAACTTCTGCAAGTTTGTGATCATATTTATTATATAAATAAAAAGCTGCCGACAGTGCATGAGCCTCATTCAAATGGTAAATATCTGGTTTAAAGCCAATTTCATCCATCAATTTAGCACCACCTACCCCTAATAAAATAAACTGGGCCACTTTAGTGGCCACATTAGCATCATATAAACGGTGGGTAATTGTTTGGGATACATAATCATTCTCAGGTGTATCGGTACTTAATAAAAAAAGTGGAGCAGTTTGAAAAGTTTCAGGATTCAAATAATAAACTTTTATCCAAACCGGGTGCTCATGCACTGTGATCTGAAATTTAATCCCGGTGTCTTCCAAAAAACTGTATTGCTTCTCCATCCAGCTAACCTGCAATGTCTGGTCCTGGTTCCGGGCCTGGTCATAATAACCATATTTCCATAATATGCCAATTCCAACCAGATTCTGCTTTAGTTCATATGCCCCTCTCAGGTGAGAACCTGCCAGGTATCCGAGACCACCACTATAAGTTTTTAATGGTTGATGAACGCCAAATTCCATAGAGAAATAAGCCACCTTTTTAGAGAATTGATCATTAGCAGGATATGGGACTTTGTAATTTTTAAAATTCATAAATGTGTTTATTTTACACGTTGAAGGGCGCAATATAAATTTTATAACGTAAAACTGGATGGTTTACGTATCTGAAATTTGTCGATATTAATAAATTAGTACTATTACTTATGGAAAATCAATGGTTTATAATGATGAGTTTTTAATAGGTGCTATGATAAAGTCTTTCTCAATACCAGGTTCATTAAAATACGGTCTTCGTAATTTCTCAATTCCCTTTGACAATCTTTTTTGAACTGGTTTGTTTTTTTAATGAGTATGAACCATCAAAACTACATTTTAATCCACGCCGGTTACCGCAACCTTCCATTTCCTGTAAAGTGACCGAATTTTTCGAAAAAACAAACTGGAGCACACAAGGATCACCAGGCTGGCGATACACCGCGGTTGTGGGAGCTGTAAAAAGCGCAAAACCTTTTAACTCCCCGGTACATTCTCCTTTATTTTTTTCAAAATGTATAAAGAACTGAAATCTTTCATCTCTGGTAGCATCACGAATGGAAACTATATTTTTTTTGTCTTTTACATAATCTCCTGAATATTTATTTTCACGAGGTAATGTATCCAGAGGGTTTAAAAGTTCTGCCTGGCCGTCTTCCATTGATTCCGTCATGATAAGCATAAAATTTTTTCCCTCTTTATTATATACATATACTTCTTTACCCTCTTTCAGATTATTTTCACTATCCCGCCGTAACACTGTTTTATTAATTGTATATTTTTCATTGATGGTGCTGGATTGACGAGTACCTGTCAACTCGTCCACTACAATTAATGGCATCGCTTGCAGAAACTGATCATTTTCATTAAAAGCCGTCAGTATAATGGCTCTTTTTTTGTTTAAAACAGCTTTTGTAACAACATAAATTTCATCTTCATCCACAGTGATCTTTCCAACCTGGTAAAGTTTGGGGGTTCCTTTTCCCATGATACGGGTTACAATGGTGTCTGGAACAAACTGTGTAAATATTTTGTAAGAGATCAGGCTGGAATCATTGTCTTTTTTATTTAAAGTGGTATCTGCTACTGAATATGGCAGATCAATTTCGTTGAAAGAGGTAATAAATTCTCCGGCTTCCAGGGGTTCATCTCCAGACAGGGATTTCTTTTTTTCATTACAACTTCCAAAAAGAAACAAAGCCGGCAATAATAAAACCAATAATCTGGATAAATGCATATAACCCTTTTTTATAGGAAGATTTGGGCGCTCAATTTACATTTTATGTTCCATTAGAAAAGCGATAATATTTTGATAATATAAAAATTATTTTTAGGTTTGTCTAAAATAATATTTAGACAACTTTGAACTATTCAATCAGCGAAGAGAACTATCTCAAGGCTATTTATTTATTGCAATCAGACGGCAATCTGGTTACTACAAATGCCCTGGCCCTGGAACTGGAAACCAGTGCTTCATCAGTAACGGATATGCTCAAAAAACTGAAACAAAAAAAATTGCTTCATTATCAACCCTATCGTGGCTTTAAATTAAGTATGGATGGACGCAAAGTGGCTTTGGATATAGTAAGAAGACACCGCTTATGGGAATATTTTCTATCCGAAAAATTAAAATTCAAATGGGATGAAGTGCATGAATTAGCTGAAGAACTCGAACATGTTAATAATAAAAAGTTAACGGATCGGCTGGATGAATACCTCGGTCATCCAAAATTTGATCCGCATGGAGATCCAATACCTGATAGCTTCGGTAAAATGGTAAAAACTCCACTGATTAAACTTTCACAATTAACAGAAAACAAAACAGCAGAAGTTTATAATGTAGGAAATCAATCTACAGAAATATTACACCTTTTAAAGCATCATAAAATACAGATTGGTACCAGGCTTGAAGTTAAAAGGATCTTTCCATTTGATCATTCAATGGAGATAAAGGTTAAATCATTATCTCCAATTACTATCAGTGAGCAATTAGCTGAAAACATTTATGTAAAAATTTTATAAATAATGCACCAGATTGAACAATATCTTATTGAAGTGGGCCCGGTCATGGCTGCACTCTTGGCTACACTTTTCACCTGGTTTCTTACCGCCCTGGGTGCATCATTCGTATTTTTTTTTAAGACACTTGACCGTGGCATACTGGACCCTATGTTGGGATTTACCGGAGGCGTTATGGTTGCGGCCAGTTTCTGGTCGTTATTAAATCCGGCAATTGAGATCTCAGAAAGATTATATCCTGGATATAGTTGGATGCCTGCTGCAGTTGGTTTTTTCCTGGGAGCAATGTTTATCTTTTTCCTGGACAAAGTAACCCCCCACCTCCACCTTAATTTTGGATTAAGTGAAACGGAAGGTGTCAAAACAAAGCTGCATCGTACTACACTCCTGATACTTGCCATCACACTACACAATATTCCCGAAGGCCTTGCGGTGGGTGTTCTGTTTGGCGCGGCGGCAATGGGTATGGAAGATGCTTCCATTTCTGCAGCCATTGCACTGGCTATCGGAATAGGCATTCAGAATTTCCCCGAAGGTATTGCGGTTGCCATGCCTCTGAGACGACATGGTGTTAGCAGGTTTAGAAGCTTTTGGTATGGGCAGCTTTCGGCTATTGTGGAGCCTGTTGCTGGTGTAATAGGTGCCCTTGCGGTGATCTTTATGGAACCAGTATTGCCTTTTGCTTTAGCTTTTGCTGCCGGCGCTATGATTTTTGTAGTTGTTGAAGAAGTGATTCCTGAAACACAAAGAGATAAATATACAGACCGGTCAACATTAGGGTTCATTGGTGGTTTCCTGGTCATGATGATCCTTGATGTGGCGCTTGGATAGATTCAGGCAATTTTGGTGTTCTCAATAAATGTTTGAAACGACTAAAAGTTTCAGGCTTTATATTTAAATATGAAGCAAGAAATTTCTGGGGTACTCTTTGCAGTAATTCCGGATTTTTATTTACAAAATTTATAAACCTTTCGCGTGATGTCATTTTAATCATTTGCAACTGCCATTTATCTTTCAATAAAAAAGTTTGTATAATGATCAACCTGCCGAGGTGTTCCAATTTATGGCTTTGCCCATAAGCCTTTTCAAGATCCTCGTAAGTAATAGATAAAGCAATGGTTGGTTCAATGGCTTCTATAAAATATTCTGATGGCTGGCGACTGTAAAAAGATTCTTCTGATAAGATTACATGGTTTTCGAAGGATATCTGCGTATTGATCTGTTCTTTACCTTTTTTATAATATTTCCGGACAAGACCTTTTAAAAGGAAATTAAAATAATTGTCAACTTCACCAGGTTTGGAAAAAAACTCCTTTTTATTAAAATGCCTGATACTGATATAAGGTGCTAATAAAGTTTGGAATTCATCTGCTGAAAAGTCAGCAAACTTATTAAGAAACACCAAAAAAGGCTTAGTCTCTTCCATGATGTTGATATTTAGTAGTCCTATTAAAGTTAGTTTATTCCGGATTAGTTATAATCAGTTTAAATATGATTTTTCTCATAATCCTTTATTTTTCCGGTACAACATGTTTTACTTTCAAAACATTAGTTTTGCTACCCTGTAACACAGGAATTAAACATTCTTAAAAATAAAAAAACTATGGCACAAAAGATCAAAGTAAAAAACCCGGTAGTGGAACTGGATGGTGATGAGATGACAAGAATAATCTGGAAATTTATAAAGGAAAAACTGATCCTTCCTTATATTGAAGTCGATATAAAATACTATGACCTGGGAATTGAACACCGCGATGAAACCCATGACCAGGTTACAGTGGATGCCGCCAATGCAATAAAGCAATATGGCGTAGGCATTAAATGTGCCACCATTACACCGGATGAAGAAAGGGTAAAAGAATTTAACCTGAAACAAATGTGGAAGAGTCCGAACGGAACTATCCGCAACATCCTTGATGGCACTGTTTTCAGGGAACCCATTGTTATGAAAAATGTTCCCCGCCTGGTGACTAATTGGACGGCACCCATTATCGTTGGCCGTCATGCATTTGGCGATCAATATCGTGCTACCGATACCGTTATAAAGGGGAAAGGAAAGCTGACGATGACTTTTACTCCTGAAGACGGTAGTGCGGCCCAGGTATTTGAAGTGTATACTTTTAACGGTGATGGTGTAGCACTTGCCATGTACAATACGGATGAATCTATAAAAGGATTTGCACATAGTTGCTTTAATATGGCGCTCAGTAAAAAATGGCCATTATATCTTTCTACAAAGAATACTATTCTCAAAAAATATGACGGTCGTTTCAAGGACATTTTCCAGGAGATCTATGAAAACGATTATAAAAGTCAATTTCAAAAAGAAAGCATTACTTACGAGCACCGATTGATTGATGATATGGTAGCCGCTGCATTAAAATGGAATGGCAATTTTGTTTGGGCCTGTAAAAATTATGATGGGGATGTACAAAGCGATACCGTTGCCCAGGGTTTTGGTTCGTTGGGTTTAATGACTTCGGTGTTGGTTACACCGGATGGTGAAACGATGGAAGCCGAAGCAGCACATGGAACAGTAACCCGCCATTACCGGGAACACCAAAAAGGAAATGCTACCAGTACCAACCCGATAGCTTCCATATTTGCCTGGACAAGAGGACTAGCATTTCGTGGAAAATTGGATAACAACCAGGAACTGATTGAATTTGCCAATGCATTGGAAACGGTTTGCATTGAAACCGTTGAAAGCGGGAAAATGACCAAAGATCTCGCCATCACCGCTTTTGGCTCCAAAGTAAAACATGGTGAACATTACCTGAATACAGAGGAATTTTTAGAAGTATTGAATGAAAATCTGCAAAAGAAATTGAGTAAATAAAAATCTAAAAGCTGGCAAATTCGCCGGCTTTTTTCTTAAATAACAATATTGCAGTTCCGTAATCTTTATAAAATCTAAACTCCTAAACACCTTAACCTATTTCACAATCCTGTCAATCTCTATTAATTCATCTTCAGTAAAACCAGGTTGATGCATGCATTGCAATCCGTCTTTTAATTGTGCAGCACTGCTTACGCCTAACAATACGGAAGTAATCCGCTTGTCTTTTAATAACCAGGCTAATGCCATTTGCGCTAAGGTCTGTCCCCTTTTTAATGCCAATTCATTCAGCTTACTGATACGCTCAATTATTTCAGTAGTAATTTCGTTGGATTTTAAGAAACCGGTTGGATTTGCAGCACGGGAATTTTCTGGAATGCCCTGCAAATATTTCTGCGTTAATAATCCCTGTGCTAATGGGGAGAAAGGAATACAACCCACACCTTCTTTTTCCAACACATCCAACAAGCCGTCTTCAACCCAACGAACCAGCATGGAATATTTTGGTTGATGTATCAGGCAGGGCGTGCCCATTTGTTTCAGCAGGTCAATGGCTTTCCCGGCTTCTTCTGCAGGATAATTTGATATGCCCGCATACAATGCTTTTCCCTGTTTAATGATCAATGAAAGCGCCGACATGGTTTCCTCAAGCGGCGTTTCGGGATCAGGCCGGTGATGATAAAAAATATCTACATAATCCAGTTGCATTCTTTTTAAACTCTGGTCCAGGCTGGAGACCAGGTATTTTTTCGATCCCCAGTCACCGTAAGGCCCGTTCCACATATGATAGCCGGCTTTGGTGGAAATGATCATTTCATCCCTGTAAGCAGCAAAATCTTTTTTTAAAATCCGACCAAAATTTTCTTCTGCTGCCCCTGGAGGAGGGCCATAATTATTGGCAAGGTCAAAATGGGTGATCCCCTCGTCAAATGCGAGGTGAAGAATTTCGCGATAATTTTTTTCTTCATCCTGGTGTCCGAAATTATGCCAAAGCCCCAGTGATATAACAGGCAACTTAATACCTGAACGACCGCAACGGCGATATTGCATGGTTTGATATCGATTGGAGTTTGGTGTATACGTCATAATTATATATTTAATGAAAGATAATTCTCCTAAAGATAGATAAGCCGGAAGTTTTACCTTCCCTCTTTTTAAAATTTATTACACAAACTTTTTTGATAAAACCAAAAGCGATACAGGCATTTTTACAAACAGGTTATGACCTGTTTTACCTGAATAAATTTAGATTCAATAAGCTGGTTACTGAATTAAATAATTACCTGCATCCCATGGGTTTAATATTGGATGAAAGCTTAAAGAAAAGAATCTGGCTCTATACATTGCAAAGTGCTGCAACCAATCGTTGGTTCACTGATCTCAGGGGTTTTGGAACAACAGCTGATGAACAGCAGGCAGCCATTTATCTCGGCGCTTTTACCCCCGTATTTGATGACCTGGTTGACGATCGAACCATGAATCACCAGGATATTGAAAGATTGCAAAACCACCAACATACAGAAAACACGCATTATGCATTGATCTGGTACCTGTACAAAAAATTAAAAACCCATTTACCAAAAGATGAAAAATTCAACCATTATTTTAAATTATCCGTACTGGCACAAACAACCAGCCTTCAGCAATTGAAAAATGAGCCGTTAAACGGGGATGATCTTCAAAAAATAACTTTTGACAAAGGCGGCTATGCAACCCTGTTATACCGAAGTATATTAGAAAATGAATTTCTTGGAAAAGAAGAATATGCTATTTACCAGTTAGGTGCTGCTTTGCAACTGGTCAATGATGTTTTTGATGTTTATAAAGATCATCAGCAAGGTTTGCAAACATTGATAACTAATTCACCAGACATCAACATTGCAGCAGATATTTTCGAAGGGCAAGTCAACGCTTGTATTTTGGCTATCCAGGATCTGACCTATTCGAAAATCAATAAAGAAAAAATGTTATGGAAAATTAAAGTGATGCTGAGTCGCGGTTATGTTTGTTTCAAACAACTAAAAGCTTTGCCTGCCGCATCATCTGAATTTTCACCGGCAAGATACAGCCGCCGCCAGCTGATCTGCGATATGGAACGAATTAAAAATATAAAAAGAAGCCTGGAAATAGCATCTACCTTATAAGACTATTTACATTTTACTGACAGCCTGTTTATTCAATGGACTAACAAATGTTCTGGTTACCTATCTTTGTTTCAAACGCATATTAATGGATATTGAATTCAATAAGAATGAAGATTACTACAGGTTGTCAATAAGTGAAATGAAGCAGATGAAGGAGAAGGTGAAACTGGGGGGCGGTAAAAAAGCGATTGAAAAGCAGCATAAAAAAAATAAACTCACGGCCAGGGAAAGGATTGAATACCTGGTTGATGCAGATAAACCTTTTACTGAATTAGGGATCTTTACTGGTCATGATATGTATGCGGAATATGGCGGTTGCCCTGCAGGTGGAACGGTGGCAGGCATTGGCTATGTAAGTGGTCGCCAATGTATGATCGTTGCAAATGATCAGACGGTGAAAGCAGGTGCCTGGTTCCCGATCACTGCCAAAAAAAATCTTCGTATGCAGGAGATCGCTATGGAAAATCATTTACCCATTATTTACCTGGTTGACAGTGCCGGTGTTTTTCTTCCTATGCAGGATGAAATTTTTCCTGACAAAGAACATTTTGGTCGCATGTTTCGCAACAATGCCAGGATCAGCGCCATGGGATTAACCCAAATTGCAGCCGTTTTGGGCGCATGTGTAGCCGGTGGCGCATACCTGCCCATCATGAGCGATGAAACATTGATGGTGAATGGCAATGGTTCCATTTACCTTGCAGGCCCTTACCTGGTGAAAGCAGCCATTGGCGAAACTGTTGATTCTGAAACACTGGGTGGTGCCGTTACACATACCGAAATTTCTGGTATTGCCGATTATAAATTTGATACCGAACAGGAATGTCTTGAACAGGTAAAACGCATCATGTCAAGAATAGGTGAAAATAAAAAAGCTGGTTTCAACAGGGTGAAATCCCAATTACCTAAAAAAAATGCAAGCGAGATCTTTGGAATCTTTCCAAAAGATGCCACCAAACCATATGATATGCTGGAGATCATTGAACGCATTGTAGATGATTCGGAATTCGACCAGTTTAAAAAAGATTATGGACAAACCATTCTGTGTGGTTATGCCCGGATTGATGGTTGGGCAGTTGGCATAGTAGCAAACCAAAGAAAAATAATTAAAACAAAGAAAGGGGAAATGCAGATGGGCGGTGTTATCTATAATGACAGCGCCGATAAAGCAGCCCGTTTTATCATGAATTGCAACCAGAAAAAAATACCATTGGTTTTTTTGCAGGATGTAA
>JACCYQ010000046.1 GCA_013696395.1 Chitinophagaceae bacterium
GGTTGTTTGCTTTTGGTCCTTGCCCGTCAGCTTGATTTTAATTGCTGCTAACTGGAAAGGTTTCTCTTCGGCTACCAATTGGTTATAGATTTGAAAGGCCTTTGAACGAAGAGTTTGCAGATGCTCATTAATTTGCTTTGATTGTGGAGACGATGATTTTACTGCATGTGTCTTAATATTCCATTCCGTCAATCTGATAAAGAAGCCTGTCGCAATCTCTATCCGTTGTGTCCCTCTTGTGATTCTCAAATAGATTGGCGCCCTGCTATCCGCATTAATCTTGGAACGATACAGCCAGGGCAACACTTTTAAATTAGTTGCCATAAAAATAGATTGAAGATTAAAGAAGGGAAAAACAAGGTTACCGGATTGGTTACCGATTTTGCGCTATATCTGCGCTTTTGCTGGCAGTTTTACAAACAAAAAAACCTGTAAGAATTAACTTACAGGCCTATCAAAACAATGCATGAGAAAAAAGAGCTGTAGGGGGAGGGATCGAACCTCCACGGAGCAGTTAGCTATAACACAAACCCGGTGGTCAACCCCGGTCGGTCCCGACTTTCGTCAGGATCGGCTCTATGTTACGTTTGTCCTGTTATCTCCACCCCCGAGACGAGAGGGCATGTCTGCCAAAAGTTTCATCACCCCACAGTATCAGGAATTATATCCTGTTCAAATAACTTTGATAAGACAAATGTAAACAGATTGGCCCTTTCTTTCCAAATTATTTAATAAATATTTTGAAATTATAGAAAATATCCAAATATTTGCCATTATCATTAAAATAAATTCAAAATCAACTTCTAAAATGGCAACAAAATTAAATCTGGACAAATTAGACCTTCAGATCATTCAGCAGATGACAGAAAATGCAGGCATTTCTTATGCAGACCTGGGTAAGCAACTTTTTGTTTCAGGGGGAACTATTCATGTCCGTATCAAAAAGCTGGAAGAAGCAGGTATTGTCAAAGGTACTAAACTCAACGTTGACCTGAAGCATTTAGGCTATGACGTGATCGCTTTTCTCGGTATTTACCTGGAAAAAAGTTCTCTTTATGATTCCGTTGCAAAAGAACTGGAAAATATTCCGGAAATCGTCAGGTTAAACTATACAACGGGTAACTATAGCATGTTTGCAGAAATTGTTTGTAAGGATATCACCCAGCTAAGAACTGTTTTGCACGACCAGCTTCAAAAAATCAAAGGGATTGAACGTACGGAAACATTTATTTCATTGGAAGAAAGTTTTAGCCGCAATGTAAAAGTGATTCAATCCTGAACATCCATTTATCATGAATGCTTTTAGCCGGTTTTATTCTTCCCTGGGTTTATTGATTTTGCTGAATTTGTTGATTAAGCCGGTATGGATATTCGGCATTGATCTGCAGGTTCAAAACATTATCGGCACACAAGCATATGGAAATTATTTTGCCCTATTAAATCTTGCTATCGTTTTCAGTTTTCTAACAGATTGGGGATTTACTATTTTTTTTAATCGTTCTGCTTCTGCTATGCCTGATGTGTACCTAAATCGTGCAGGCAGTTATGCAATTTTAAAAATTGTTTTTGCCTTCATTTACGTGACTGTGGTATTCCTGATAGCATGGCTCAGTGATATAGATGATTGGTTCATTGTATTAATGGTGGTACTAATTCAGGTACTTACTTCTTTTTATCTTTTTATACGCAGCATGATTACAGCTATGCAAAAATTTAAAACCGATGCATGGTTATCCGTACTGGAAAAATTCCTGATGATTTTAGTTTGCGGAACATTTATTTACTTTCCTTTTATTGCCGGTTCCATAACATTATCTCGTTTTTTATCCGTGCAGGTTCTTGCGCTGTCAGGAGCTGTGGTTATGGCTTTGTTTATTTTGATTTCCTTAAAAGTATCCTTGCGTTCCATAAAACGGGATCATCTAAACAAGGATCTATTTAAATCGGCTTTACCATTTGCAATGATCGTATTCCTGATGGCGATACATCATCGCATAGATGCATTTTTATTGGAAAGATTGCACCCCGATGGAAATTATGAAGCAGGAATGTATGCAGCCGCTTATCGCTTATTGGATGCCTTCCTGATGCCGGGTAACCTGGTGATTGCATTTTTATTACCATTTATTGCAAAACAACATGCTGCAAAAAAAACATTTGAAGATGTGGCGATGAATGTGCGTCATTTTTTGATGATGGTATCCGTTGGAATAATTACACTGGGGATTATCCTGGCCCCCTGGATTCAAAATATATTATATGATCATGATGTTGAGTATGGGTCAGTAATTTTACAACTTACCCTGTTATCAATGGGGGGATATACTTCAATACAAGTATATGGCACTATACTTACCGCCACCGGTTTTATCCGTCAATTTGTAATGATCATTTTTTTTGCCGTCATGCTGAATATAACACTGAATTTTTTTCTGATCCCTGGTATGGGCGCCAAAGGCCCGGCAATGGCTGCAATCATCAGTCAAAATCTTTGTGGGTTATACCTTGCTTTTTTTACCACAAAAAAATTAAAATTATCATCCGGGGTTGGTTCTATATTTATTTATCTTTTTTCGGCAGGAATTTATTTTATTATTATAATGGCAGCCGGATATTGGAATATAAGCGAATGGTTATTGATTCCCTGTTGCGTTATTGCAGGTTTATTGATTGTTCATTTTACCAAAACACCTGATTGGCGTAAATCTATGACTGATTTAAATTTACCAACCTAAATTAGCTGCATGATAGAAAATAATCTTCCGGCATTGCCCGATTTTTTTGATATCCTGAAATATTGGTGGAAAAAAATATTAATGACTGTAATCATTGCTACTGCAATAATTGTAATTATTTTAATGATCAAGCCTAAAGAATATTTGGGAATAACCACCGCGTTACCAGCATCTGAATTCTTAACGGACAGGGGTGGTATTTTTAATGAAAATATTCAGGCATTATATTCCAGTCTTGGAACTCCTGATGCATTGGACAGAGTAGTGGGAACCTCTAAACTGGACACACTATATGCAATACTTGTAGATGAATTTGATCTTATTAACGATTATAAATTAACCCATAAAGACAATTCCCGCTATAGAGCTATTAATAAATTACAAGATGATACGAGAGTCATTAAAAGTGATTATGGTGAACTTAAAGTAAAGATATGGCACAGATCTCCGGTAATGGCCGCTAAGCTTTCAAGAGCTTTTATGCAGCAATTGCAAAAAATGCATCAGCAGGTACAACTGGTCAACAACAAGAAAGTGATGCAAAACATTGAACGTTCTTATAAAGAGAAACTCAATGAATTATCGGCCCTTGAAAATGGCAATAATAATAATGGCAATAATACAATCGATTCTATGTATGCACCGGTTGTTAAAACCTTACGATCAAATGCATTGATGCAACAGTTGACAGAGTATGAGAAGTTAATGGGCCAATATAATTTAGTTATTAACACCGAGGCCCAGGTATTGGTGGTGGTAGAGAATGCACCCGTGCCTGTAAAAGCTGATCGACCGGATTATTTGGTTGTT
>JACCYQ010000049.1 GCA_013696395.1 Chitinophagaceae bacterium
AAAAGCATATAGAACATAACTCCCAAACTTTGAAAAATAAAATCCATATACGATTCCATGAAACGAGCTATCCAGGTTGATTCACCAATAAACAACGTTTTTGTAAATAACATGAAACCAAGAAAAAAAGCATATCCTGAATAATATAAAAATTCAGGTGCCGAATTGGAAAAATAACTGGTTAATGAAAAGAATATCATCATCAACAATAACCCACAGAAAGTGTAGGTAACTATATTGAGCTCTTCCCGGATGTGCTTTATATTCTTTGTATAAGTTGAAAGTTGTGATTCATTAATGATGACCGGTTTTAGAATATTGGTGTACGTTTTTTCAAAATATAATTCAGCAACTATGGACAGTGTATCTTTTGGATTTAATTGAAGCAAACTATAGGAAGATTTATCTTTTACACCCGGAAATACTTTTTCTATAACGCTGATGTCATTATCATGCAGTTCATATAATTTATAATCCCGGAAATAAAATCCTGGCGTGAAATAAACTTTTAAAATGGAGTCAGTGGGATTTACCAGGTAAAATTTAATAACGGGCTTTTTAGAAACAATCGTAGGTGGAATAGCTCCCTTGACGGACGTTCCTTTTTTAAATTGGAAGAAGGGCAAGCTGTCTTTTAAATCCGTATCCAGGTTAGTAATATAAACCTGCATACTATCTTTTATAACTTTTGAAACATTAATCTTGCTGATATCGATGTAGGAAGGAGCCACCTGCGAAAAAAGGTTGCTCATAAATATTAAAATAAATCCCGTTAGCAGGATGGGGCGCTTGCCGAAGTGTTTTTTCCGCATGCAGTTTGGTTTGATGGCATTAGTATCAAATTTAATGTTTCATGTGTTTATTTTTATTTTTTTTAATTGCCACCCAGATGAACCGGGAGAATTCGCCTTTAATCATCCCGTTCGGTATTCAACTTATTATCGAGGCTCATTTCATGATTGGTTTTTAATTATTTCTTTCCCCTGTTTTAGAATACCAAACTGAATTTCATTTTAGGCCAATGTGTGGCGCTGAAATTCAAATAAAGCCTTTGTGCAGTTGACTTTGTTAAATATCGGTTGGACTAACTATAAAATCCAATCGGTAATACACAGTTTTTAGCCGGTATAAGGTTGTGATCATTTGCCTTCTTGTTATCTTTGCCCCCATGGCCAATAAGCTGAAAACCACGAGTAAAAAGAAACAACAGGAAAAATCAACCAAAGCTTCAGACAAATTGAAATTTGAGAAAGAGGAAAAAGTTGATCTGAAAAAATTAGCCCGGGATGAACGTACCTGGAAAATAGCAGGAACTGTATTTCTGTTGATTTCCATATTCTTATTCATTTCTTTTATCTCCTATTTTTTTACCTGGAAAGAAGATTTTAGCGAGGTTTCCGGTGGTTCTGCTGTCCTTTTCGATAATGAAATGAAAGTTTCAAATCTCCTGGGTCGCCTCGGAGCATACGTTTCTCATTTTTTTATTTATGAAGGATTTGGGGTGGCATCCCTGCTTTTAGGTACATTCTTTTTTATTGTGGGTGTCAATTTTTTATTGAATAGAAAAGTATTTTCTGTCTGGCGAAACTTGCGTTATATCATCGTTGGCTTACTGGTTATTTCAGTTACCACCGCATATATTTTTGATAGTGCTGATTTCCGTTTCGGTGGCAATGTAGGTTTGATGATCAGCGAATGGATGCAAAATTTCATAGGCAGTTTCGGAACGGCAGCAATTTTATTCGCCGCTTTCCTGGCTTATATCATCTGGCAATTCAATCCAGTATTTAAAATACCGGCTCGCCCGGTAAAACAGGTAAATATTGAACAAGAAGATTCTGTTCAACCAATAGATGAAGCGATGGTTGAAGTGGCAAACACCCGTTCTAATGGATTAAGAAATAACAGCGATAAACCGGTTTTATTTATCCAGGAAGAAAAAGAGAATCTTCCATTAACAATGGTAGAACACCATGAAGATGTAGAAACGCCGGAAGAAAAAAATGATTTGTATGATAATGGAATTACCGAAGAAGAAACGATAAAAGAATTGACCCATGCACATGACCTGGCCGATAATCTGACACCCATAGATGAAGAAGTGCCATTGGAAATTAAAGAATTTTCTAAAGAACAGGATTCAGAAGAAGAGGGTGAAAAGGATTATAAAGATCTTCCGCCTTATGAACCTACACTCGATCTCCGCGATTATAAATATCCCAGCCTGAACATGCTTGAAACGCATGGCAGTGAAAAGATCGTTCATGATCCCAATGAATTGGAAAATAATAAAAACCAGATCATCAACACCCTCAAGAATTACGATATCCATATTCAAAAGATCTTCGCAACGGTAGGTCCTACGGTTACGTTGTATGAAATTGTTCCTGCAGCCGGTGTGCGTATTTCACGCATTAAAAACCTGGAAGATGACATTGCTTTAAGCCTGGCGGCATTGGGTATACGCATCATTGCGCCTATTCCGGGTAAGGGTACTATCGGTATTGAGGTTCCAAATGTGAAGAAGAGTGTGGTGAGCATGAAAACACTTTTGGCATCTGATCGGTTCCAGCATAATAATTACAGTTTACCTATTGCGATTGGTAAAAAGATTGATAATGAAAATTACATTGTTGATCTGGCATCGATGCCACACTTATTAATGGCGGGCGCCACGGGTCAGGGTAAATCAGTGGGGTTGAATGCAATCCTGGTTTCTTTGTTATATAAAAAACATCCTTCGCAATTAAAACTTGTTTTGATCGATCCCAAAAAAGTGGAACTGAGTTTATACAGGGTGATTGAAAAACATTTCCTGGCCAAATTACCTGATGAGGAAGATTCTATCATTACCGATACAAAAAAAGTGATCAATACGCTCAATGCACTTTGTATTGAAATGGATAACCGTTATGATCTGTTAAAAGAAGCCGGTGCCCGTAACATCAAAGAATACAATGAGAAATTTGTTAAGCGCAGGTTGAACCCGCAAAAGGGTCACCAGTTTCTGCCATTCATCGTTTTGGTTGTTGATGAATTTGCAGACCTGATCATGACAGCAGGCAAAGAAATTGAAATGCCCATTGCACGCCTGGCACAGCTGGCCAGGGCAGTAGGTATTCACCTGATCATTGCAACGCAAAGACCTTCGGTAAATATTATTACAGGTACCATCAAAGCCAACTTCCCGTCTCGGATTGCATTTAAAGTTTCTTCCAAAATAGATTCAAGAACCATTCTGGATGCCGGTGGCGCAGAGCAATTAATCGGGAAAGGAGATATGCTAATTTCTCATCATGGTGAAATAACCCGTTTACAGTGTGCTTTTGTGGATACACCCGAAGTGGAAAAAGTAGTTGAATACATCGGTAAACAGCGTGGCTATATGCATGCCTTTTTGTTGCCTGAATACGTGGATGAAAAGGATATGGAAGCCAAAGATTTTGATATGGGAGACCGGGATAAATTGTTTGAAGATGCGGCCAGGTTAATTGTTCAAAACCAGGTAGGTTCTACCTCTTTATTACAACGCAGGATGAAATTAGGTTATAACCGGGCAGGCCGTTTAATGGATCAGCTGGAAGCTGCAGGCATTGTGGGAGGGAGCCAGGGCTCTAAGGCCAGAGAAGTGTTAATTAAAACGGAAATGGAACTGGAGCAGCATTTGCAGGCATTGGGTTAATTTTTTCAAAATGCTTCCGGATTGTTAATATATAAGCCTCTTTGCAACCTGGTACTATCATTGAGAGTCCTACACCTGTTATTACAATTATCTTTGTTTCCGTTTTGGAAACAACTTTCTAAATATGTGAACAATATGAAAAAAATTTACTTTTTAACTACTCTTTTACTGGCTGGTTTAATTACTATCGCACAAACCAGTAATGCAGGTCGTACCGATCCCGAAGCCAAGAAAGTACTGGATGGTGTAAGTGCAAAATTTAAATCTTTTAAAACTGTAAATGCAGACTTTGCTTACCAGGTAGAAAATTCAGCCGGAAAAGTTTTATCTACAAAAAAAGGTTCCGTTTCTATGAAGGGTACCAGGTACTATGTAAGTTTTGGTGACCAGGAAATTTTCAGTGATGGAAAAAATGTTTGGACGCTGGATAAATCTGCCAATGAAGTAACCATTACAACATTGGATGGTTCAGCAGGAAATCTTACACCTCAAAAATTATTTACCAATTTTTATGATAAGGATTTTATCTACAAATTAAATGGTGAAAAAAAGCAAGGTGCGAAAGTTATCCAGGAAATTGAAATGACACCTACGGATAAAACCAAGCCTTTTCATAAGTTATATGTATATGTGGATAAAGGCACAAAAATGATGAGCAGTACCAAGGTGTTGGAGAAAAATGGCACCCGTTACAGTTATAATATTAGTTCTATGAAACCGAATGTGGCGGTTTCAGATGCACAGTTTGTTTTTAATAAAGCAAAATACCCCGGTGTTGAAGTAATCGACCTGAGGTAATACAATTTGAAAATTTGGCAATTTGAAAATTTGAAAATGGAAAGAAAGTAAATGTTTATTATTCAATCGGCAGGCTTTTGAATTTTTACTTTTTAGCTTTCCTTCCATTTTTTCAACCTACACAACTGCCTTCCTGATTTTGGTTAATTGAACCAGCAATTCTTCCAGTTTATCTAAATGCAGCATATTGGCGCCATCACTTTTAGCTTGCCCGGGATTCGGATGCGTTTCTATAAACAATCCATCTGCTCCTGTTGCAATGGCGGCCTTTGCAATGGTGCGGATTAATTCCGGGTTGCCACCGGTAATGCCACTGGTTTGATTGGGTTGTTGCAAACTGTGTGTACAATCCATCACCACTGGTACGCCATGTGCTTTCATAATGGGAATATTGCGATAATCAACTACCATATCCTGGTAACCAAAACTGTTTCCGCGTTCAGTTAATATCACTTTATTGTTGCCTGCCATTTTAATTTTTTCAACAGCAAATTTCATAGAGCCACCGCTTACAAACTGACCTTTCTTTACGTTTACAATTTTGCCGGTATTAGCTGCTGCAATCAGGAGGTCTGTCTGGCGACAAAGAAATGCCGGTATCTGTAAAATATCAACATAACCAGCAGCCATGGCCGCTTCTTCATGTGCATGTATATCCGTGGTAGATGGCAGTGAAAATTTTTGAGCAGCTTTTTGAATAATGCTTAGGGCTTTTTTATCGCCCAAACCAGTAAAGGAAGTTGCGCTGGTACGATTAGCCTTTCTGTACGAGGCTTTAAATACATAGGGAATTCCTAATTTTTTACAAATAGTTGAAACTTTCTCCGCTACTTCCATTACATTTTCTTCACTTTCAACCACACAGGGTCCGGCAATTAAAAAAAACTGTTGCGGATCATAAGTTTGATCTTTAAAAAGATCCTGTAAAAATTTTTCCATGGCGCAAAGATAAACGGAACTTACCTTTTTAAGGAGAGATGAACTTTCGGCGGTTTATTTTCATCAATAAACTTCATGCAGAATAAAAGTTTTGTTTTTAACCAACGTTCTTCAAACATAACTTTTCATAGGTTTGCAAAACTTCAATTTCTATAGAATGGTTAGAGATAAAATTTTGGTGATAGGTGCCAGCGGACAGATTGGTGTAGAACTCACTCTTGCATTAAGGCAAATGTATGGTGAAGCAAGTGTAGTGGCTTCTGACCTTCGGGAGGAGAATCCGCTTTTGAAAGGTACAGGGCCTTATGTCAGCATGGATGTAATGAATAAAGAAATGCTGCATGTGCAAATCATCCGGCAAAACATCACCCAGGTTTATCACCTGGCAGCTATACTTTCGGCCACTGGTGAAAAAAATCCGGGGCTTGCCTGGCATTTAAATATGCAGGGATTATTGAACGTATTGGAAATTGCGCACGAAGAAAAACTGCATAAAGTTTACTGGCCCAGCAGCATTGCAGTATTTGGTCCCACATCTCCCAAACAACATTGCCCGCAACAAACCATCATTGAGCCTACAACAGTGTATGGCATCAGTAAATATGCCGGCGAGTTTTGGTGCAATTATTATTTTAACCGTTATGGTGTTGATGTAAGAAGTCTGCGTTATCCCGGGTTGATCAGTTATAAATCGGCACCGGGTGGTGGTACTACCGATTACGCAATTGAAATTTTTCATGAAGCACTGGAAGAAAAAAAATACACCAGTTTTTTAAAAGAAGATACTTATCTGCCGATGATGTATATGCCCGATGCAATAAAAGCGACTATCGAACTGATGGAAGCGGATGCAAAAAATATTTCTGTCAGAACATCCTATAATGTTTCTTCCATGAGTTTTTCTCCTAAAGAAATCGGGGAGGAGATCCGTAAACATATTCCTGAATTTACCATGGATTTTGCGCCCGATTACCGGCAAAACATTGCCGACAGCTGGCCGCAAAGCGTTGATGACAGTGTTGCCCGCAAAGACTGGGGCTGGCAGCATGAATATGATCTGGAAAGAATGGTGAAGGATATGCTGGGGAATTTAAAATAAAAAATTCTTCATATAATCTTATAAAAAAATGCAGTCCATCCGGACTGCATTTTTATTTGACATGTTTTAAAATTTAGATACTCTTACATCATATCTTCTTCATCCAGTTTGTACTGGCTTTTTATTTTGCGCATTACTTCGTCCATGCTTGGCCGGTGGTCACGTGGTTCCCAGGTGCCCTGTTCCCATTTTAATAGTTCATCATCAATATTTTTTTGCTGCATTTCCGTTAGTTTATGCACCAGCATATCGCTCATGGCTTTTTGTTTCTCGTAGAAAAGCTTTTTCTTTTCGTACACAATCTCTTTGCTTTTGCGGATGTCGTTTTCAGAGGCTGCCATCTGCAACAATTCTTCTTTTGCCAGGGCTACATCATAAGGTCCTACCGGCATAATTAATTTGGATAGAATGGGACCTGTTTCAATCAATATGATCAGTAAAGAGATCATGAGTGATGTCCAGAATACGCTGCTTTCTTCAGCAGATAAATCTGATAATGCTTTGTTGCGTTCCAAAAATCCGGTTCCTGCACCCAGTGTTGTTTGGTACTGGTCTTTTTTATTTTGAATGGAAGCCGTGGCATTCAGCAATATACTATCCTGTATGGCTACACTATTTTTAATATCCAGTAACTCAGGGGTATTTTGCAATAAATATTGATCGTAGGCTTCCTTTTTTAACCGGGTAATTCTTTCAATACCTCTTTGTCCCGAGCCACCAGTTCCATCGGCTTCCTGCACATAGGCCGATTGTAAATTGCGTAAGGTGTCTTCAATGGCTTGTTTACGGAGCAGCGTCCGGTCTCTTTCTGCTTTTGCATTTGTTTCAGTCGTAAGATTTTGCAATTGTAAAAGGCTGTCGTTATGCTGGGTTTTTTTGTGCATGTTTTCAACCATCTTCACATTGATCTCTTTTTCAAAGATCTTTAGTTCTAAAGGTCTTGCAATGGTAAAACCAATCAATAGTGCCAGCATGATCCTTGGAACGGCCATCCAGATCTGTTTGTTTTTTGACAGGCCATATTTACGCATGGTAGAAACAAGGAAGCGATCAAAATTAAAAATGATCAGTCCCCAGATCAATGCAAAGGCTATGGTCCAAAGCCAATTATCAAAAATACTGTGAATAGCATAACCTGCAGATAAGGTAGCAAGAACAAATGTAGCAACCAGCACACCTCCTAAACCTGCATACTTGGTATGTTCTGTAGGATGTTCTTTTAATAATGGTTGATGAGCTCCTGCGCACCACCACCAGAAATTGTTCTTTGATTTTCTTTCTTTTTTCACCCCGAAAGAATCATACGTGTACAGGTCATCACCCTGAACTTTTTGTTGTTCATTCATAATTGAATGTTTAAATGAATAAAAGGTTGTTCCGGGGTTGAGTTGGAGACCTGAGATAAACGCATACGAACAGAAAATTGTATGCGGAATGCGTTAACAATTTAATAAAAAAACAATTAATACCGATTGGATTTTATAGTTAGTCCAACCGGTATCTACCAAAGCCAACCGCACAAAGGCTTTGCTTGAATTTCAGCCCCCGCACATTGCCCTGAAATGAAATTCAGTTTGGAATAACGAACGTTCAGGATTATTATTAAAAATTGCAGGTTGGAAATGAAGGCTTTAAATAGATGAAATTAAATATAGGCAAGGTTTTTACAATTGTAAAACATCCTTCATGCTAAAAACGCCTTTCTTATCATGAATAAATTCGGCAGCAAGAACTGCTCCCATGGCAAAACCTTTTCTGTTATGTGCTGTGTGGATGATTTCGATATCATCAATCGAAGTTGAATAATGTACTTTATGTGTACCGGGTGCGGGATCAATGCGTTTGCTGACAATGGATAATTCCTCTTTGTTTCCGGATATTTCATTCACCCATTTTTTCTTAAATGGAACTTCTTTTAAAATGTCTTCAGCCAGGGTGATAGCTGTTCCGCTGGGTGCATCTTTTTTTTGGGTGTGATGAATTTCTTCAAGCGTTACATCATAATCCGAATGTGCCGACATCATAGCGGCTAATTTCCGGTTCAATTCAAAAAAGATATTGACACCAATACTGAAGTTGCTGGCATATAAAAAACTGCCGTTTTCCGATTTACAAAATTGTTGAACGGCCTGTAAATTTTCCGTCCACCCGGTAGAACCTGATACTACAGGAATGCCGGCTTTAATGCATTTGCGAATATTATTTTCTGCCGTTTCCGGCCCGGTAAATTCAATGGCTATATAGGCTTTTGAAAGATTTTCCGTATTGAGATCAGCCGGGTTATGCATATCGATCACTAAAACAATTTCATGCCCGTTTTCCAAAGCGACCTTTTCAATGGCTTTGCCCATTTTACCATAACCTATTAATGCTATTTTCATTTTTAATTTAATTAATGTGAAAATGCCGGAAATTTATTTTCCTATTTGCAAAACTAAACTGAGCCCTGAGGTATTGGCCAGCTCACTATGACCGGGTTTTATTCTGAGGCTCAGGTCCGGGCTCACATCAAAACTTTTCAGGTGTGCATCAACGGTAGCATCAACTACATTTAATCCCCAAAGTACAATGAATACTAAAACAGTATAATCAATATTGCGGCGAAATTCATTACGGTTATACCTGAGAGATTCTTCACTGATAGGGATATACCGGGTTTCCATTTTAAAGTAATCCGTTGAATCTTTAAATACTCTTGCATTATACTTGCCTCTGTACGCAACCCTGAGTTCCTTATATGTTTGAAGATTAAATACAAAAACTCCTGCTGTTGTTCCCAATGCTCCATAAACAATAGGAATTTTCCAATACTTTTTGTTATAAGCCTGACCCCAGCCGGGAATGAGCGCTGAGCGTATAGCGGCTTTCCGGGGACTGTGAATATTTTTTAGAGAATCATTATCAACCTGTTTGATCTGCGAATCGGGGGTAGTTCGTAATTGGGTGGTATCGCCATCTATAACAACTGGAACATCCTGTGCCTGTACTACATTCAATGTAAGGATTAATGTACTTACAACAACCAGTATTAGAAATTTTGAAATCTTCATGTTAGTCGGCTGAAACATTCAATTGTTCCAGCAGTTTATTGAATTCTTCAAGCGAGTAATAATCAAAAACAACCTGTCCGCTGCCAGTGCGGCTGTGTTTTAATTTTACACGGGTGCCGAATTGAGATGCTAATTTATCCTCTATTTTCTGAAAGCCGGGGGGGAGTTTGCTTTTTACGGTTTTTTTAACTGCATTGTCCTGCTTGTACATATTACGAACAAGTGCTTCCGTATTTCTGACTGATAAACCTTTGTTTTTTATTTCTTTAAAAATAAATAATTGCATGTCCACTTTGTCCACATTGATCAATGCTCTTGCATGTCCCATACTTAACTCTCCGGTCCTGACTGCAACCTGGATATCAGGAGGTAATTTTAATAACCGGATATAATTAGTGATGGTACTACGGTCCTTACCCATTCTTTCAGCTACCTGCTCTTGTGTATGATCCAATTCCTCCATCATACGTTTATAGCTAAGTGCAATTTCAACAGCGTTCAGATCTTCCCGCTGCAGGTTTTCCAATAATGCCAGTTCTAAAAGTTGCTGGTCATTTGCCTGGCGAATATATGCAGGTATATCTTTTAATCCTGCAAGTCGTGCAGCCCTGTAACGACGTTCACCCGATATCAACCGGAATTTTCCGGAAGGCATTTTAGACACGGTAATAGGCTGAATAATATCATGCATCCTGATAGAAGCGGCAAGTTCATTTAACGCCTGCTCATCAAAATCTTTCCGTGGTTGTTTAGGATTGGTTTCAATCGAATCCAGCGGTATACGGGTGATATGGGTTATTGATTCAACTACTGAACTTTTTAAAGTTCCGGCGGTAGTTTTCAGATCTGTATCAATGTTCTGTAAAAGGGAACGAATCCCTTTACCTAATGCTTCTTTATTTTGCTTGGGGTTGGTCATTCAATTTCTTATTTATGATATAGCAGGAAACTTCAATCTCAGAGTTCCATAATCCTTTCGTCACGACTAATTTTAGTAAGATCATTCTTTTGCAATATTTCCTTTGCCAGATTCAGGTAGTTGGTAGCACCTTTGCTTTTTGCATCATATAAAATAACAGGTTTTCCAACACTAGGAGCTTCACTTAATTTTGCATTGCGGTGAATGATGGTATCAAAAACCATATCCTCAAAATGACGGCGTACTTCACTTACCACCTGGTTGCAAAGTCTTAACCTTCCATCATACATAGTCATTAAAATACCTTCAATTTTTAAATCGATATTTAACCGGCTTTGAACGATTTTAATGGTGTTCAGTAATTTGCCCAAACCTTCCAATGCAAAAAACTCGCATTGAACCGGAACGATCACGGAGTCAGAAGCCGTTAAAGCATTCACCGTAATTAACCCGAGCGAAGGAGAGCAATCCACAATAACAAAATCATACTGATCCTTTACAACATCCAATAGGTTTTTTAAAACCATTTCCCGGTTAGGATAATTGATCATTTCAATCTCGGCGCCTACAAGGTCAATATGAGAAGGTATAAGATATAAGTTGGGGATATCTGTTTTTAAAATAACATCTTTTGCGCCGGCATTATTCACCATACAATCGTATAAACTATGGGTTACGTTGTGTAAATCGAAGCCTACACCTGTAGTACTGTTGGCCTGGGGATCTGCATCAACCAGCAAAGTCTTATACTCCAATACGGCTAAACTCGCCGCCAGGTTGATAGCCGTGGTAGTTTTTCCAACACCACCTTTCTGATTTGCAACTCCTATAATTTTTGACATAATGGAAACCTAATGATTTTTTTTTACAGAGACGGCTTAGATGCTGATTGTTTTCCCAATTTCTACCAGGTGCAGGGTCAGCCCGGCATCGGTAAACAATTTTTTTGTTTTGTTATGATCAATGACAATATATCCAAATGTATCATAATGTACCCCTAAAATTTCAGTGCAATTGATCATTTTTGCTGCTTCAATAGCATCTGCAGGACCCATTGTAAAATTGTCGCCAATCGGCAATACGGCAAAATTAAGTTTTGCCCATTTGGGTATTAACTGCATATCCATTGTCAGCGCCGTATCGCCACTATTATAAAAATTACCTTCTTCGGAAAAAATGATAAACCCCATGGGGTTGCCTCCATAACTGCCATCAGGCAAGCTACTGGAATGTTGCGCCACTACACATTTCACTTCAAAGTCCTCAAAATCCCATTTTCCTCCTGTATTCATGGGGTGGGTATTCTGAACATCATTTCTATTTAACCATTCATGAATTTCAAAATTACAGATCACTTTGGCGCCCGTTGCCTGTGCTAGTGTAACACAATCCGCCGTATGATCGCTGTGTCCATGTGTTAGCAAAATATAATCAGCTTCGATGTCGGCAATATTAATATGTTTAGCCAGTTCATTGGGACTAATGAAAGGATCAAACATTAACTTTTTGTTATTTACTTCCACCGAAAAGCAGGCATGTCCGTAAAAAGTTAGATTCATTGTGGTAGTTTTACAGCTTTTTCATAGAATAAAATTCATAGAATCCGGCAAAAATAAGTCTTCGATAGTTAAGAGATAAGGACAACTTATACCCGGTGGCATTGTTAATAGGGATCATGCATATGTATACCATCATTTCAGGCACTAACAGAAAGAATAATACGACCATTAGAATAGCCAATATCTATCAGCGGGTTTTTAAAAACAATGGAGTTGAGACTGAACTTCTTTCATTAGTGGATATTTTTCCTGAAGCTGGGTCGGAATCATTTAAGGTTTTGGAAGAGCAATATTTACAAAAAGCATCCAAATTTATTTTTGTAGCTCCTGAATACAATGGCAGTATTCCCGGCATTTTAAAATTATTGATTGATGAAGCTGAGTGGAAAAGTTGCTGGAAAAATAAGAAAGCCATGTTGGTTGGCGTTTCAACTGGCCGTGCCGGAAATTTACGGGGGATGGATCACCTGGCAAGTATACTACACCATATGCACATGCAGGTGATGCCTTTTATGTTGCCTTTGTCCAGGGTTGATGATATTTTGAATGAAGATGGAGAAATCTCAGATCCTTCAACGATGAAGAATATCGAACACCAGGTTAAATCATTTATTCAGTTTTAAGAATAACAGTTTTAATAAAATTATTATGGTGAATAGTTTTTTTTGGTGGGTTATCATTGTCTTTATGATCTTGTTGGATATTTATGTTTTCCAGGCTGTGAAAATGGTTTCTCAAACGGCCAGTGAAAAAGCAAGACTGATCATCCATTCTCTTTATTGGGGATTTGCCATCATTACAATTATCTGGATGGCATTATTGCCTTTTATTAACCTGGAAAATATGCCCAGGACTTTAAGGAGTACATTATTTGCCATCGTAATCGGTTTATTTTTTGCAAAGATTATAGCCTCCACATTTTTCCTGATCGATGATATACGTCGCGGAATTCAATGGGTAGCCGGAAAAATATTTTATCAAAATACCGAAGGCGAAAATATTTCTGATAGCGGTATCTCACGCTCTGCATTTTTAAGCTGGGCAGGTTTACTGATTGGCGGAGGCTTGTTCACCTCATTGATCTATGGATTTAACAATCGCTATCGTTACCAGTTAAAACAGGTAAGTTTGAAGTATCCAAATCTGCCCGCTGCTTTCAGGGGTTTAAAAGTGGTGCAGATTTCTGATATCCATGCAGGCAGCCTGAGTGATCAGGAAGCTGTAATGAAGGGAATTGAGCAGATTATGGACATAAATCCCGATCTGATCTTGTTTACCGGAGACCTGGTAAATGACCGGGCCACGGAAATGGAAAGTTTGAAGGATATATTTTCAAAACTGAAAGCACCATTAGGTATTTTTTCTATTTTGGGTAATCACGATTATGGCGATTATGCTCAATGGGAAAGCCCGGCATCAAAGAAACAGAACCTCGAAGACCTTAAATCTATCCATGCAAGTATGGGATGGCGGTTATTATTGAATGAACATGTTGTTATAGAACGGGATAATGAACAAATTGCAGTTCTGGGGGTGGAAAATTGGAGTAATAAGGCCAGGTTTCCAAAATATGGCGATTTGTCCAAAGCATATTCCGGGTCAGCACATCATCCATTTAAAATTCTTTTAAGTCATGATCCATCTCATTGGGATGCCGAAGTAAGAGCTGATTATAAAGATATTGACCTGATGCTGGCTGGGCATACACACGGCATGCAATTTGGTGTAGAAATACCGGGATTCAAATGGAGCCCGGTACAATATGTTTATAATCAGTGGGCGGGTCTGTATGAAGATCAACATCAAAAATTATATGTAAACAGGGGACTTGGATTTATCGGCTATCCCGGCAGGGTGGGTATTTTACCTGAGATTACTTTGATAGAATTGATATGAACTGTGAAAAAGTAGAATATGATATTAAACCTTTACCTATTCAATAACATCAGAGTGCTTTCGTTTGTATATAAAAGCATCCAACTGATGATCAGTACTGTTTATTCACGTCAAACATTTAAAAGTATAATCATTGTTAGCTGTTTATTCCTCGGTAATAATCTTGCCTTCTCTCAAAAATCAACGACAGATACGATCCCGGATAAAAGTATTAAGCCTGTTAATAATAACCTTGAGGAAGTTGATTATGAAGAACTTTTTTCTGAATTATCTTTTTTTTTAGATTCATTAATGATGCCCCGCAGTTATGTACTTGCAAGTGTTGCAGTAGCCAGGGGGCAGTATGATTTTTCAGGAAGGAACAATGTATTGCTTGAAACTACAGATAAACTTACATTCATCCCAACACTGGCCTATTACCATAAGCATGGGGTGGGCATAACGGGTATGGCTAATGTAATTCAGGAAGGTAAAAAATTGAATCCATATCAATACTCACTTACTCCATCTTATGATTATATAAAAAATATGGACTTTGCAACGGGCATAAGTTATACAAGGCATTTTACAAAAGATTCGCTGACATTTTATACTTCCCCTTTGCAGAATGAATTATTCGGATATTTTACTTATCGCAAATGGTGGATTCGGCCATCTGTTGCCGTTGGTTATGGTTGGGGAACACGCTCTGATTTCGAAGAACGGGAAGATTTTATTACTTCTCTTCGATTAAGAAGAACCGGGTATACCAGCATCAGTTCAACAGAATCCATCAGTGATTTCTCCATTGTAACCTCCTTACGACACGATTTTTACTGGCTGGAAGTTTTGACCGGTAAAGATTATGTTCGTTTTTCCCCACAACTTAATTTTACAAGTGGCACGCAAAAGTTTGGTTTGAACCAGTCTTCTGATTCTTATTTTTCTCCGGGTAACAGGGGGCGTGGAAATCTTAGGTACCGTACAGATAATGTGGAACTCGATGATGAAATAAAATTTCAACCACTTTCACTGTCATTATTTTTAAGGGGCGAATATTCATTAGGTAAAATGTTTTTGCAACCTTCATTGCTCATTGGCTATTATATTCCTTACACGGAGAAACCTTTAAATACTTTATTTTCTGTTAATGCTGGAGTGATGTTTTAAACTTGTTAAGCTTTTTCTTCTCTAAACGGATTATAATATTAGTTAATGAAATTTAACAACGGAGTTATTTTCATTGGCGTTAATATTGAAAAATAATTTTAAAGGAAAGTTCAAAACATGATTGAGCCAGCATAACCAGGTATAATTATCCGGGTATTTACTGGTGAATTGCATGTGACAATTAAAAACCAATAAATTAAACACATGAAAACAAAACTCTTAAGTCTGTTAGCCGTTCTTTTAGTTTCACAGGCAGTAATGGCCCAATTTCATATTGGGGCAAAAGCCGGAGCAAATATTAATAAGATAGATGGTAAATCCTTTAAGGAAGAATTTAATTATGGTTATCACGTAGGTGGATTTGCAGAAATCGGTTTAGGTGATAAGTTTATTTTGCAACCGGAGGTTTTATTTAATCAATATAATACAACAGTTGACAGCAGTTTCAGAAATGTATATCAAAATGCATTCAGGTCAGATCAAAGTAAAGTAAAATTGAGTTACCTCTCCATTCCCGTTTTACTGAATTATAAATTGGTTGGACCAATTTACCTGCAGGCCGGGCCACAAATAGGTATTTTGATTGATCAGAATAAAGATCTTTTAGAAAATGGAGAAGACGCTTTTAAGAGTGGCGATTTTTCTATGCTTGGTGGCGTTCAAATTAAACTCAGTAAGTTTCGAGTTACTGGGCGATATGTGGTTGGTTTAAACAACATAAATGATATTGATGACCAGGATAAATGGAAGAACCAGGCCATCCAGGTATCTGTAGGATTGGCACTTTAATTTAATTTTAGTTAAAATTGAAACCCCCTTTCTCTCATGAAGGGGGTTTTTATTAATAATGTGCCCTGTGTAACGGCATGAAACTTGACTACTGTATAAACTTTGTATTTTTGCCCCCCGCATTTCAAAATGTGTCAATTTGACTAAACGTATATTATAAATGAGTTTTAAGAATATGTTCCAGAAACAAGAAGATGAAATGGATTTTATTCCTATTATTCCATTGAACGAGAATGATAGTGAAATGATGGATGAAATTGTTATTCCTGCTGAAATTCCCATACTTCCACTAAGGAATACCGTACTTTTTCCGGGAGTAGTTTTGCCGATTACTGTGGGTAGGGATAAAAGTATAAAAGCGGTTACACACGCTTACAAGGCTGACAAATTGGTAGGTGTTGTTGCGCAAAAAGACAGTTCGGTAGAAGACCCTGAAATTAAAGATCTGGAAAAGATTGGCACCATTGCCCGTATCATCAAGCAAATTAAAATGCCTGATGGAGGAACTACCATTATTATCCAGGGCAGATCCCGTTTTCAGACAGAAGAGATTACATCAGAAGATCCTTTTTTCAAAGCGAAAATTTCTGCATTGGTCGATGAAGAAGCGCCAAAAGATCCTGATTTTGATGCTTATGTAAGCAACATAAAAGAATTGGCTGCCGAAATTATACAGCTATCTCCCAATATTCCTGCAGAGGCAACAATCATATTGCGCAATATCGAAAGTCCTTCCTTTTTAATTCATTTTGTTTCCAGCAATTTAAATACGGATTTAAAAGAAAAGCAAAAGCTTTTGGAATTAAGTAATATCCGGGAGAGGGCCAACTTATTGATGGAATTGTTGCAAACTGAATTTCAGTTTGCAGAATTAAAAAATAAGGTTACGAATAAAACCAAGACGGAACTGGATAAACAACAGCGTGATTATTTTTTACAACAACAATTAAAAAGTATTAAAGAAGAATTAGGGGGTGATAGCAATGACCGGGAAATAAGGGATATGCAAAAACAGGCTGATGAAAAAAAATGGACAGATGCGGCCCGTGAATTATTTAAAAAAGGAATCGAGAAACTGGAGAGAATGCATCCCAGTACGCCTGATTATTCAATTGTTTATAATCACCTTGATTTAATGCTGGATCTACCATGGGAGTCATATACGGAAGATCTTTATGATCTGAAGAAAGCCAAGAAAGTGCTTGATAACGATCATTACGGTATGCAAAAAATAAAGGAGCGTATTTTAGAGTACCTGGCAGTATTGAAATTGAAAGGAGATATGAAAAGTCCCATTCTTTGTTTTGTGGGACCTCCGGGAATAGGGAAAACGTCTCTTGGAAAAAGTATTGCCAGCGCTATCAAAAGAAAATATGTAAGGTTAAGCCTTGGAGGTTTGCATGATGAAGGCGAGATACGCGGCCATCGTAAAACCTATATAGGCGCGATGCCAGGTCGCATTTTGCAATCCATACGCAAAGCCAAAACCTCAAACCCGGTAATGATTTTGGATGAAATAGATAAAATTGGAAATGATTTCAGGGGTGATCCCAGCAGCGCAATGTTAGAAGTTTTGGATCCAGAACAAAACCATGCTTTTTATGATAATTATCTTGAAATGGAATATGATCTGAGCAAAGTCTTGTTTATTGCTACGGCTAATAATTTACAGAATATACAGCCGGCATTGCGAGACAGGTTAGAGATCATTGACTTGAGTGGTTATGCCGTGGAAGAAAAAATCGAGATTGCAAAAAGGCATTTATTCCCGCGGCAAAAAGAATTACATGGTTTACAGAATACAAATTTTAAAATTAGTGATAAGGTTTTAGAAAAAGTTATCCAGGATTATACCCGTGAAAGTGGCGTACGGGAATTGGACCGCCACCTGGCTGCCATTATGCGTTACCAGGCCAGGCAATTGGCCATGAAAGGAAATTTGAAACCAACGGTGACCGCTGCAGATATTGAAAAGATATTAGGCAAGCCACGACACAACAATGAATTATATAAAACGGCTACTATGCCGGGTGTTGCAATCGGTCTTGGATGGACCTACGTTGGCGGTGAAATTCTTTTTATTGAAACAACGCTGAGTGAAGGTAAAGGTGAAATGAAGATGACTGGTAACCTGGGTAATGTGATGAAAGAAAGTGCGACAACCGCACTGACTTATCTTTTATCGAATGCAAAAAAATTTAACATCGACATTACGCAATTCGAAAAAAAGACTTTGCATGTGCATGTGCCAGAAGGTGCCGTTCCTAAAGATGGTCCAAGTGCAGGAATCACTATGATGACAGCTATTGCATCTGCACTTACAGGTAGAAAAGTTAAGTCATACCTGGCTATGACAGGTGAAATAACGCTGCGTGGGCAGGTATTACCAGTGGGAGGAATAAAAGAAAAAGTCCTGGCAGCAAAACGGGCTGGGATTAAAGAAATAATTCTTTGCTGGCAGAATGAAAGAGATGTGCAGGAAATTGAAACCGCTTTTATAAAAGGTGTTAGTTTTCATTATGTAAAAACCATGGGCCAGGTATTGGAACTTGCCTTGCAGAAATAATATACATTTTCTGAAGACCATGGAATTGATGGAGTTTGAAATATTAATTGCATTTTTGCAAGGTGCCGCTGAAATTTCTTACCATATTTTTTTGCATTTTTTCGTATTCATCTTTTGCACAAACCCTGGGTGGGAATACTGTATATAATTTTTTAAGATTACCCAATGCTCCATCACTATCCGCCATGGGTAGTGTCAATACCTCTTACGATGGAAACGACATTGGTTTAGCATTTAATCAACCAGCTTTACTGAAACCAGGTATGCATTCGCATTTAAATGTTTCATTCAATGATTTTTTTGCCAGTACAAAAGCCTATCATCTTTCTCTGGGTTATCATCATGAGCAATCAGAAACTACATTCATGTATGGGGTGTTTTTTTTAAATTATGGCAATGCAGTAGAAACAGATGCATCGGGTAATGTATATGGTGATTTCAAAGCGAATGATTGGGTCATGCAGCTTTCAGCATCCCGCCAGTATCTGGAGAAATGGCATTATGGATCAACTATAAAATTTATCAGTTCAAATTATGGGCAGTACCGTTCAAATGGAATGGCTGTTGATGTAGGGCTGGTATATGCAGATACTGCAAAACTTTTTACTGCAGGTTTGCTGGTCAAAAATATGGGCACACAATTAAAAAAATATGACGGTGCCAGTGGTGAAGATCTTCCATTTGACCTCCAGATTGGAGTAACAAAAAAATTGTCCAATGCCCCTTTTGCATTTTCATTAACCCTGCATCATTTGCACCAGTTTGACATCAGGTATCATGATACGCTTTACAATTCACTGAATGATTTTCAGCCAAATGGTAATAAAAATTATTTTTTTGACAAAATATTCAGGCATCTGGTGGCAGCCACGCATGTCTATATAGGCAATCACGTTGAGGCAACACTTGGATACAATCATTTACGCCGGAAAGAATTAAATATTGGCAGGGATGGAAACGGTTTAAATGGATTTTCTGCAGGTATAGGGATAAAGACCGGAAAGTTTAATTTCCAATATGCACATGCCCGGTACCAGAATAATTCTGGATATAATCAAATGGGGATCATATTGCATCTGAACAGGATGATGAATTTGAATTAGATAGTTATCAGCGTTTTATTGTTTGGCTGAATTTCAGCTTCATTATTTAGTGGAATCAGGAGTTTTGAATAATACAAAGTAAGTAGAAAGGGAGTTATTTCCCAATAACTGATCCGCATCAGGAATACATTGAATACAAGGAACAACAGGAATATCAAAGCAATGAAATAATCATATTTTTTTGTAAAAAACCCCACTCCAAAGAATAATTCAGATAAGGTAGCCGCACGATAAAGGAATGAACTTATCAGGGGTTGAGTGATCAGCCAGTTATAGATATCAGCGCGAACACTTGTTTTCCCAGTATCTGTCAATATTGATTTATGCTGCATTTGAAGAATACCACTCATGGTCTCTGAATAAAAAAAACCATGTTGCACTAATTTCCAGATCCCGGCAGAAAAAAAGAAATACAGGAAGTAATATCTCAACCCGTTTAATAAAAACCAAAAGGTTCGTAATGATTGGGCCATAAAAAGAAAAGGAAAAAACAACCAGGCAATATGACCTTGTAAGGAGTTTGAGGGATACGAACAATAGATGGTTACATACATGTAATTAACCAGCAGCATTAGAACAGCTGTAATAAATGACAGCCTGGATTTTTTTATATTTATTAAGTAATATACTATAGGAAGAATATAAAAAATCAGATCTGCCAGCAATAATCGTGAAGAATCCTGCAGCAGCCATTTGTGCAGGTTCGTAAGCATGACCAGCCAGGTAGTAAAATCGAGTGTAGTAAAAAAGAAAATGGGTTGCAACTGGTAAAGGAACATGCCATTGAACCATTTAAAAATCATCAGCGCATAAAACAGCAGGCAATACTGACCAATAATTCGCAGTTTTATAGTTTGGGTTAATTGCATTGTTCCAGGAAATCTTTGCTATTGATCAAAATATACCTGGCATCATGATCAATCTGCAGGTATTGGTATTTACTCTGAATGATTTCTATTTCATGAATTTTTTTCCCAATCAATGACGAAAGCAGTTTTTTATAAAGGATTAAAAATTCATCTTTTGATAAAGCTGTATAAAATGAAGTTTCATTAGATGGAAGTTTAAATCTTGCAAGTAATCGTTTTATGTCTTCCTGGTAAAAAATTTTGTCCTTTAAATGATGGCGGCAATAAAGTTCTGCAGGCATAATAATCTTATCCCATTCAGTGGCAGAATAATCTGAGGCAGATAGTTTTTTACCGTCGATTATTAATTCGGTTACGCTAATTTCAGATTGTACTTTAAATGTACCTGAATACATTCCGGAATGCATAAATGGCGTAGCCATCAATCCCTGTTTAAAATTGATGAACAATTGAGCTGTTGCAAACAATATAAAGCCAAGAAAAAGCAGTTTATTATGGCTATATAATTTTTTTAAAAACAAGTCATTAATGTTGAATGGCGTAACAATGGTATAAGAGTGCCGCGATACTTTCTCAAATAATCCATCTCTGATCTTAAACTACAAAACGATGATTGCCAGGGGTGGATGCTGGATTTCTAAATAGTTTTTAAAAGTATTTTAGGTTAGTCTTTGGTGTTAATGCCAGTAATGTTTCATACATCAATTGAATGGTTTGTTCAATGTCTGATTTGTGCAACATCTCCACCGTAGTATGCATATAACGCAGTGGAATGGATATTAAAACCGACGGGCAACCATCATTGGCATAAGCGAAGGAATCCGTATCTGTACCAGTACTGCGACTTACTGCCCGTAATTGAACAGGAATATTTTTTTTCTCAGCAACATCCTGTACAAAATTCAACAATTTATTATGTACTGCAGGTCCGTAAGCCAGTGATGGTCCCTTACCGCAGGAACAATCACCTTCAATTATTTTATTCACCATCGGTGTGCTAGTATCGTGCGTAACATCCGTGATGATTGCTACATTCGGTTTGATGCGGCGAGCAATCATTTCTGCACCTCGTAATCCAACTTCTTCCTGAACCGCATTTACTATGTATAATCCAAACGGTAACTTTTTGTTGTTTTGTTTTAATAAACGGGCAACTTCTGCAATCATGAATCCACCAATACGGTTATCAAATGCACGACCAATATAATAATCGAAAGCCAGTTCATCGAATCCGTCCTGGTAAGTAACCACAGCACCTATATGAATACCTAATTGATCAATTTCTTTTTTATTGCGTGCACCGCTATCGAGACAAAGATTCTCTACTTTGGGTTGTGGTTCCTTGTTTTCATTATTACTTAAACGGGTATGGATAGCCGGCCAACCAAAAACAGCCTTAACAGGACCTTTTTTTCCATGAATAAAAACCCTTTGGCCGGGTGCTATCTGGTGATCTACACCACCATTTCGTTTAAGGTATATTAAACCTTCGGCCGTAATATAATTTACAAACCAACTGATCTCATCTGCATGGGCTTCTATCACCACTTTAAAAGGATTGTTTTCATTGATAACTCCAACTGCCGTTCCATAGGGGTCCGTAAACTGGTTATCAACGTATGGTTTCAGGTAATCTAACCATAATCTTTGGCCGCTGCTTTCGAAACCAACCGGTGAAGCATTGTTTATGTAATTGCGAAAGAATTTCATGGATTCATCTGTCAGAACTGATTTTTTCGATTTTACCGCTTTAGCCATATATATTTCTTTAGTTTTTCAAAAATAATTAAAAAGATATCACCAACATGATTAATGCTGAAAGCATCATGAGTCCGTCAAGTACGAAATAATAAAAAATATCGGAATTATTTTTTTTTGCATAGGTATATAATAATGCGGTTATATGGCCAGGTATCAATAGAATTATTATCAAAGCAATGCTATGACCATGGAAATACATCATTAATGTTGCAATGACAAACAGGATTAATGAAACAAAAAAGAGTTTGTCAATTCCTTTTTCATCCAGGTAAGTTATCAGGCTTCGAATGCCATCCAATTTATCATCTTCCCGATCCCGATAATCAAATAGTATGCAAATGGCATAGATCAGGAAAAAGCGGCTGACAATAAACAACCAGGCACTGATTGTAAATGTTGAAAAAGTAACTAGTAAGGGGAGGGCAGTTGTAACATAGGTCCAGACCATGCTAAGAAAAATTGTTTTGCCAATAGCGATCTTTTTTAATTTTTTAAAAATTTCAAATGGAAGTTTGGGCGCTGTATATAAGAAAGTAATAAAAGCACCGAGCAGTAACCAATGCCAATGTTGAATAAGCGGAAAGAAAAGCAGGCCACTACCTATTATACCCACCAAAAATAAAACCAGGTGAATATGTTTATGTTTATGAGCCCATTGAATACGTTGTGAGGGCTTTATTGAATGGGAAGTCAGAAACCAGTGAAGGTTATAGCTGCAAACAGTTGAAAAAAATACAAATAAATAAAAGAAAATACCAGGATCAGGTGTACTGAATAAGTATTGTGTTTGATAGACCATCAATACTGAACACAATGCAATAAAAAGACTGCTGAATATAAAGAACCGGAATAACCTGCTGATAACAAACATGCCTACTGCCTGATGACAATGATCTGGTCTGATGTAACGGTATCACTTTTGTTTCCCTCGGCATCTTTAGCCAAAAATTTAACTACCAGGGTATCAGACTCTCTTTCATTTGGGTTGCCCGGTACAGATGGAGGAAATGTTGCGGAAATAATAGTCTGGTAATTCAAGTCTACCAGAAACTGACCTTCAGTATGCTTAGGAAATTCCGGAATTTTTGTCCAGAATGAATCCAGGTTAGTTTCAACCACACGTTGATTCAGTCTGACTTTTTTTATGAATAAAGAATCATTCATATCGCCTTCTTTATCCCTGAATTCTAATGTAAAACGGATTCCTGAATTAGCCGGGACTATATCGGTACTCATAGATATAATTTCAATCTGTGGTGCGGTGGTAAACTTATCTTTGCTGCAGGCTGCTATGATGAGTATTAAAGCTACTGAGATGATCTGTTTAAATTTCATTCGTCGATTTTTGAAGTCTGACAAATTTACACTTTTACCTGATATTAATGTTTTATGAGCTGTGAATGGGGTGATAAAATTTTTTCCGTACGTGAAACCGGTTTTGAAAGCCTGGTCCTGGAGGTATTTAATTTTCAATACCAGCAAAACCCTGTTTATAAACAGTTTGTGGATGGACTTCTTATAGATATATTAAAAATTCAATCAATTAACCAAATACCATTCTTGCCTATTCAATTTTTCAAGTCGCATGATATTAAATCCTCCACATTTATTCCTGAAATCGTATTTGAAAGCAGTGGCACCACGCAAACAGTCAATAGCCGGCATTTGGTGAGGAATATTGATTTATATGAAGAAAGTTTTTTAATTGGTTTTGAGCAGATGTATGGCCCGGTGAGAGATTTTTGCATACTTGGTTTATTACCTTCCTATTTGGAACGTGGAAATTCATCCCTGGTGTATATGGTTGCTAAACTGGTGAATTTTAGCGAACATCCGGAAAGTGGATTCTATTTATATAATGAGGAAGCATTGGCAATTAAACTGGCCCTGCTGGAAAGCAGGCAGCAAAAAACACTATTGATTGGCGTTGCTTATGCATTGCTGGATTTTGCAGAAAAATTTCCCATGCATTTGAGTTCCACCATTATAATGGAAACCGGAGGTATGAAAGGCCGAAAAAGGGAAATGATAAGAGATGAAGTTCACAGCGAATTGATGAACGCTTTCGGGGTGTTGTCCATACATGCAGAATATGGAATGACAGAACTTCTTTCCCAGGCTTACTCAAAAGGAAATGGACTTTACAGGTCACCTGCCTGGATGAAATTTATTATCAGGGAAGAAGACGATCCTTTGACAATACATTTAACGGGAACGGGTGTTTTAAATGTTATTGATCTTGCCAATATTTATTCATGCGCTTTTATAGCAACTGATGATGCCGGTAAAGTGTATGATGATGGAAGTTTTGAAGTATTAGGAAGAACAGATGGAAGCGATTTGAGAGGGTGCAGTTTGATGGTGCTTTGATTGGAGGGATTTATTTTTTCAAAATCATTTTTCTGATTGTCTTTGCATTCTTAGCTCCCGCTAAAGTAATGGTATTATTAAAATAAATAAATACGTTTTTGCTTTTACAAAAATTTGTTTCATCAGCTCTTTTTTGCAATGCTTGTTTATTGTAAGTAGAGAGATATAATTCAGGAGTACCATGAAACCGATAATAGGTGATTTCTTTATCACCCATCAAATCATCCGGTAAGTTAGGATGACTAATACCACAAATATGAATTTTATTTTTTCGTAAAAGTTTTAACACCTCTGGAGCCCACCAGCTTTCATCCCGAAATTCAACAACATTACTGAATGAAGGATTGAGTGCTTTGATGATATTTTCCAGTCTATCTTCTGTAAATGAAAACCGTGCAGGTAACTGGAATAATATGGCGCCCGTTTTTTCTTTCATTCCTTCATGAACACTTGTATAAAAATCTAATAACTGGTTGTGGCAATCATTCATTTGCTTATAATGTGTGATGAGTCTTGGGACCTTTATAGAAAAAACAAAATCAGCCGGGGCAGAGTGATAAAGTTTTTTTAATGACGCAGTTGTCGGGAATTTATAGAATGTATTATTCAATTCCAGCGTATTGAATTGCTCACTGTAAAACTTAAACCATTTTGATTTAGGCAGATCGTCCGGGTAAAATCCGGGTTTCCAGGCAGGATAATAATATCCTGAACAGCCAATATAAACCATGATTGAATATTAGTAATGTAGAGAATTTTCTAATTAGCGCTCTTTATTCTCATCATCCTTTTTTCCGGGTAAATTTTCAGATTCATGGTTCATTTCACCCCTTAATTCTTCTTTCTCCGGATAAGTTGGCACGCTATCCCCGGAATCCGGGGCATTAAAACTTTTATCATCTTCTGAAAGGTTTTCTTTTTCTCCATGTTTCAGCATTTCTTCATTTGCAGGGTAATGCGGGTAACCTGTAAAGTCCTGGTTCGTTTTATCCTCATTCGAATCCTGTGGTATTTCCTGCTTATCCGGCTTTATACCTTGTTCATTTTTTTTATCTTCTTGCATGATAAAAATTTAAATTATTGATTGTAAAAATTCATGCCCGGGAAGGGACTACACATTGTCTTTTGCCGGATCTTCTCCAGTCTCATTAGGAAGTTCGGATTCAATTTTATGCATTACCGGCGATGCTGTTATTCCATGAATGATAATGGATATCAATACGATAAATGATACAAGCGACCAAAGTTCTTTTTCAAGTGGAAAATATGTGGTGCTAAGTGCAAAAGCCAGGTAAAAAAAGGAGCCTATACCCCTGATACCAAAAAAACTAATGGCAAGTTTTTCTTTGATGTGGAATTTTGTTCCAATTAAAG
>JACCYQ010000057.1 GCA_013696395.1 Chitinophagaceae bacterium
GAAAGCGGGATTAATGATGTTGAAACCATAATTTTATTACAACAGAACGGGTTCAATGGATTTTTGATGGGTGAGCATTTTATGAAACAACCCGACCCAACGATTGCTTTTGTTCATTTTGTTCAACAACTAAAACAAAAGCAGCATGCGAATTAAAGTTTGCGGAATGACTCTCCCGGAGCAGGTTAATGCATTGGATGAAATGGGCGTTCAATTTGCCGGTTTCATCTTTTATCCAAAATCGCCCAGGTATATTGGCAACAGGATTTCTCCCCAAAAAATGAAATCGATTAAAGGACAGATTGCCAAGGTGGGCGTTTTTGTTAATATGCCTTATGATGAATTGATGGAAACTGTAGATGCTTACAGGTTGGATATGGTGCAATTACATGGCGACGAATCTGCCCATTTTTGTGATAAAGTGGCCAATTCTGTGACCGTGATTAAAGCTTTCAGGCTTATGGAAAATGATCCCCTTGAATGGATGATTCGTCCTTATGAAGAATGCTGCGATATGTACCTGTATGATACGCTTGGATCCGGATATGGCGGAACGGGAAAGAAATTTGATTGGAGCCAGTTAAAAAATATTCTCCTTAATAAATTATATTTTCTCAGTGGTGGTATTGAGCCGGGTGATGTGGATCTGCTTAAAGATTTTAATAAAGAGCCTGTTGCTGATAAATTATTGGCTGTCGATATTAACAGCCGGTTTGAAGTCAGTGCTGGGGTAAAGGATATGAAAAAAGTAAAAGATTTTGTAAATGGTTTAAGTAGTTATTGACTTTTATGTATGATTAAAAATTAATTATAAAATTATGTCTGTGCGATATCAAAACCCGGATGCGTTGGGTTATTATGGAAAGTTTGGAGGTGCATTTATCCCTGAAATGCTTTATCCCAATGTGCATGAATTACAGCAACAGTACCTGCAAATTATACAAAGTGAAAAGTTTAAAAATGAATTCAATTTGTTGTTGAAAGATTATGTGGGACGACCGACACCGTTATATTATGCGCAGCGATTGAGCAATGAGTTTAACACCAACATTTTTTTAAAACGCGAAGATCTTTGTCATACCGGTGCACATAAGATCAATAATACGATCGGGCAGATTTTACTGGCTATTGCTTTAGGCAAAAAAAAGATCATTGCTGAAACGGGTGCGGGTCAGCATGGAGTGGCTACTGCAACGGTTTGTGCATTAAATGGTTTGGACTGCATTGTTTTTATGGGTGAAAAAGATATGGAAAGACAGGCTCCTAATGTTGCAAGAATGAAAATGCTGGGAGCAACCGTGTTGCCCGCAAAGAGTGGAAGCAAAACACTGAAAGATGCAACCAATGAAGCCATTCGTTACTGGATCAATCACCCGGATGATACACATTATATTATTGGCAGTGTGGTTGGGCCACATCCTTATCCCGATATGGTGGCCCGTTTTCAAAGTGTGATCAGTGAAGAAATACGCTGGCAGTTAAAAGAAAAAACAGGAAAGGAAAATCCTTCGCATGTCATTGCCTGCGTGGGTGGTGGCAGCAATGCAGCAGGCGCTTTTTATCATTTTTTGGAAGAATCAGGTGTAGAACTCATTGCGGTGGAAGCAGCGGGACAAGGGGTAGAAAGCGGATTCAGTGCAGCTACAACTGCATTAGGAACTACAGGTATTTTACATGGCAGTAAAAGCCTGTTGATGCAAACACCCGATGGACAAGTTACCGAACCGCATAGTATTTCTGCCGGGTTGGATTATCCCGGAATAGGGCCCATGCATGCGCATTTATTTGAAAGTGGCAGGGCCAGGTTTTTATCAGCTACAGATGATGAAGCATTAAAAGCAGCCTTTCAACTGGCGCAGCTGGAAGGGATTATTCCTGCATTGGAATCTGCCCACGCATTATACGTATTGAATAATTTGAAATTTAAAAAAGATGATTCCATAGTCATTTGTTTAAGTGGGCGTGGTGATAAGGATCTTTCAGCATACATGCAGGCAATGGAAAAATAATGGAGCTGCAAGCAAATGAAAATATGGAGATCATAGGCTTCGAACCCGGTCTGGCAAAGGATTTTAAGGACCTGAACCTGGCCTGGTTACAAAAATATTTTGAAGTGGAACCTGCTGATGAAAAAGTTTTATATGATCCGCAGGGGCAGGTCATTGACAAAGGCGGATTTATTTTTTTCGCTAAATCAGGAAATACAGTAGCCGGCACCGTTACTCTTTTGAAATTAAATGAGACAGTTTATGAATTGGCAAAAATGGCAGTGGAAGAATCATTCCAGGGTAAAAAGATAGGCAACCGGTTACTGGAATATTGTATAGATTTTGCAAAAGACCTGGATATACAGAAACTGGTTCTTTATTCAAACAGAAAATTACTGCCGGCATTACATCTTTATAAAAAATTCGGTTTCGTGGAAGTGCCGCTGGGAAATACTGATTACAAAAGATCTGATATAAAAATGGAGAAATTTTTATAATGAAGCGATTCGATAAATTGTTTAATGCAAAGAAATCGCATGTGTTGAATATGTATTGCACTGCGGGTTATCCTCAATTGAATTCAACCATGCAGGTGATGAAAGCCCTGCAGGCAAATGGTGCGGACATTATTGAACTCGGTATTCCTTACAGTGATCCTTTGGCTGATGGTCCGGTAATACAGCAAAGCGGTAGTATTGCATTAGCGAATGGCATGACCATCCAAAAACTTTTTGTGCAACTAAAGAACTTTAGAAAAGAAATTAATGTTCCGGTCATTCTCATGGGATACCTGAACCCGGTTTTGCAATATGGCTTTGAAAAATTTTGTGCCGATGCGTCAGCTAATGGTATTGATGGTTTAATTCTGCCTGATATGCCGGAACATGAATTTGAAAAAGAATATGGAACTATAATGGAGAATTATCATCTTGATTTTATTTTTTTAGTTACACCCGAGACTTCAGAAGAAAGAATAAAAAAACTGGATTCCTTAAGCAGTGGATTTTTATACGCGGTTTCTTCTTCATCCACAACCGGCAGTGATAAGAACATGGATGAAGTGAGTAATTACCTGCAACGGTTAAAAAGTTACCAATTGAAAAATCCAATCCTGGCAGGATTTGGTATTAAGGATAAAGAAACCTTTGACGCAGTCTGCAGGTATGCTAATGGAGGCATCATAGGCAGCGCATATATAAAGGCGTTAGAAGGTGAAACCGATATAAATGCTGCAACAGAAAGTTTTTTAAAGCCAATCATTTCAACCAATAAATAAAACGACCGGTGAATCTTACTATCATAAAATACAATGCAGGCAATATTCAGTCAGTAATGATTGCTTTGGAAAGATTGGGTGTTCAGGCTGTAGTGACGGATGATGTGGAAGAGATCAAAAATGCCGACCGGGTTATTTTCCCAGGTGTTGGAGAAGCCAGTACGGCCATGGATTATTTAATAGAAAAAAAACTCGATATGGTGATCCGGGATTTAAAACAACCCGTTTTAGGAATTTGTCTGGGCATGCAGCTTTTGTGCAATCATTCGGAAGAAAATGATACGGATTGCCTGGGGATAATTCCTGTGCAGGTAAAACGTTTTAACGCTCCGCAATTAAAGATTCCACAAATGGGATGGAATTCAATCCATGGACTTAAATCGCCCCTTTTTAAAAATATTGACGAAGGCAGTTTTATTTATAATGTGCATAGTTTTTATGCGGAGGATAGTGAATACAGCATTGCAACCTGTAATTATGGATTATTTTATTCTGCGGCCATTCATAAGGACAATTTTTATGGTGTACAATTTCACACAGAAAAAAGTGCAGATACCGGGGACCGTATTTTGCGGAATTTTTTATCAATTAAAAATGAATAACTACAATGATCCGGGAAAAGATCTTACAACCTTTTGCGATTATTCCGGCTATTGATATTATCGATGGGAACTGTGTACGCCTGGTAAAAGGCGATTACAAACAAAAAACGGTATATCATGCAGATCCGTTAGATGCAGCAAAACAATTTGAAGATGCCGGTTTGCAACGGCTTCACCTGGTTGACCTGGATGGGGCTAAAACGGGGAGAGTGATCAATTGGAAAGTGCTTGAAAATATTTCGGCTCATACAAAACTGATCATCGATTTTGGTGGTGGAATAAAAACAGAAAAGGATCTGCAAACGGTTTTTAATTCTGGAGCTAACATGGCGGCGATTGGCAGCATTGCTGTAAAAAAAGAAGAAGTTTTTTTGCAATGGGTGCAACAATATGGAGCAGCGAAGTTTTTTTTGGGTGCTGATGTAAAAGATAAACAGATTGCGATCAGCGGATGGCAGGAAGATACCAGTATTGATGTTTTTTCTTTTATCGAAAATTATTTAAATGCAGGTATTCAGCATGTTTTTTGTACTGATATCAGTAAGGACGGCATGCTAGAAGGTCCGGCCACGGAATTATATAAACAGATCATTTCAAAATTTCCAACAATCCATTTAGTAGCGAGTGGCGGGGTGAGTAATCTGAATGATCTTTATGCATTAAAGGACATTGGATGCACCGGGGCCATTGTTGGAAAAGCTTTTTATGAAAACAAAATAAGCCTTGCAGAGGTAAAGCAATTCGTATGATCATTTATATACCCGAACAATGTTTGCCGAAGCGCATTCAAAGCCCTGAAGAGTGCGATCCCGGGATCCGGCACGAAGCCTCACCGGGACAGGCGCAACGGGGCTTCATAGAAGTAATATAGATTGATAACAAAAATGAACCATTGTTTTTAGCTTGATGAAATAAAAAAGTTAGCATGGAAAATAAAATAAATAATGCGCAGGCGTCTGCAAAATCTTCACCGCTTTGTAAAAGGATCATTCCCTGTTTGGATATTAAAGACGGCAGAACGGTAAAGGGCACTCATTTTGTGAATTTAAGAGACGCTGGTGACCCGGTAGAACT